>NZ_JBEPQV010000028.1:0-117976 GCF_040548035.1 Bradyrhizobium sp. LB8.2 | reverse complement strand
GCAATGCGCGCCGACAAGACCGACCAGAGCTTCACTTCAATGATCTATCTGGCCGCGGCCGCGATAAACTCCAGATGAATCCCAACAGACCCTAGTTGAAAATGAAAAAGATTTTGTTGGCTTCGGCCTGTTTGTTCGCTCTCGCTGCCCCGGCTTCGGCCGCTGATCTCGCGGCGCGCCCCTACACCAAGGCTCCGGTGGCTATGGCTTCGGTCTACAACTGGACCGGCTTCTACATCGGCGCCAACGCCGGTGGCGGCTCGAGCCACAATTGCTGGGATACGACCTCGGTGCTTGGCGCACCAGTCCCCGTCACGGCTGAAGGCTGCCACAATGCAACCGGCGCCATCGTCGGCGGCCAGATCGGCTATCGCTGGCAGTCCAGCAATTGGGTGTTCGGCCTCGAAGCCCAGGGCGATTGGGCTGACCTGAAGGGCTCGAACACCAGCTCGCCCGCCGCGTTCTTCCCGCTGGTGAACAACACCAAGATCGACGCCATCGGCCTCTTCACCGGTCAGGTTGGTTATGCCTGGAACAACGTGCTCTGGTACGTGAAGGGCGGCGCGGCCGTCACCCACAACAAGTTCAGCGGCACTCTGGGTGGCGTCACCCTCGATACCGCCAACGAAACCCGTTGGGGTGGCACGGTCGGCACCGGCATCGAGTTCGGCTTCGCTCCGAACTGGTCGGTCGCCGTCGAATATAACCATCTGTTCATGGGCAAGCACACCGACAGCTTCACCTTCCTCGGTGTGAACACCCGCAGCGACAGCATCAAGCAGGACGTGGATATGGCCACGGTTCGCTTGAACTATCGCTTCGGCGGTCCGATCGTCGCGAAGTACTGATCTGCACGACCGACGTCACATCGTTACGAAAGGCCGGCCTTGCGCCGGCCTTTTTGTTTGCGCGGTCTCCTGCAGCGTAGTTCCGCTGGCCCTCCTGCTGCCAGATGCCGCCAGCGCGCCAACAATCCGTTGACGATTCGCAAGAGCCACTGGAAATCCCTCCTCGTTCTTCCTACGTTCGCTGACATACCCATCGGCGCCGATCCCGGTTCCGGGCGAAGCGCGCCTTCCAGCGTTGGCGCGATCGCGCGCCTTTGGGATTCTTGAGGACCACCAGGATGGATGAAGTGATCAAGGCGAAGCGCCAACAGCCGAACGTGGGATCAAACCTGCGCGCAATTACGATCCGTGGCGCGCGCGAGCACAACCTCAAGAACGTCGACGTCGAGATTCCCCGCGACAAGCTGGTGGTGTTCACGGGGCTGTCAGGCTCCGGCAAATCCTCGCTCGCCTTCGACACCATCTATGCCGAGGGCCAGCGTCGCTACGTCGAATCGCTGTCGGCCTATGCGCGCCAGTTCCTGGAGATGATGCAGAAGCCCGACGTCGACCAGATCGACGGATTGTCGCCGGCGATCTCGATCGAGCAGAAGACGACGTCGAAGAACCCGCGCTCCACCGTCGGCACCGTCACCGAAATCTACGACTACATGCGCCTGTTATGGGCGCGCGTCGGCGTGCCCTATTCGCCGGCCACAGGCCTTCCGATCGAGAGCCAGACCGTCTCGCAGATGGTCGATCGCGTCTTGGTGCTGCCCGAGGGCACGCGCCTCTATCTGCTCGCGCCGGTCGTGCGCGGCCGCAAGGGTGAGTACCGGAAGGAGCTCGCCGAATGGCTCAAGAAGGGCTTTCAGCGCGTCAAGATCGACGGCACCTTCCATGAGCTCAGCGAGGCGCCGACCCTCGACAAGAAATTCCCGCATGACATCGACGTCGTCGTCGACCGCATCGTGGTGCGCGCCGACATCGGCCAGCGCCTCGCCGAAAGCTTTGAGACCGCGCTGAAACTCGCCGAGGGCCTCGCCGTCATCGAGTTCGCCGACGCGCCGGCGACCGCGCCCGCGGAAGAGAAAGAGAAAGAGAAAAAGAAGACCGCGAAGATCCACGACAAGAGCGGACCCGAGCGCATGCTGTTCTCGGAAAAGTTCGCCTGCCCGGTCTCCGGCTTCACCATCCCCGAGATCGAGCCCAGGCTTTTCTCCTTCAACAATCCCTATGGCGCCTGCCCCGCCTGTGGCGGCCTTGGCGTCGAGCAGCATGTCGATGAAGACCTCGTCATCCCCGACAAGGAGCTCCCCATTGGCAAGGGCGCGATCGCGCCCTGGGCCAAGTCCTCGTCGCCCTATTACATTCAGACGCTGACTGCGCTCGGCAAGCACTACAAGTTCACGCTGACCACCAAATGGAAGGATCTGCCGAAGAAGACGCAGAACGCGATCCTCCACGGCTCCGGCGAGGACGAGATCAAGTTCTCGTATGAAGACGGCGTCCGCTCCTACGACACCAAGAAACCGTTCGAGGGCGTCATCACCAACATCAACCGCCGCTATCGCGAGACCGAGAGCGAGTGGGCGCGCGAGGAGCTGTCGAAATATTTCCACGATGTGCCCTGCGGAGGCTGCAACGGCTTTCGGCTCAAGCCCGAGGCGCTCTGCGTCAAGATCGGCGGCAAGCACATCGGTGACATCTCGGAGATGTCGGTCAAGGGCGCCGGCGCGTGGTTCGAGACCGTGCCGGAGGCGTTGAACGCGCAGCAGAACGAGATCGCCGGCCGCATCCTGAAAGAGATTCGCGAGCGCCTGACCTTCCTGCTCGACGTCGGCCTGAACTATCTCACGCTGTCCCGCTCCTCCGGTACGCTGTCCGGCGGCGAGAGCCAGCGCATCCGCCTGGCCTCGCAGATCGGCTCGGGACTGACCGGCGTGCTCTACGTGCTGGACGAGCCCTCGATCGGCCTGCACCAGCGCGACAACGCGCGCCTGCTCGACACGCTGAAGCGGCTTCGCGACCTCGGCAATACCGTGATCGTGGTCGAGCATGACGAGGACGCGATCCTGCTGGCCGATTACGTGCTCGACATCGGCCCCGGCGCCGGCATGCATGGCGGCAACATCATCGCCGAAGGCACGCCCGCCGAGATCATGCGCAACCCGAAATCGCTCACCGGCAAATATCTCACCGGCGAGCTCGAGGTCGAGGTGCCGGAGCGGCGCCCGCCGAACCATCGCCGCACCATCAAGGTGGTGAACGCGCGCGGCAACAATCTCAAGAACGTCACCGCCGAAATTCCGCTCGGCCTGTTCACCTGCGTCACCGGCGTTTCCGGCGGCGGCAAGTCGACGCTGCTCATCGACACGCTCTACAAGGCGATCGCCCGCAAGCTGAACAATGCCAGCGAGGGCGCCGCGCCGCACGACCGCATCGAGGGCCTCGAGCACATCGACAAGATCATCGACATCGACCAGTCGCCGATCGGCCGCACGCCCCGCTCGAACCCCGCGACCTATACCGGTGCCTTCACGCCGATCCGCGAATGGTTCGCCGGCCTGCCCGAGTCGAAAGCGCGCGGCTACGAGCCCGGCCGCTTCTCCTTCAACGTCAAGGGCGGCCGCTGCGAGGCCTGCCAGGGCGACGGCGTCATCAAGATCGAGATGCACTTTTTGCCCGACGTCTACGTCACCTGCGACGTCTGCAAGGGCAAGCGCTACAACCGCGAGACGCTCGAAGTCCTGTTCAAGGGCAAGAGCATCGCCGACGTGCTCGACATGACCGTCGAGGAAGCGGCCGAGTTCTTCAAGGCGGTCCCGCGCGTGCGCGAGACGTTCCAGACCCTGCATCGCGTCGGCCTTGACTACATCCACGTCGGCCAGCAGGCCACAACGCTCTCCGGCGGGGAAGCCCAGCGCGTCAAGCTCGCAAAGGAGCTGTCAAAGCGCGCCACCGGCCGCACGCTCTACATCCTGGACGAGCCGACCACCGGCCTGCACTTCCACGACGTCAAGAAGCTGCTGGAGGTGCTGCACGAGCTGGTCGCGCAGGGCAACACGGTCGTCGTCATCGAGCACAATCTCGAAGTGATCAAGACCGCGGACTGGGTCATCGACTTAGGCCCCGAAGGCGGCGACGGCGGCGGAGAAATCGTCGCCTGGGGCCCGCCGGAGGATATCGCCAAGGCGCCAAGGAGCTACACGGGGAAGTTTTTGGCGCCGGTGTTGGCGAAGGCACGGAAGCCGAAGCGGAGACGCGCGTCGAGCGAGGCGGCAGAGTAGAGAGCTTCCATGACCGATGATTGGAGCGAATTTCGTCCCAACTTGAAGATCTTCGGTGTACCGAAGCTTGATCCAGGGTGGCTGTACCTGATGCGGGCCGGCGACCTTTACAAGGTCGGTAAGACCAGAGATCCAAAACGCCGTGTCAGAGACGCTCTGACTTGGAGCCCAGATATTGACGTGATCGCGATGAAGCCCTTCTGGAATATGAGCCATTTAGAACGCATGATCCACGAGGGCCTCGCGAATTGTTGGCATAAAGGCGAGTGGTTCAAATTCCCTGACGATGACATGCGAGATCTCGTGGTCGACGGCTTTCGCGACTTTTACGAACAAGATCGGGACATGAATTCGGTCGACTTCATCTACTGGTACAATGGATCTGGAATGGTTGAATTCCAAATCGAGCGCGATTCACGACAGGTCTCGCTTCGCAGATTTCAAAAAGATCTAGCCGTCGAAACCAACGAAATGGAAGCTCGCAGGGCGCGGGAACAAAAAGGGGCTGATTAACCTATTGCAGCTGCCCTACTCCCTCGCCATCTTCGATCTCGACGGCACGCTGGCCGACAGCTTTCCGTGGTTCCTGCGCGTCATCAACGATGTCGCCGATCGCTTCAAATTTCGCCGTGTCGCGGATGAGGATATCGAGGCTCTGCGGCATGCTTCGAGCCGCGAGATTCTGGCTCGGCTCGAGGTACCACTGTGGAAGCTGCCGGCGATCGCGCGGCATGCGCGGCGGCTGAAGGCGGAGGCGGCCGCGGAGATCTTTCTGTTTGCGGGCGTCGAGGCGATGCTGCGAACGCTCGCCGAAAACGGTGTGCAGCTGGCGCTGGTGACGTCGGACAGCGAGGCCAATGCGCGCGAGAAGCTTGGCGATTCCGCCGCGCTGTTCGCGCATTTCGATTGCGCGGCGTCGCTGTTCGGCAAGGCCGCGAAATTCCGCCGGGTCATCCGCCGCGCCGGCGTGGAGCCGGACAAGGTCATCTCGATCGGCGACGAGGTGCGTGACATCGAGGCGGCGCGGGCCGTCGGGATTGCCTGCGGTGCGGTGTGCTGGGGTTATGCGGCGCCGGCGGCGCTGCGGGCGCTGGCGCCGGATCATGTGTTTGAGCGGATGGATGAGGTCGTGCGAACGTTGTCTCCAGTGCCGTAGCCCTGACGAGCGTGCACATCAATCCTCTACTCCGTCCTGCGCAAGAACGCCCCGAACGCGCGCGGGCCGTCGCCGGTCTTCACCTCGCCGATCACCTTCAGCTCGGCCGCGTCGATAATGCTGAGCGTGTTGCTCTCCCAGCAGGCGACGATGATTCGCTTGCCGTCCGCGGTCGCGGCGATGCCTTCGGGATAGTCGCCGACATTGATGCGCTTCACCGGCTTCAGCGTCGCAACATCGAACACGCTGACCGTGCCGCCATATTGGTCGGTGACGAAGCCGCGGCCCAGCGTCAGCGCCACCGCATAGGGTCGCATCCCGACCGGCACGCGCCCGATTTCGCGCGCTTCTGCGATATCGATCACGGAGACGTCGTTGGAGCCGACATTGGCGGTGTAGGCGCGCCTGCCCTCGACATCGATGGTGACGCCGAACGGACGCGTGCCGACCTTGATGGTCGCCTTGCGCGCGCGCGTCGCGGTGTCCACCACCGAGACGCTGTCGTCGTCACGGTCGGCCGAGAGCAGCAGCTTGCCATCAGGCGTCACCGCGAGCCCCGAGGGCGAGGCGCCGACCGCAATGCTGGCCGTGACGCTGCGCGTTGCTGCGTCGATCACCCGCACCGCCGCCGCATACCAGTCCGCGACATAGACGGTCCGGCCATCAGGCGCGACGGCAATGCCGAGCGGCCCACCGCCGACCTCGATCCGCCCCGCAACCTGCCGCGTTGCTGCGTCCACCACGGTCACGGCCTTGGCATCCGGGCTCGTCACATAGGCAAAGCGTCCGTCCGCGCTGACCGCGACGCCGGCCGGCTTGCCGCCGATCGGGATGGTCGCTACCGCGCGCGCCGTGGCGAGGTCCACGACCATCAGATCGTCGCTGAGCTGGTTGGTGACGAACGCCTCTTCGGCGGATGCGTGCGCAAGACAGAGGCCGGCGGCCAGCGCCGCCAGGACCAGCGCCCGCACGGTCAGCTTCCGCTCTCGATCTTCTTCTTCAGCGCCTCGAGGCCGGCCTGATACAGCCCCTTCACCGCCTTGACCGCGGCCGCGTCACTCAGCTCCGGCGGCGGCTCGTTGTTGGGGAAGCCGCGGTAGAACGCGCCGGCCCATTCCAGCGTCGAGCCCTTGCCGTCGGCGCTCGGCGTCACCGTCAGCGTCGAGGAATAATTGGTCACCGGCAGCACCTTCACGTCCACATTGGTGATCCGGTAGGAATAGGTCATGGCGGCGGCGTCGAACTTGTAGAGCTCCTCGTCGACGGTCGCTCCTCCCGTCAGCGTCAGCTTCCGGGTGGCGCCGATCTCGTTGTCCTTCTCGCCCTCGGTCTTGGTGACCGGCGGCAGCCAGCTCATGTCCTGGAAATTGCCCATCGCGGCCCACACCTTGGCCGGGGCGGCGTTGATCTCGATGGATTCGCGCACCTTCTGCCGGGTCGGACCGTGGGCCCAGGCCGGCGCAAACGCCGCCGTCAAAGCCGCCGCTCCCGCCGCCGTCAGCGCCGCCACCAACAGCGTGCGCCGTCCAATCGTCACCCTCATCTCGTTCCCTCATACGTCTCGTTGATCGTGCGCGACTTGAGGCGCGCTGCGATCATCCTAGCTCATTTTGGGGCCGTGGGGAGACCGGTACATGGCGCCGTTGCGGCGAAGATATACGCAACCCACAACCTCTTGCGCCGCCCGGCAGGCAAAACATCCCACCGCGAGGTCAACGCTATCGCGTCAAAATATTTCTCTTTATCCGTATTCGGATTATCGTATAGAGAGCCACCCCAACCCGGCCGAGGGGCGGATCGCGATCGTCACGAACGCGGGATGGGACGTGGTGGACGCGGGCGGCGTCGGCACGAGGGTGGTTGCAGGGCGGATCACTCCGTGAGCAGCGATCCGCGCGCACACGACCGGTGCAGCCCGCGTACGGCAAAATCGTGTGGTCCTGGCGCCCGGGGTCTGTGCGCCAAATCTTGTGGTGATGTGACGGCCCGACCGGGTCTGCAACATCAGCCATCTGCAAGGCGACGGGGGCAATAGTGCATCGCTCCCCGGGGAGATCACGACATAAGCCGTAAAACCACTGCGCAGGGAAGGCCGGTCGTTTGGCTTCACCTGTATGCCGCTGTGCAGCTTTCGTAACGCAACTTTCGCACAGTGGACCGCGGGTGCCAGCCGGCGCCCGGCCTTCCCTGCGCCCTCGGCACTTTTGGGGGCGGCAACTGCCGCAAAGCTCGGGCACGATGTGCCGCGAGAACGGGAAACCGCGCGGACTATGTGGATTGAAATACGAAGATGGATTTTGCTCCCGTGCCCCGGACGCGGCGCAGCGCTACTTCAGCGGTGCGCTGCAGAGCCGGGGCCCATGCATCAGCAATCCGTCCGTGCGGCTTACTGGGTCCCGGCTCTGCACCGCACCGCTACGCGCTGCGTCGCGTCCGGGACACGAGAGTGGAGAATACAGTTGCCTCCACTCCGTCATTGCGAGCTCAGGCGCCGGTCGCTCATTACTCCAGCGCTTCCAGCACCAGCTCCATCGTCATCAGGACCGGATTGTCGCCGCGGACCAGGCGGCCCTCGGCGATGCCGCCGGTGTAGTCGATCAAGGCGACATCGAGCGCAGCTTCGAGCGCGCCGGTGGAGCCGGGCGCAATCGCACCGGCCGTTATCGCAAGCTCGGTCGCGAACGGCTCGGTCACGCCGCCATGGGTGAAGTGCGCGCCGATGGTCGAGCCGACGCCGCCATGGAGCTTCGCACGCACGATGCCGTGCGCACGGCAGAAGTCTTCGAGACAGCCCGCAAAATCCTGATTGGGGCGCAGCCGCATCGCGAAAGCGCGGCTGACCGTGCGCACGCCGGTGCTCGCGGCTACGACCGGCCCGAACAGCTTGAAGTTGGTCTCGGGATCGGGCTCGGCGGTGAACATTGCACCATCGACACCGAAGGCCTCGACCTCAAACGGCTCGGCGACATCAGTCTCGTCCGGGAGCATGTGGCCGCCACTGGCGCGACCACCATCGGCCTCCGTCCAAAGACCGTGACAATGAAAGAACGGCGCGCCATCGCGCAGGCCCAGCGTCATGCTGCCGAGCTTCGTGCGCGTCACGCCGCTGGGCCTAAAGGTCTCGCTGTAGAACGCGGCGTTCTCGCTGGTCTTCGACAGCGCGGGCATGACATAGGCGAAAGGCCCCAGCGCGCCGCTGCCAAAACTCAGCACGCCGCCGGCAAATCCCTCTGCGGCAAAACCGCGGCGCGCGGCTTCCAGCAGCGGCAGACCTGCTTGTATCGTGAAGGAGAAAGCGCGTCCCCTCGCCTCGACGCATTGGATACGCTCTGCGACGGGTGCGCCTGGCTGCTTGATACTCCGCATCGCGTACGCTCAGCCCGCCTGTGTCTTGTCGAGATCGAGCAGCCCGCGCGCCTCGAGCTCGTCGCGCACCATGCGTTTCGGAATCTTGCCATAGCCGGATTTCGGCAAGGCCTCCCAGAAGAAGAACCGCTTCGGCATCTTGTAGCGCGGCACTTTTGGCGAAAGGAACGCCGCCATCTCCGCTTCGCTGACGGGCTTCTCGCCTTCGCGCGCCACGCAGACGGCAACGCCGACCTCGCCCCAAGTCGCATCGGGCACGCCAAGCACTGCAACCTCGCCGACGCAAGGATGCGTCAAGATCTTCTCCTCGATCTCGCGCGGATAGATGTTGGAACCGCCGGAGATATACATGTCGGAGGCGCGTCCCGTGATGTAGACGAACCCCTCCTCGTCCATGTGACCGAGATCGCCGGTGCGGAACCATCCGTTGCGGAACGCCTTCGCGTTGGCCTCGGGGTTGTCGTAATAGCCGGCAAGCACCGCAGGGCCGATCACGCAGATCTCGCCGCTCTGGTTGGCGCCGAGCTCGCGGCCCTGGTCGTCCTGGATCGAGACCTGCATGCCGGTGCGTTCGAAGCCGCAGGTGCCGATCCTCGCGTGCGGGCCGTCCTCGGGATCATGCAGCGCCGCCGGCAGCACCGTGATGTTGCCGGTGACCTCGCCCAGACCAAAATACTGCACGATGACCTGGCCAAGCTTCTTCAGGGCAGCCTTCTGGTCCTCGCGATACATCGGCGCACCGGCATAGATCACCTGGCGCAGCGAGGAATGATCGTACTTGTCGGCGGCGGGATGCTCGACCATCATCTTCAGAATGGTCGGAACGACAAAGAGATTGCTGACGTGATGCGCCTCGATCAGGCGAAACGCCTCGTCGATGTCGAATTTCTCCGTAGGCAGCAGCACAGTGCATACGCCGCGCGCGGTCTGAACCAGCTGATGCACGCCGGCGCCATGCGACAGCGGCGCCACCACCAGCGAGGCGTCCGCTTCGGTGACGCCGGGCGTGAGATCGGCGAGATGGTTGGTGACGACAAAGCCCATCTGGCCATGAGTCAGCACCGCCGCCTTGGAGCGGCCGGTGGTCCCCGATGTGAAGAAGAACCAGCAGGGATCGTCATGCTCGACGGCAGCGTTCTCGACGAGGTGACTTGCCTGCGAGGCGATGGCGTCGGCAACCGAGCGCTCACCGAACGTGGCCTTGCCGTCAATGCTCCAGGTGAATTCGAGCGCCCCGCCCTTCACGGCCGCGGCGTGCTCGGGAAAATCGACGTGGCACAGAAACGCCTTCGCGCCGGAGGCCTGCGCGAGGTAGGTGACCTCGTCCGGCATCAGGCGGAAATTGGTGGGCACCCAGACGGCGCCAAGCCGAAACGCCGCGAACATCGAAAAGAACATCTCGTCGCCATTCTTGGAATGAACCAGGATGCGGTCGCCCTTGGCGATGCCGCGCGCGGCGAGTGCTGCGGCGAGCGCCGAGACCTGCGCATCGATCTCGCGCCAGGTCCAGGATCTGTCACCCCAGACGAACCCGGGACGCGATCCATGCCGCCGCGCATTCTGGGTCAGTGTGTGAGCGAGATTCATGACGCGGCGGGACATGCGCAGGGGCTGCATCGGGCTTCCTCTTCGATAGCGGACGGCGCGCAAGCCTCCCGCTCATTGCAGCCCATTTATCGCCATAGCCAGTGCCCCTGCAAGGCCGCGAGTCGCAGCGCAGCCCATCCAACCGTTCAGGAAATTTTAAACATGATCGGCGCAACCTCCGTCAGTTCTCGCGTACAGAGTGCCGCATCATGGTCAAAGCGCCCGCCCTCCTCCTGTTGTCGCTGGCGCTTGCCGGGTGTGCCGTGGGCCCGCAGGCGCATCTGGCCTCCGATCCCGCCTTCAAGCCTGCGCGCTATGGCTGGGATGGCGCGGGCGAGAATCCCAATCGGCCGCGTGCTGCCTCAGAACCAACCCGGACCGCCGTCCGGTCCGAGCGCAACAGATCGCAAGCCGGGCTTCAGCCCTATTCGAAAGAATGGTGGCAGGCGCAGGATGGCATCGAGGCCGAGCAGGACGCCAGGGTCAACCGTTCCCTTGTCATCTGCCAGGGATGCCTGCGCCCGCAGCCGCAGCCCGAGGATTCCAGGCTCGCCAAAGCGACCGATTGAAGCATCCGGACAATCAGGGCCTGGTAAAGGTCTAGCATCGTCATCGCGCGCAATGACGGAGAGCTACAACGCCCCGAGCTTCCTCAGCTGTTCCTGCGCCGTCGGCAGGCCCGGCTTCAACTCCAGCGCCTTCCTGAAATCGGCGATCGCGCCCTGCTTGTCGCCGAGGCGCAGCTTGGCCTGTCCGCGATTGCTCCACGAGAACACGTCGGAGGGATCGTATTGCAGCGCCTTGTCGTAGTCGGAAAGGCCGCCCTTGCTGTCACCCTGATAGAGCCGGATCATGCCGCGATTGCGCCAGCCGCGCGCGTCGGTCGGCGCAACACGGATCGCCTCGCCATAGTCGGCGGCGGCACGATCGAGCTGCTCGCTGTCACGATAGACGTTGCCCCGGTCGATATAGGCAAGCAGATCGGGTGCGAGCTTGATCCGCGTGGTGTAGTCGGCGAGCGCATGCGCCATGTCGTGCTTGCGGTAATACACCAGCGCGCGATTGGCGTAGGCCATTGCGTAATTGGGATCACGCTTGATCGCGGCGTCGAAGTCGGCGAAGGCGCCGTCGAGGTCGCCCTTGTTGAAACGCGACTCGCCGCGATTGCTGTAGGCCAGCGCCAGCGACGGATCGAGCTTGATGGCCTGATCGTAATCGGCGATGGCGCGATCATAGTCGCGCTTGAAACTGTAGACGCGGCCGCGGTTGTTGTAGGCGCAGGCGTAGCCGGGGTCGAGCCTGACCGCCTCGTCGAGATCGGACAGCGCGGCGTCGAGCTCGCGCTTCTCGGTGAGCCCATGGCCGCGGTTGCAATAGGCGCCGGCGAGCCGAGATCCGCTCTCGCTCTTCGTGTCGATCACGGTCGAGCAGGCCTTGACCTGTTGGTCCGGCGTGCTGGTCAATCCCACGCAGGCCTCCCAGGCCGGACCGCCTTCGGCCGAAGCCGGCACCGGCGCCGTCGAGATCAGCGCGGCGAGCAGCGCCATCAGGCCGAGCGGGACACGCATTTTCCGGATATCTCCCCTGCGGCAACCTCTCTTGGTCGCACCTTGGCAAGGGCCGGTTCAGGCGCCTAGATCAGAGGCAAGCAGCATGTCGGAAGGATTTTGCATGGCGCCATCGGTACGCGACAATAAGGACAGAAGCCGCTTCGAACTCGATGTCGGCAGCGAAATCGCCTTCGCCAATTACCGGCTGACGCCATCGGCGGTGATCATCACCCACACCGAGACGCCGCTCGCGTTGCGCGGCCGCGGCATCGCGTCCGAGCTGGTCAAGGGCACGCTGGAATTGATCCGCCGCGACGGCAACAAGGTGATCGCCGGTTGCGGCTTCGTCGTCGATTATCTCGAGAGGCATCCGGAGGATGCCGATCTCGTCGCCTGAATCGGCATAAGGGCCCGCGAGATCGCGGGCCCTTGGCTGACGACCGAGGGTCGGTCAGTGCTTGATTTCAGGCGGCAGCTTGCCGCCATTGGCGGCGAGCTTGGACATCACCTGCTTGTGCAGCCAGACGTTCATGCTCGCGGAATCGTTGGTGTCGCCGCTGTAGCCGAGCTCCTTGGCTAGGTCCTTGCGCGCAGCGAGGCTGGAATCGATATCGAGCGCCTTCATCAGGTCGACGATCGAGGTGCGCCATTCCAGCTTCTCGCCCTTGTGCGCGGCGACCGCCGCATCGACGATCGAAGCGACGTCCACTGTCGCCCCGGGCGAGGCAGCAGGCGCCGATCCGCCAGGCGCGGCGCTAGCGGGCGCGGTGCCCGACGGTGCGCTGCCTGCGGGCGCGGCGGAAGCATGACTGCTGCCGAAGATCGCGCCCATGATTTTCCCGAAAATGCTCATGTCTGCTCCCCGAAAAGGATCCGTTGGAAGGGCCTTGAGTGGCACTTATAGACCAAGTTACGTCGTTGCGCCCGCGAAGTTCCGCGAACCAACACGCAGCATCAGCTTATCTGCGGCGAAATGACGACCGAATGACATTGTCGAGGTTGCACTGCGACATCGAATCTCACCCAAGCGTGAGGGACAGGACTCGCAAATGGGCGTAGCCTTGACGTTCAGCTCGCGGTGCCATCCGGAATTCGCGTCTGGTCGGGATCGCGAAACTCAGAGAAGAGCGGCCGCTTGCGCCGTTTGCCGGCGCCGGATTCGGCCGCCTAAGGAGCAAGCGACCATGGCCACACTTTACCGGGGCAATGTCCCCAGCATGGCCCAGCCCGCGGAAGCGGCTGGACCGGTGATCCGAACCATCCAACTCTCCGATCTGCACGATGCGCTCAAGCGCGGCTGGGAAGATTTCAAGGCGGTCCCGAGCCACGCCATCATCCTCTGCGTGATCTATCCTGTGCTGGGCCTCGTGCTCGCCCGCGTGGTGATGGGTTATTCGGTGCTGCCGCTGTTGTTCCCGCTGGCCGCGGGCTTCGCCCTGATCGGCCCGTTCGCCGCGCTCGGTCTCTACGAGCTCTCCAGCCGGCGCGAACGCTATGAGGAGGCCAGCGCCTGGGATGCCATGGAGGTGCTGCGTTCGCCCTCCTTCGGCGCCATGCTCGGTCTCGGCGCGCTGCTGCTCGCCCTGTTCGTGACCTGGGTTGCGACCGCGCAGGCGATCTACGTCGCGGCGTTCGGCTATGAAGGCGCATCCGGGATCTCGGATTTTCTGACGCGTGTTCTCACGAGCCCGCAAGGCTGGTGGCTGATCGTGGTCGGCTGCGGCACCGGCTTCCTGTTCGCGCTTGCCGCGCTCTGCATCAGCGCCGTGTCGTTCCCGTTGATGCTCGACCGCCATGCCGGCGCGTTCGACGCGATGGTGACGTCGCTGCGCGTGGTCGCGAAGAACCCGGTGCCGATGGCGGCCTGGGGCCTGATCGTGGCGGTCCTGCTGGCGCTGGGCACCATTCCAGCCTTCCTCGGCCTTGCCGTGGTGATCCCCCTGCTCGGCCATGCCACCTGGCATCTCTACCGGAAGGTGATCGTGTCGGATCCGGGCGCGCGTCCTGCGCCGCCTCCGCCGCATCGTCCGCGCAAGCCGGCCGCCGACTTCCCCGCCAACCTCTTCCCCTGGCGCAATCGGACCGACGCCTGACGATATCGTGACATGCGATCCTGCCCCGGTCCGGGCAGGATCGCACACTTGTCATACGCCTTGCTTTGGCCGCGGTTACCACCGAAATTGCGCCCGCCGGTCAGATCACTTCACGGAATTAATTGACTCGAATGACCCCGACGATTTCTCGTCTCGCCCTCGCAGCCTTCCTCATCTCCGCGTCATTCCTATCCGCCCAGCCAGCGCTCGCCGCTGTTGCCTGCGGCTCTGGCAATTTCGACGCCTGGCTTGCGGACTTCAAAACCGACGCCGCGGCCAAAGGCGTCTCGCAACAGGCCATTTCCGCCGGACTCACCGGCGTGACACTCGATCAGGGCGTGCTCAGCCGCGACCGCTCGCAAAAGGTCTTCACCCAGACCTTCGAGGAGTTTTCCGGCCGCATGGTGCCGCCGCGCATGACGCGCGGCTCCAACATGATGAAGCAATACGGCTCGGTGCTGTCGCGGATCGAGCAGACCTACGGCGTGCCTGGCGAGGTGCTGGTCGCGATCTGGGGTCTCGAGACCGATTTCGGCGTCAACACCGGCAAGTTCGCGACCATCCGCTCACTGGCGACGCTGGCCTATGACTGCCGGCGCGCCGAGCAGTTTCGCGCCGAGCTGTTGGATGCGCTGCGCATCGTCCAGCGCGGCGACCTTGCACCGGCCGACATGAAGGGCGCCTGGGCCGGCGAGCTCGGCCAGACCCAGTTCATGCCGTCCTCCTGGATGAAATATGCCGTCGATTTCGACGGCAACGGCAAGCGCGACCTCCTGCACAACGCCCCCGACGTGCTCGCCTCCACCGCGAACTATCTCGCTGGTTATGGCTGGCAGCGCGGCAAGGACTGGCAGCCTGGCGCCCCGAATTTTGCGGTGCTCCAGCAGTGGAATAAGAGCGAGGTCTATTCCAAGACCGTCGCCCATTTCGCCACCCAGCTGGCACACGCCCCTTAAATGTTAGCTGGCCAAAAGCGTAGGGCCGATCGCCCGGCGACCGGCCCTCTCTTGGTGCGTTTTCGAAGTTTCTTATTTGCCCATGGTGGCGTGCATCGCCTTGTTCAGATGGGCACCGCACGCACCCATTTTGCTGTTGAGGAGCGAGTCCTGCGCGGCCGCGATCTCCTTCTGCGCGACCATCTTGCCGTCGCCATCGGGCATGGCCTCGATCGCGGTCTCGGTCTTCTCCAGATTGGCCGAGCTGCAGCCGCCCATGGCGTGCTTGGCGGCCTGGGCCGGCGCGACGGCGAATGCGACGGCGGCAATTGCGATAACCCCGAGTAACTTCGTCATGATGTTACTTTCCTTCTCTTGTTCTTGGGACAGACCCAGCGACATTGCCGGAATCTGCGACATGACTTTCCTCCGGGCGCGGCAACATGACGCAATAAATTCCTCGCGAGAATTGCGTGATGTTGCGCACCACGCAGAGCCGCATGCGAAACTTCTGATTTTCATTACACCCTCGTAATGAAGGCCACACGTTCAGCGTGTGTGCATTGCACCATGGGAGCGGTTGGAGCTGTGAACCGAGGCTGGATTGGATCGTCTGCCTTGCAGCCGCCCGTCACGTCGATCCGCCCAGCTCGGAACCAAGCGAATCGCTAACCCCGCGCCCGTCGAAACGCGGCCGCTCGCGACATAAAATTGAATTTCAATTCATTTTTATTCTTTTGCTCTCATGCGGTTCGCGCATGCGAGACTTGGGTGCAGGAGCTAGACAATCGCCTTGTAAACGAATGGAACGAACCTTATTTCGTCTCCAATTGGAACCTGGATATCCGCGGTAAGTCCGTGAATTCACGGCCATTTATAGCGCGCATGCCCCCGTTGCGCCTACCCTTTGGGCGGCAGTGCCTCCGGGTTAATCGTCCGTTATCCGAGCCATGCACATATTGCTTAGCTGCATCGCAACATCGGAACTTTCGCACTGCACCACTCTCACCTATATTCATTTCAACGATGACGCCCGGGCAAGGGCTGAATCAAACTACAGGAGACTACCAATGCTGCTCTCGCTCATCCGCATGATCCAGGCTTTCCGGGACTATCAGCGCAATGTTGCCGAGCTGTCCCAGCTCAGCGATCGCGAATTGGCCGATATCGGCCTCGATCGCTCGGACATCGCGCGCGTTGCCGCCGGTCAGTATCAGGGCTGATATCGTTCAGCCCTTCACCGGACAAACCGATAGCGCCCGCCTCGTGCGGGCGTTGTCGCATCCAGTGGCAGAAAACTCGATCTCGGCGATTCCACTCGTCGCCGAAAAGCGCTACCTGTCCGCCCCATGACAGGACCCCAATCCAATTCCGTGCACGTCATCGGCGCAGGCCTTGCCGGCTCCGAAGCCGCCTGGCAGGTGGCCAAATCCGGCGTGCCCGTGGTGCTGCACGAGATGCGGCCGACTCGCATGACCGAGGCACACCGCACCGACGGACTTGCCGAGCTCGTCTGCTCCAACTCGTTCCGCTCGGATGATGCCGCCAACAATGCCGTCGGCCTGCTTCATACCGAGATGCGCCGCCTCGACTCGCTGATCATGCGTGCGGCCGACGCCAACCAGGTGCCCGCCGGTGGCGCGCTGGCGGTCGACCGCGACGGCTTCTCCGCCGCCGTTACCAAGGCGCTCAACGACCACCCCCTGATCGAGATCGCCCGCGACGAGGTTGCAGGCCTGCCGCCCGCCGAGTGGAGCAACGTCATCGTTGCGACTGGTCCCCTCACCTCAGCGCCGCTGGCCGAAGCCATCCGCGAGCTGACCGACGAGAACGCGCTCGCCTTCTTCGACGCGATCGCGCCGATCGTGCACCGCGAATCCATCGACATGTCGGCAGCATGGTTCCAGTCGCGCTACGACAAGGTCGGTCCCGGCGGCACCGGTGCCGACTACATCAACTGCCCGATGACCAAGGAGCAGTATGACGGCTTCGTCGCCGCGCTGGTCGCCGGCGAGAAGACCGAGTTCAAGGAATGGGAAACCAACACGCCCTATTTCGACGGCTGCCTGCCGATCGAGGTGATGGCGGAGCGCGGCCCCGAGACCTTGCGCCACGGGCCGATGAAGCCGGTCGGCCTCACCAATCCGCACGATCCCACCACCAAAGCCTACGCAATCGTGCAGCTGCGCCAGGACAACAAGCTCGGCACGCTCTACAATATCGTCGGCTTCCAGACGAAGCTGAAATACGGCGAGCAGCAGCGCATCTTCCGCACCATTCCGGGGCTGGAAAAGGCCGAATTCGCCCGCCTCGGCGGCCTGCATCGCAACACCTTCCTCAACTCGCCAAAGCTGCTCGACGGCCAGTTGCGCCTGCGCGCACAGCCGCGGCTGCGTTTTGCCGGTCAGATGACGGGCTGCGAGGGCTACGTGGAATCCGCTAGCGTCGGCCTGATCGCCGGCCTCTATGCTGCCGCGGATGCGCGCGGCGAGACACTTGCGAGCCCGCCGGGCACGACGGCGCTCGGATCCCTGCTCGGCCACATCACCGGCGGCCATATCGAGACCATCGAGCCCGGCACGCGCTCGTTCCAGCCGATGAACATCAATTTCGGCCTATTCCCCCCGCTCGCCAGCGCACCGACGAAGAAGCCAGACGGAAGCCGGCTGCGCGGGAACGAAAAGACCGTGGCCAAGAAGCAGGCGATGAGCGCGCTGGCGCTCGCCGATCTCGATCGCTGGATCGCCGATCACCTGCGTATTGCCGCCGCGGCGTGAGTTTTCGATGAAACTTCCCAAAGACGACGCCGCAACACTCTCGGCGCGCTGGACCGAGGGCGTCCTGCTCAAGCGCGACGTGTTCTCGACCGTCGAGCGCGGGCGCTTCCGTGGCGATAACAGTGAAGTCGACGCGGTGCTGCGCCGGCTGGATGAAGTACCGTGGTGGTCGTTCTTGCTGGCACGCCATCTGTTCGCCCGAGAGAAGCATGCGCTGGTGCTCGCCAAGGGGCTGAACGTCGGGCCCGAGCTATTGTGGGCCGGACGCCGCGCGCTGGCGCGCAGCTTCGTCGACGGCGTTGCGCTGCATCTGGCCAAACCGCACGGCGACCTCGCCTATTTCCGCTCGGCCAAAGCAGCGCTGCGCCGGCTGCGCCGCGCCGGCATCTGCCACAACGACCTTGCCAAGGAACAGAACTGGCTGGTCGGCCGCGACGGACTTGCCTACGTGACCGACTTCCAGCTTGCGGCCTGCTTCAACCGACGCGGCCGGCTCTATCGCGTCCTGGCCTATGAAGACCTGCGGCATCTGCTCAAGCACAAGCGCTCCTATGCACCTG
Organism: Bradyrhizobium sp. LB8.2; assembly: GCF_040548035.1. Lineage (NCBI taxonomy): Bacteria > Pseudomonadati > Pseudomonadota > Alphaproteobacteria > Hyphomicrobiales > Nitrobacteraceae > Bradyrhizobium > Bradyrhizobium sp. LB8.2. The sequence goes on along the minus strand of NZ_JBEPQV010000028.1, from coordinate 99,835 downwards.
ATGCGCTGACGCCGCGGGAGCGAAAAATCCTGGCGAAAAAGTCGTTCGCCGCCAGCCTCTGGCTCGCCACCGGCAAGAAGGTCTATCGGGCAATCACACGCGGCCTGTTCAACTTCACCGACCGCGAAGGCGGCGGCCGCCGGCTCGTCAACGACGCGCCGCTGCTGGCGGAGCTGATCCGCAAGAATCCCGCCGTGCGCGACACTGCCATCGTCGCCTTTGCCGACCGCCGTTCCGGTGTCGGGCTCTATGCCTTCGTTGAAGCTGATCAGTCCAACCTTGAACGCCAATTGCGGGACGAGCTCGCCGCCGCCAAGGGCCCAAAGCCGCCGGAACACATCCAAATCGTGCACGCACTGCCCCGCGATGCGGGTGGCAAGCCGCGCACCGAGATCCTGCAACTGGTCGCCATGAACCAGCTCGACCTGATCGAGCCGATGATGAAGAACGACCAGGACCGCGCTTTCCTCAAGGACATCCTGGAGCAGCGCAAGAACCTGCGCGATCGCTTCAATTTCGAGGCGGACCTGCCGGCGGGCTAGCACAGTGGACCCGCCTTGAAGCGCCCACATTGGCGATAGAGAAGCGATCGGAGAATTTTGGGCTTTGCGGGAGGGGCTGACGGGGTCATGGGTACTCGGGGAACGATGATGCATCGTGTGGTTGGCAGCCTGATCGCTGGCCTTCTGCTGCTCGCCACCACGCCCGCAATGGCCGAATCCCCAACCGATCAAATCTCGAGCTTCCGCCTCAAGCATGGTGAGGTCCGCGTCGTGCGGGATTCGACCCTCGACCGCATCGCCATGGACCAGGCGCGCGCGATGGCGGCGAAAGACGACCTCAGTCACGACGCCCTCGGTCCGTTCAATCGCCGCGTCGCGCCGGCCGGCGCAGGCCGCGCCGCCGAGAACATCGCCTACGGCTACGACAATTTCGAGAAGACGCTGGGCCAGTGGATCGACTCGTCCGGACACCGCAAGAACCTGCTGCTGCACAACGCCTCCCGCGTCGGAATCGCGAACGCGAAAACCGCCAGCGGCAAGCGCACCTATTGGGCGATGGTGATCGCCGGCGACTACGAGCCGAAGGGCAAACGCAAGAAGGACAAGGAGCCGCTGGTCGCCGTGAAACGTGAGGCCGCTCCTGCAAGCAAGCCCAAATCCGGCGGCTGTCACATCAAGCTGCTCGGGCTCTGTATCTGAGGCGAACTCAGGCATTGCCGGCGGCCATCTTGCTCGCACTCCTCCACGCGCCTAATTCATGCATTGAGATCGCGAGAAGCGGAGGCGCAATTGATCGACATCGAGCGAATACGTGCCGATACGCCAGCTACCTCCCGGCTTGCGTACCTTCACAACGCAGGGGCGGCTCTCATGCCGGCTCCCGTTGTGGAGGCCATGAAGCGGCATATCGATCTGGAGAGCGAGATCGGAGGTTACGCTGCGGCCGACCGGGCGTTCGATCGGCTGGAAGCGGTCTACGGCTCGGTCGCGCGCCTGCTGAATGCCGCGCCGGATGAGATCGCGCTCATGGAGAACGCGACGGTGGCCTGGCAGATGGCGTTCTACGCATTTCGGTTTCGCGAGGGCGACCGGATCCTGACCGCCGAGGCGGAATACGCTGCCAATTATGTCGCCTTTCTTCAGGTCGCCAAGCGTACAGGCGCCGTCATCGAAGTCGTGCCGAGCGACGCCAGCGGCGAGCTCGACGTCCACGCGCTCGAACGCATGATCGACGAGCGCGTGAAACTGATTGCGATCACCTGGGTTCCGACCAATGGCGGACTGGTCAATCCGGCTGCAGCCGTCGGCAAAATCGCGCGAGCGCGAGGCATTCCCTATCTGCTCGACGCCTGCCAGGCGGTCGGACAGATGGCGGTCGACGTCGAGGCCATCGGCTGTGACATGTTGTCGGCGACCGGCCGCAAATTCCTGCGCGGCCCGCGCGGCACCGGCTTTCTCTACGTCCGCCGGGAGATGCTGCAACAGCTCGAACCGCCGATGATTGACCACTTCGCCGCGCCCTGGGTCTCCCGGGATGCTTACCGGCTGCGTAACGATGCGCGCCGGTTCGAGACCTGGGAGAACAATTACGCGGCGCGTCTGGGACTGGGCGCGTCTGTCGATTATGCCCTCGACATCGGAATAGGCCCCATCGAGCAGCGCTGCCGCGTGCTGTCGGACCGTCTCCGGGGCGGCCTCGCGTCCGTTCGCGGCATCAGAATTCGCGACCTCGGACGCGCTCCGGGAGCCATCGTCAGCTTCACGATGGAAGGGTACGAGGCGGAAGCGGTCGTCAGTGATGCGGCCGCAGCCGGCATCACTATCGGTGCCTCAGATCCGTCGAGCACGCGCATCGATGCCGAAATTCGTTCGCTGCCGCCGGTGGTGCGGGCATCCCCGCATTACTACAACACGGAAGCCGAGATCGATCGGCTGATCGCCCATTTGGCGGGTTTGGTGCCGCGATAGCAAGGCGCAAGAACCTGCGCGACCGAATCGAGTTCGAAGCCGATCCGCCGTCGCCCCAGCACATGGCCTTCAACCTTTCGTTGTCAGCGCCGACAGCTGATCGGTGTCGAAGCGGGCGCGCAATTCACTGATGGCTTTCGCGTCCGGGGCTCCGCTTGCGGTCAGCTTGGCCAATTCTTCGAAGTAGCGTTCGTGTCCCGGTGGAGAGACCGTCATGAGCACGCGCGCGGGCTTCTCGCTGACGTTGGTGATGTTGTGCGGGACGCCCGGGGGGATGAAGAGGTAGGTCCCCGGTGCCGCTCGGACGACTTCGTCACCGACATGCCATTCGCACTCGCCCTCCAGCATGTAGAAGGTCTCTTCCTGCACGCGATGAGCGTGCCGGCCTGTGGCGAACCCCGCCGGTATCGTCCAGTCGAACATGCTGGTGTGCTTTGTATGTTCGCCGGTTACCAGGAAGGCCATCGGTTGACCGCGCAGCATGATTCCCTTGGTCTCGCCGGGCCTGCGGATGAGCGGTTTGGCGTTCATGTGACCCTCCATGGCTTGGTGCGGCTCTGCCTGAAAACTGCGCCATTGTGATCCAGCGGCTCCTGAAAGTGGTGAAGCCGTTCGGAAAACATTGCAAAAAACCTCCGAAATGTGCCCTTCTTTGGCAATGGCCATGATCCTTGAATTTGGTCCATTCCGTCTGGACGCCGATGCAAGAATCCTTTTCCACGGTGCCGAGCCGACCCCCCTCGGCCAGCGAGCCGTCCTGCTCTTGGCCCTGCTCGTGCGACGGGCCGGCGCGCCGGTGTCCAAGGAAGCCTTGATCGAGGCGGCGTGGCCCGCCCAGGCAATCGAAGACAGTAATTTGACCGTCCAAATCGCTGCTGCGCGGCGCATTTTGGCGGATATCTCTGGAGAGGCCCGCTGGATCGAGACCCTGCCGCGGCACGGCTACCGCTATGTGGGTCCCTCCGTTACGACGTCCCAGCGGGATCACGCATCCGCCGCCTCCGCAGCGCCATCGCTGATGTTGCCTGACAGGCCGTCAATCGCGGTCTTGCCCTTCGCGAACCTGAGCGGTGATGCAGAGCAGGACTACTTTGCCGACGGGATGGTCGACGATATCATCACAGGACTGTCGCGCATCAATTGGCTGTTCGTGATCGCGCGGAATTCGACGTTCATTTACAAGGGCCGTGCGGTGGACTTGAAACAGGTCGGCCGCGAGCTTGGCGTCCGGTATGTGCTGGAAGGCAGCGTCCGGAAGACCGGCACAACGGTCCGTATCACAGGCCAGTTGATCGATACGTCGACCGGCGGGCATGTGTGGGCCGAGCGCTACGACCGCCGGTCCGAGGACGTTTTCGCCCTCCAGGATGACATCGCCCTATCGGTCGTCGGCGCCATTGCGCCGAGCCTGCGGCGCGCCGAATTCAACAGGGTCAAGCGCCAACGGCCCGACAGCCTCGATGCGTATGATCTTGTCCTGCGGGCCCAGCCGGATGTCGATTCCGGAATGCCTGAGCAGGTCACGCAGGCCCTTGTGCTGCTCGCGCGTTCGATCGCGCTAGAGCCTACTTATGCGCTAGCGCACGGCAATGCCGCAATGTGCCACCATTGCCTGTTCCTTCGAGCCGATTTGCAGGAGGTCAATCGGGCCGCGTCTATCGATCATGCTCGGTCGGCCCTGATCCACGGACAGGATGACGCGCTTGCTCTCACCCTTGCGGCTTTTTCGATCGGCATGGATGGGCACGATCGTTCCGCAGCATTCACTGCACTCGACGCCGCACTCGCCATCAGCCCATCATCGGCGCTGACCTACATCCTCGGCAGCGTCATGCTCGGTTGGGGCGGCGAAGCCGACCGCGCCATCGAGTGGAGCGAAAGGGGCGTGCGGCTCAGTCCGTTCGATCCCTGGGCCTTTGCTGCGTTCGACGCCCAGGCCATGGGTCACTTCCACCGCGGTCGATATGAAGAAGCCTGTCGTGCGGCCTACCGGTCGGTTCAGGCCAATCCTCGACATAGCATTACCTATGTGCAACTGGCCGCGGCGCTCGCAAAGCTCGGACGTCTGGAAGAAGCGAAGGCGGCGGCCGCCCGGGTGCTTGAGTTGCATCCGACGTTCCGCTACAGTCGGCAGTTCTCAGGCGTCAACTGTTCCCCGGCGCTTGCGTCGTCCCTTGGCGAGGCGCTTCGTGCCGCCGGCCTGCCGGAATAACGGTCGCGCCAATCACGTGCAGCGCGCACTCAATCCGGATGCGCCAAGCTTGGCCATGACCTCGTCGAGATGGGCGCTGTCGCGGGTCTCGATGACGAGTTGCAGCAGCGTCGCCTTCGCCGGCAGGTCCGAGAACGTGCGCTGGTGCGAGACCTCGATGATGTTGGCGCCGGCCTCGGCCAGCAGTGCCGCGACCGCAGCCAGTTGACCGGGCCTGTCGGGGATGTCGAGCGACAATTGGGTCAGCCGCCCCTCGCGCGCCAACTCGCGGGTAAGGACCGACGCGATCAGCCGTGTGTCGATATTGCCGCCGCTCAGCACCAGCCCGACCTTCTGGCCGGCAAAGCGGGAGGGATCGGACATCAGCGCAGCGAGGCCAGCGGCGCCGGCGCCCTCGACGACCGTCTTCTCGATCGAGATCAGGGTGGCGACCGCACGTTCAAGTTCGGCTTCGTTGACCAGCGCAATGTCGTCGACGAGGCGGCGGACGATTTCGGTCGTGATCTTGCCAGGCGATTTCACCGCGATGCCTTCGGCGAGCGTATCGCCGCGCGCCGGCAGATTGCCGTCATGGATGGCGTTGTACATCGAGGGATAGAGCCAGGCCTCGACGCCGAGGATCCGCAGCGATGGCTTGATCGATTTCGCGGCAATGCCGATCCCGCTGATCAGGCCGCCGCCGCCGATCGGAACGACCAGCGTGTCAAGCTCCGGTACCGCCTTCATCATCTCCAGCCCGACCGTGCCCTGCCCCGCGATGACAAGCGGATCGTCGTAAGGATGGACGAAGATCATGCCGCGAGCTTCGCCGTGGCTGCGTGCATACGCGGCGGATTCCTCCAGCGTCGCGCCCGTGACCACCACCTCGGCGCCGTGGTGCTTGGTGTTCTCGACCTTCACCATGGGCGTGCCGACCGGCATGACGATGGTGGCGGGAATGCCGAGCCGCTTGGCGTGATAGGCAACGCCCTGCGCGTGGTTACCAGCCGACATCGCGACGACGCCGCGCGCGCGCTCCTCCGGTGTCAGCGCCGCGAGGCGGTTGAGCGCGCCGCGCTCCTTGAACGAGGAGGTGAACTGGAGGTTCTCGAATTTCAGCCAGATGTCGCAGCCGCAGATGTTGCTCAGCGTGCGGCTGTAGCTACAGGGCGTCTCGACGACGGCGCCGCGGATGGTCTTGGCGGCGGCATGAATATCATCGGGCGCGACCGGAAGGCCGCTGAGATCAGAGGACACGCTTTGGGACAATTCAGCCATGGGACAGCATAGAGCATTTGGCAAAATGAGGCGATAAGCCAGCTTCTATTTGGTAAATTCCCGCGATCGTGAAGCCCGCCACAGCGTCCACAGCGTGCGCAGCCGCGACGACTGCTGCGGCGTAAACGGATTACGCACGGGCTGCGACAGGCGATCGAGGTCGGGCCGCACCTGGCTCAGCGGCAGAAATGCCGGCCGTGCCGACGGCGGCACCTCCGCCAACAGCGACAAGGCCGTGGTCAAATGCTGCCCGGCCTCGCCCGCGAGTTGGTTCAGGACGGCGCGCAAATTCGGCGTCTCCTTGCCGGCGAACACATCCTCCATGTTGCAGCCATGGCTCGCCAGAACCTGCTGCGGCAAGAACAATCGCCGGTGCGCCGCATCGCGCGGCAAGTTCGCGATGACCTGAGCGATGCCCTGGGCCAGCCCGGCATGCCGCGCGAGATGCTCCGCTGCGTCCAAAGGTGACGCCATGATCCGTGCCGCGAGGGCAAACAGCGCCGAGCAAGTCGCGGCCAGATAGCCTTCGAGCGCCGTCATGGTCGGCATCGGATCGTTGTAGAGGTCGAACTGGTGCTCGTCGGCGAGCAGCGACAGCGGCTCGACCGGCAGGTCGAAATCGCGGATCGCGCGGAGCAGTTCCGCCGCCACCGGATTGCCCTCGGCGCTGCCGTGGACCTGGCCCGAAAGCATGTCGGTCCACCATTGCAGGCGGATTTCGCCCGGCAAGGGCTGGCTCACCTGATCGCGAACGCGGACGATCTCGACATTGAAGGCATAGAGCGCCAGCAGCGCGCGGCGCTCGGGGGCAGGCGCGAACAGGGTCGCGGCATAACGGGAAAAGTCGTGGCTGCGCACGAGGTCAGCGCAGAAGACAGCGGAATCCGGCGGCGGCGCGGAACTGCTCATGGCACGGCGATCAGCGCGGCCGCGACGCGGCGCCGTTCGCCCATCATGATGTTGTAGGTGCGCACGGCAGGTCCGGTCTGCATCGTGTCCAGCACCACCCTCACCGCTTTCAGCGCCTGGCGCAGCTCCGGCGGCGGCAGCCAGACACCGGTTCCCGTCCCGATCAGAAGCGTGTCGATACTGTTGGCGGAGATGAACACCCGCTCCAGCGAATAGCAGTCGATCCGCGCCGGGTCGGTCACGTTCCAGGCCCAGATCGCGTCAGGCAGGCAGAGCAGCGAGCCCCGATGCGACATCCCGGCAAAGGCGAAGCCGCCCTTGCCATAGGCTTCGATCGGCGCCGAGCGCGGGAAATGCGGTGCGTTGGAATCGCCGGCCATGAGCTTCGTCCGAATAGGCTTATCGCCCTCGCAAACGCCTGCGAGTGCATGCGGTTCGGATCATGCCTTGTTTTTCTTCGCCGGCGCAGCCGTATCGCGCGCATCTTCGCGATGCTCGCCGACGCCGAGATAGATCAGGATCGGGGCCGCGATGAAGATCGAGGTGTAGGTGCCGACCAGCACCACGCCGAACATCATCACCGCGGTGAAGCTGTGGATGGCATGACCGCCGAACAGGAGCAGGGCCAGCAGCGCCAGCGTCACCGTGAAGTGGGTGATGATCGAGCGCGACAGCGTCGAGTTAATGGACTCGTTGAGGAGCTGCGGCATCGGCATCTTCTTGTAGCGCCGCAGCATTTCACGGATGCGGTCGTAGATGACGACGGTGTCGTTCAGCGAATAGCCGAGAATGGTCAGAAGTGCCGCGATACTGGTCAGGTCGAAATCGACCTGGCTGATCGACATGAATCCGATCGTCAGCACGATGTCGTGCACGTTGGCGATCATGGCGCCGAGCGCGAACTGCCACTCGAAGCGGAACCAGAGGTAGACCAGGATCGAGACGATCGCGAGCATCAGGCCGAGCATGCCGTAGGCCAGCAGCTCGCCGGAGACGCGCGGACCCACCACCTCGACGCGGCGATAGTCGACGGAATCTCCGAGCGCGGAACGAACCTTCTGCACGGCCTCCTGCTGCGCGGCGTCACCGCCCGGCTGCTCCGCGACGCGGATCAGGACGTCGGCCGGACCGCCGAACTGCTGCAGCTGGACTTCGCCGAGGCGCAAACCATCCAGCGTCGTACGCATCGCCGCGATATCGGCGGTGCCGGACTTGGCCTGCACTTCGAGCAGCGTGCCGCCGCGGAAGTCGATGCCGAAATTCAGCCCGTGGGTGAAGAACAGCGTGATTGCGACGATCGACAACGCTGCTGAGATCGGGAAGCTGATGCGGCGGAAGCGCGTGAAGTCGAAATGGGTAACGTCGGGGACGATGCGCAGCGACGGCAGCCAGCCGAATGCCGCAACCACGGTGAGAATGGCAATGAGGACGCCGAGCCCGATGAGAACAGTATGATTCACGATCAGGCTCCTAGATCGGCACGCTCTGCGGCCGCTTCCACCGCACCCATCCAGCGACGATCAGCCGGGTCAGGGTGAAGGCGGTAAACACCGTGGTGATGATGCCGATGCCGAGCGTCACGGCGAAGCCGCGCACCGGACCGGTGCCGATGTAGAACAGCACCGCGGCGGCAATGAAGGTAGTGATGTTGGAATCGAGGATGGTCGCGAGCGCCCGCTTGAAGCCGGCGTCGATCGCCGAGATTGCGTTGCGGCCGCCACGCAATTCCTCGCGGATGCGCTCGTAGATCAGCACGTTGGAATCGACCGCGATGCCGACGGTGAGCACGATGCCGGCGATTCCGGGCAGCGTCAGCGTCGCGTTGAGCAGCGACAGCAGGCCGAAGATCATGGCGACGTTGATGGCCACCGCGATGTTGGCGAACACGCCGAACAGCCGATAGGTCAGGAGCATGAAGATGATGACCAGAATCGAACCGACATAGGCCGCAAGCTCGCCCTTCTCGATCGAGTCCTGGCCGAGGCCCGGACCGACGGTACGTTCCTCGACCACCGTGAGCGGTGCCGGCAGCGCGCCGGCGCGCAGCAGGATCGCAAGATCGTTGGCCGATTGCACGGTGAAGCTGCCGGAGATCTGGCCCTGGCCACCGGTGATGGGCTCGCGGATCACAGGCGCGGAGATCACCTTGTTGTCGAGCACGATCGCGAAGGGCAGCCCGACGTTCTCTTGCGTGGCCTGCGAGAATTTGCGCGCGCCTGACGTATTGAACTTGAAGCTGACGACGGGTTCACTGGTGCGCTGGTCGAAGGTCGCCTGGGCGTCGGTTAGGTCGCCGCCCGCAACCAGCACCTGCTTCTTGACCACGTAGCCGGGCGGCGGCGGCGTGGCGCTCGGCAGGAACTCGGAGTCCGGCGGCAACGCGCCCTGCTGCGCTTGGTCCGGCGGCACCGAAGGATCGACCATGCGGAATTCCATCTTTGCAGTCTTGCCCAGCAATTCCTTCAGGCGGGTCGGGTCCTGGAGGCCGGGGACCTGCACCAGGATGCGATCGTTGCCCTGGCGCTGGATGACGGGCTCGACGGTCCCGAGCTCGTTGACGCGACGTTCGACGATCTGGATCGACTGCTCGATGGTCTTGCGCATGCGCTCGATCATCGCGGCCTGCGGGATGGCGAGCCGGATCAGGCCGCCGCCAGCATCCGTCACCTCGAGGTCGCGCTGACCGCTGGATCCGACCAGTCCGCCCAGCGGCTGGGCCAGCTCGCGCAGCTTGGCGAGCGCGGCCTGCTGGTCGGATTCCTTGGTGATCCGAACCTCGGCCGCGTCGTTGCGCACGGTGACGCCGCCGGTGAAGCCGATCTTGGCATCGCGCAGCGTCCGGCGAACGTCGTCGCGGACCTGATCGAGCCGCTCCTTCTTCACATAATTGCCGTCGACCTCGAGCAGCAGATAGGAGCCGCCTTGAAGATCGAGGCCGAGCACGAGTCGGCGCTGCGCCCAGGCGGGCCAGGTCTTGACCTGCGCTTCGGGGAAGAAGTTCGGGACCGCGCAGAGGCACACGATCAGCGCCGTCAGGATAATCCCGAGCGCCTTCCACCGCGTGAAATACAACATCGACTGGACCTGTCAGATCAGGAGATTTGAGAGACTCGCGGAAGCGCTTACTTCGCCGCCGCGTCGTCCTTGGCGCTTTCCTTGGATTCTTTGGCCGGCTCGCCCTTGGCGCGCACGCCGGAGACCATCGAGCGCATCTGCCGCACGCGCACGCCGTCAGCAATTTCGAACTCGATCTGGTCGTCGTCGACGACCTTGGTGACCTTGCCGACGAGGCCGCCCGAGGTCACGACGGTGTCGCCGCGACGGATGTTCTTCACGAGATCGGCATGGTCACGGACCTTCTTCTGCTGCGGACGCAGAATCAGGAAGTACATGATCACGAAGATCAGGGCGAACGGCAGCAGCGACATCAACATGCCGCTGGTGTCGCCGGCGCCCGCAGCCTGGGCATACGCAGGGGTAATCAGCATTCGGACGATCCTCGAGAGAACGGGGGAAAACCGGTCAGGCCCAAATGGCGACCGGTTCGGTCAAATTCGCGCGGACTATAGCGGCCATTGCCCCAATTGCAACGCTGCCAGACCGTCGATTTGGCCACCTTGCGGAGCGTGCTCAGGCCCGATAAGGCTGCGTTCTCAGGAACTTCGGACATGCCCCAAAAACCAAGCAAAAGCCCGGCCGGCAAAGGCCCCCGCACCGCTGCCAGGAAGCATGCCCGCGTCGCGGCAAAACGTCCCAAGGCGGCCTCCAAGGCAACTGCCAAGGCAGCTTCCAAGGCGACCCCTGACCTCTCCCAGGAGCGCGTCGTTCGCGCACTGGAGACGATCGCGGCGCACCTCTCCGCCCAAGGCAAGCTCGCCGTCGAACGCGAATCGTTCAAGCAGGCGGATGCTTTCGTCTGGCACCCGGACGGCCGCCTTGCGGCGGTGCCACGGGTCAGCCGCGTCGAGCTGTTCCTGCTCAAAGGCGTCGATCGGGTGCGCGACATCCTGATCGAGAACACCGAGCGCTTCACCAATGGCCTGCCCGCCAACAACGCGCTGCTCTGGGGCGCGCGCGGCATGGGCAAGTCATCGCTGGTGAAGGCGGCGCATGCCAGCATCAACGCGGGGCGCAAACCGGCCGACAGACTGAAGCTGATCGAGATTCATCGCGAGGACATCGAGAGCCTGCCCGCACTCATGGAGCAGCTCCGCGCCTCGTCCTTCCGCTTCATCGTGTTCTGCGACGACCTCTCCTTCGACGGCAATGATGCGTCCTACAAGTCGCTCAAGGCGGTGCTCGAAGGCGGCATCGAGGGCCGACCCGAGAACGTCATCCTCTACGCCACCTCCAACCGCCGCCATCTGCTGGCGCGCGAGATGATCGAGAACGAGCGCTCGACCGCGATCAATCCCGGCGAAGCCGTGGAGGAGAAGGTCTCGCTGTCGGATCGGTTCGGCCTCTGGCTCGGCTTCCACCGCTGCAGCCAGGACGAATATCTCGCCATGGTGCGCGGCTATTGCAGCCATTTCGGCGTCAAGGTCGACGACGAGGCGCTGGAACGCGAGGCACTGGAATGGTCCACGACGCGCGGCTCGCGCTCGGGCCGCGTCGCCTGGCAGTTCGTGCAGGAGCTTGCGGGACGGCTCGGCGTGAAGCTGACGGCGAAGTAATCAGTCGGAAGCTGTTGCCCGGCCCATCGCTGTCATTCCCCGCGCAGGCGAGGAATCCAGTATTCCAGAGACGGTTGTGATCAATCGAGAGGCTGCGGCGTACTGGACGGATTCAGTGCCGGGGCAACGCAGGCCTCACGCCCCGTTCAGGAATTGAAGCGGGTCAACCGGGCTCGATCCCTTACGGATCTCGAAGTGGAGCTGCGGCGACGCCACCTCCCCGGATTGACCCGATTTGGCGATGACCTGGCCGCGCTTGATGGTATCACCGCGCTTCACCATCAGCTCACTCGCATGGGCATATGCGGTGACGTAGCCGTTGGAGTGCCGAACCAGGATGAGATTGCCATAACCTTTCAGCTCGTTGCCGGAATAGGCAACGACGCCGTCTTCGGCCGCCTTGATGGGCGTACCCTCGGGCACCGCGAGATTTATGCCGTCATTGGACTTGCCATTGGTCTTGGCGCCGTAAGTCGTGACCACTTTTCCGCGCACCGGCCAGCGGAAGGTCGGCAGCGCGCTGGTGGTCTCCGCAGCTTTCGCCGGAGCTTCCGCGGTCTTCTCTTCGACATTGGCCGTGGCCTGCGCCAGGCGCGCGCTCTGCACCGGCGCGGCGACGGCCGCCATCTTGGTCGCAGGCGCAGGAGCGACCGCGACGGGCTGTAGCGTACCCACGACGGGGGCGGATCCGACCGGAGCCGCGGCAACCGGCGCCGCGAGGGCGGCAGTCCTGGCACCGGGCACGGCCAGCCGGGTGCCGAGCTTGAGCTTTGCAGACGGATTGAGGCCGTTGGCGCGGGCCAGTTCAGCCGCCGAGATGTGGTTCTTGCGGGCGATGCTGACGAGCGTGTCGCCGTGGTTCACGAAGTGCGTGCTCGGCGGCACGGCAACGGCAGCAACCGGCTTCGCAGCAGGCGCCACCGCAACGGGAGCCATGAGCGGCGCGGGCGCAGCGGCCGTGGCCTGGTGCGGGATGATCAGCTGCTGGCCGGGCGAGAGCGAGCGCGGGCCCTTATAGCCGTTGGCCGCGAGGATCGCCTGGGGCGTGACGCGATAGCGTTTGGCGAGCAACTCAAGCGTATCGCTGGTGCCGACGATGATCTTGGTTCCACCGACCGGCTGGGCGGCTGCAACCGAGCGCGGCGGCACGGTGGCCGTGGTCTCCAGATGCGGCTGCGCCGGGGGTGCGTAGGACCCCATGCCACGTCCGCCTCCAGACACACCGCCACCTGCCGCAACCGGATAGGATTGCGACGCAGACACCGCCGGCGGCGACAAGGGCTGCGACTGGTAGTAGCCGGACTGCGTCTGTGGCCGCGAATATTGCGGCAGCTCGCGCTGCGGCGGCGGTGCCTGCTGCACCGAGCCGGTCGATTCCTGCGCGAAGGGGTTGGAGAAGTTCGACTGGGACATGCGCGACGACATGTCGGCGCTGCACCCTGCGAAGCTGAAGGAGATCAGCGCCAGCACCGCGACCTGCGGTACGCGGCGCGAGTAAAGCAACTCGGCGACAGCGGACATGGTTACTCACTCGTACGCAACAGAACTGGTCTTTTAAGTAAACACGCGCCGAGTAAATAACGGCTTAACCCTCCCAATAAGATGTTGGCAGCACATCCAATCCGGAATTCTACAGCTCCCGCGCCACGCCGGGCAGCGCCGGCACGAAGCGGACGTCGACGAGTTCCTTGCGCTCGATCCCGGCCTCGGTCCGGCTCAGGCGGATCAGCGTCTGCACGCCCTGATGCGGGCCGACGGGCGCGATCAGGATGCCGCCCACCTCCAGCCGCTCGATCAGGTTGTCCGGAATCTGCTCCATCGCGGCCGTGACGATGATGCGGTCGAACGGGCCGATATTGGGCGGCAGATTGAGTCCGTCGCCCAGCATCACCTCGACATTATGACAGTTGAGCTTTTCAAGCCTGATACGTGCGGCGTCCGCGAGCTTGCGGTAGCGCTCGACGGTCAACACCTGGCCGGCGAGCCGCGACAGCACCGCGGCCTGGTAGCCCGAGCCGGCGCCGATCTCGAGCACACGGTGCTTCTTCTGGAGCTGGAGCTGCTCGGTCATATAGGCGACGACGAAGGGCTGGCTGATGGTCTGCCCGCAGGCGATCGGCAGCGCGGTATCGCGATAGGCCCCGTCGCGATCGGCTTCGTCCACGAACTGCTCGCGCGGCACCTCCTCCATGGTCCGCAGGATCGCCTGGTCGCTGATACCCCGGCGCCTCAGCGTGAGCTGAAACATCATCTTTTCCGGCGGGTGCTGATGGGAGGTCATTGCCTGCTTATGCTGTTTTGGGGATCCGGGATGCCAACCCCGGGGCGCGAGAATCTTGTTCCGGTTCAGGAACCCGTGATACGCTTCTGCTGGCGTATCTGACCACAAATCGGCTTGCAACGGGCGAGCCTCGATGGCCATTTCAGACATCCGATCGTCGAAACGCGCATTGCGTCGATTCACGTTATCTGCGAACGTTTTTGGCAATGGGCAAGGACTCTACCATGACCGCGACGGGGCTTTCAGGCCGCTCTGTATTCCTCGTCGAAGACGAGGTGATGATCAGGATGATGGTCGCGGATATGCTCGAAGAGCTGGGCTACAAGGTCGCGGCTGAGGCGGGCGACATCACCGAAGCCATGCGGCTCGCCCAGGCAACCGAGTTCGACATCGCCATTCTCGACGTCAACGTCAACGGCAAGGTCATCTCGCCGGTCGCCGATGTCATCAAGGCGAAAGGCTGCCCGTTCATCTTCGCCACCGGCTACGGCTCCTCCGGGCTCCCCGAGCAGTACCGCGATCGGCCGGCGCTTCAGAAGCCGTTTCAGCTCGACGCGCTCGGCAAGACCATCGAAGCCGCGCTTCGCGGCGGCTAGGCCTTAAGTTCCAGCAGACTTACTTCAGCGTCGCACTCAGCGCCTCGGAAAACGCTTCGTTGGTGCGGTCGAGTCTGAGCGGCGTGACGGAGACGTAGCGTCCGCGCAGCGCCGCGAGATCGGTGCCTTCGGCGGGCGTATCAATCATCGCCGCGCGCTCGAAGCCGATCCAGAAATAGGGATTGCCGCGGCCGTCCTTGCGCTCGTCGATCCTGAGGAAGCCGAGATTGCGCTTGCCCTGCCGCGTCACGCGGATGCCCAGCACATCTTCCGGCGCGCAAGCCGGGAAGTTGACGTTGATGACCGTGTCCTTCGGGATGCCGGCGGCGATCACCTTGCGCAGGATGTCGGGGCCGAATTTGCGCGCTGTGTCCCACAGCGGCTGGTCGCGGGTCTCGACGCTGAATTCCTGCGACAGCGCGAACGACGGCAGCCCCAGGATGGTGCCTTCCAGCGCACCGGCGATGGTGCCGGAATAGACCACGTCCTCGGCGACGTTGCGGCCCTTGTTGACGCCCGACAGCACGACGTCGGGCAGCTTGGCGCCGAGGATGTGGCGCGCGCCCATGATGACGCAGTCGGTCGGCGTGCCGCGCACGGCGAAGTGCCGCGGGCCGACTTCGCGCAGGCGCAGGGGATCGTTCAGCGACAGCGAATGCGACACGCCGGACTGGTCGAGCTCAGGCGCGACCACCCAGACGTCATCGGACAATGCGCGTGCGATCTCCTCCAGCACCTTGAGGCCGGGGGCGTGGATGCCGTCGTCATTGGTGCAGAGAATGCGCATGCGAAAGGTCGATTCCTGAAACGGGTCTGATCCGTCTTATCCGGCTGGGGCCGATCAGGCAAACCGGCCGATCGGGGGCCGGCGGCCGTTCCCGGTTCTGTTAGCGGCGAACGCGCCATTGCGGCAGGAAGCGCGCCAGCCGGCCCTCCGCATGCAGCTTCATCGCCGGCACGACCGGTCTCACGATTGGAGCCTCGATGACGCCGAGCGCCTCCAGCTGTTCAACGAACGGGTCCGCCACCGGCGCCTGCGGAAAGCGTTCCCGTGCCATCGTCAGCGCGTTGTCGAAATCCGCGGCATTCACGCCGGGCTTGGCCCGCCGGCTCTGGACCAGATCGTCGTCCCATAGCCGCGCGATCGCGATGTCGAGCACGCCACGCAGCCGCTGATCGACAGCCTGGATGCCGGCCCCTGTCACCGCCCATTGTCTGCCCACCCAGAAGATGTCGCGGTGCAAGGCCATGAACGAGGGGTTCGCGTTGTCGGGTGGCCGGCAGGATAACCGGCCGCGCGATCTTCGCAACCAAACGTTTCTGAGTTTCAGATTGGCAACACGCCTACTCGCGCGCGACCACCTTGATCCCGCCCATATAGGGCTGGAGCACGCTGGGGACCGCGATCGAGCCGTCCTCCTGCTGATAGGTCTCCATCACGGCGATCAGCGCGCGGCCGACTGCGGTCCCGGAGCCGTTCAGCGTGTGCACAAAGCGGGGCTTCCCGTCCGGCCCACGCGAGCGCGCATCCATGCGGCGGGCCTGGAAATCGCCGCACACCGAGCAACTCGATATCTCGCGAAATGCGCCGCCCTCACCTTGGCCCGGCATCCAGACCTCGATGTCATAGGTTTTTTGCGACGAAAAACCCATATCTCCTGCGCAGAGCGTCATCACACGGTAGTGCAGGTCGAGCTTCTGCAATACCTGTTCGGCGCAGGACAGCATCCGCTCCAGCTCGTCCTTGCTCACCTCCGGCGTCGTGATCGAGACCAGCTCGACCTTGGTGAACTGGTGTTGGCGTATCATGCCGCGGGTGTCGCGCCCGGCCGCGCCCGCCTCGGCGCGGAAACACGGCGTCAACGCGGTGAGCCGCATCGGCAGCTGCTTCTCGTCGAGAATGGATTCGCGAACGAGATTGGTGAGGGCAACCTCGGCGGTCGGGATGAGGCCGAGGCGCTCGGTCATCAGCCGCTCAGAGTCCGGCGCGGCCAGGAGCTCGCCCTTGATCGCCCAGAACTGATCGTCCTCGAATTTCGGCAATTGCCCGGTGCCGAACATCACCTCGTTGCGCACCAGCAGCGGCGGGTTGATCTCGGTGTAGCCGTGCTCGTTGGTATGCAGGTCGAGCATGAACTGGCCGAGCGCGCGCTCCAGCCTCGCCAACCCCTTTTTCAGCACGACGAAGCGCGCGCCGGAAAGTTTTGCCGCCGCCTCGAAATCCATGTAGCCGAGCGCGGTGCCGAGATCGTCATGCAGCTGCGGCGCGAAGCCGTAGTTGCGCTTGTTGCCGAACACATGGCGCTGAACGTTGCCGTGCTCGTCGACACCATCGGGCACTTCATCGAATGGAATGTTCGGGATCGCGGACAGCTCCATTGTCAGCAACTCGTCGGCAGCCTTCGCGGCCGCCTCGAGCTCCGGCATCGTTGTCTTCAGCTCGGCGACCTCCGCCATCAGCCTGGCCGCGCGCGTCTCGTTCTTGGCCTTCTTGGCATCGCCGATCTCCTTGGAGGCCGCATTGCGCCGCGCCTGCGCCTGCTCCGAGGCCAGGATCGCCGCCCGCCGCTTCTCGTCGATCGCGAGCAGCGACGCCGACAACGGCTTCAGGCCACGCCGGGCGAGGCCGGCGTCGAAGGCTTGCGGATTGTCGCGGATCGATTTGATGTCGTGCATGGCTGTGGTCCTGGGGCCGCGCGTAAACAGTCAACGTGAATGTTGACGATTTACATGTGCGCGTCTCCTAGCATGGCTATCATCATCCGCGAAGGCGGATGATCCAGTATTCCAGAGAGGTCAATGATTATCCGAGAGGCCGCGGCGTACTGGATTCCCCGCCTTCGCGGGGAATGACACCTCGTCCCTACTCCGCCGGATTAGCCGGGGTCGATACGTCAGTGCCGGTGGCCGCCTTTGAAGCTGCCGCCTTCTTCTCCACAATGCTCACCGCGATGATCGAGCCCTCGTAGAGCGCGAGCAAGGGGATCGCGAGCGAGCACTGGCTGAGCACGTCGGGGGGCGTCAGCACGGCCGCGATGACGAAGGCGATGACGATGAAATAGCGGCGCTTCTCGCGCAGCATTTTTGCCGAGACGATGCCGATCCGGCCCAAGAGCGTCAGGATCACCGGGAGCTGGAAAGCGATGCCGAAGGCAAAGATCAGCGACATCATCAGCGACAGATATTCGCCGACCTTGGGCAGCAGCTGGATCTGCGCGGTCTCGTCGCTGCCGGCCTGCTGCATGCCGAGCGAGAAGCGGACCAGCATCGGCAGCACGACGAAATAGACCAGGGCCGCGCCCAGCACGAAGAAGAACGGGGTCGCGACCAGATACGGCAGGAAGGCATTCTTCTCGTGCTTGTACAGGCCAGGCGCGACGAATTTGTAGATCTGGGTCGCGACGATCGGGAACGAGATGAAGCCGGCGCCGAACAGTGCAAGCTTGAGCTGGGTGATGAAATATTCCAGCAGCGCCGTGTAGATGAATTTGGAGTTCTCGGGACCCGCGACCCACACGAACGGCCAGACCAGCACGTTGTAGATCTGCTTGGCGAAGAAGAAGCACAAGATGAAGGCCACGCCGAAGCCGAGCAGCGCCTTGATCAGCCGCGACCGCAGCTCGATCAGATGGTCCATCAATGGGGCTTTGCTGGCCTCGATATCGGCGTCGCTCATGACGCTTTGGCGTCCTTGATCGCTTCGGATGGTGCGGTGTCCTGTGCGACCTGCGCCTGCTCAACCTCACGGGTGATGGCGAGCGGCTCGTTCACGGCCGCATGCGCTTCGGCCTCCACGAAGGTCTCCGGCCTCGGCGCTTCCGGAGTGGTCGGGGTGAGCGACGCGTCACTTGACGTCGTCGACGCGTCACTTGACGTCGTCGGCGCTTCAATCGAAGTCGCCGGCGGTTCGACCGCCGTGGTGGTCGTCTCGGCCGGCTTGTCCAGGGCATCGACGCGGAGTGCGTCGCTGACGTCCTTCTGCAGCGAGGTCATCAGATTGTTGCCGGCAAAACCGGAAGCCGCTTCCTTGACCTCATCGAAGCTCTTCTTGAGGTCGGCCATTTCGGCCTCGCGCATCGCTTCCTGGAATTGGCCCTGGAATTCGGCGGCCATCTTGCGGGCCTTGCCCATCCACTGCCCGACCATGCGCAGCACGCCCGGCAGCTCTTTCGGGCCGATGGCCACCAGGGCCACGACCCCGATCAGGACCAGTTCACTCCACCCGATGTCGAACATGAGGTCTTCCGTTCACGCCAGCCGCGACCGGCCAATCCCTTGCGCGCAGGATCGGGCGCTACCTGCGTCTCGCGTGCTCTCTGGCTCAGACGGCCTTGCTGCCGACGTCGGACCGTGCCGCGGTCGGCGCGGCAGTGTGCTCGAGGGACTTGGCCGGCTCGGGCTTGTCGGCGACCTTGTCGTCGTCCTGCATGCCCTTCTTGAACGCCTTGATGCCCTGCGCCACGTCGCCCATCAGATCCGAAATCTTGCCGCGGCCGAACAGAAGCAGGACCACTGCGATCACCAGGATCCAGTGCCAAATGCTAAGTGAACCCATCCTGCAATCCTCCAAACGCGTATGGCCGGGGACCGGCCGATCTTCACAGAAACCTAGGCTTGGCAGGTGTCAAAAACAAGGACCAAGGCAGCGCCAATTCGCTGTTGGCGCTACGTAATCTTGCTAGTGTTAACTGGTCGCAGGAGGCCGGTAAAAGAGCTGGGACGTCAGTCCGCGCTGCCGCCCTCACCACCCTCTTCCGGCGGCGTTTCGGGCTCGACCGCAGGCGCCAGCGCCAGATCGAGGTCCTCGCCCGGTTCCAGCGGATCCTCGTCCTCACGCAGTTGCGGGTCGTCCGACGGCGTCGGCACGCTGAATCCGGTCGGCAGACGCGAATCCAGCAGGCCCGTGCCCTTCAACTCCTCCAAGCCCGGCAGATCGCCGAGCTGTTCCAGAGTGAACTGCGACAGGAAGTCCTCGGTGGTTCCGAAGGTCAAGGGACGCCCCGGTGTCTTGCGACGGCCGCGCGGCTTGATCCAGCCGGTTTCCAGCAGCACGTCCAGTGTGCCCTTCGAGGTGACGACGCCGCGGATCTCCTCGATCTCGGCGCGCGTCACGGGCTGGTGATAGGCGATGATCGCGAGCACCTCGATCGCGGCGCGCGACAGGCGGCGGGTCTCGGTGCTCTCACGGGTCATCAGCCAGGCGAGATCGCCCGCGGTGCGGAAGGTCCATTTGTTGGCGACCCGCACGAGGTTCACGCCGCGCAAGGAATAGTCGGCCTGCAACTGCTCGAGCGCGGCCTTCACGTCCACGCCCTCGGGCATGCGCTTGGCCAGCGTCGCAGTGTCCAACGGTTCATTCGAAGCAAACAGCAGCGCTTCCAGCAGCCGCAATTCTTCGGGACGTGCCTGGGACTCGTTCTCCATCGGCTCGGCCTCATCTACCCGCATTTCAGCCAGGCTTGCCATGGCAGATTCTCCTTGTTGCACTTAAGCGACCGGCGCATCGGGCGCAGGAGCTGCGTCCACGATCGGCTGAGGGCGCCCCTTCCGGAAATAGATGGGCGAAAACGCCTCTTTCTGGTTCAGCTCGAGCTGACCTTCACGCACCAGTTCGAGCGCAGCCGCAAAACTCGAAGCCAGCACCGTCGCGCGCTGCGTCGGATCGGCAACGTGCCGGAGCAAATAGTCGTCGAGAACGCCCCAGTCGTCCTGTTCGCTGATGCTGCCGACCAGCCGCTCCAGCGTGGCGCGCGCCTCGGCGAGCGACCACACCGTGCGCTTGGCCAGATGCACGCTCGCCAGCACGCGCGACTGGCGCTGCGAGGCATAGGCGGTGAGCAGGTCATAGAGCGTCGCGGTGTATTTCGGATGCTTGATCTCGGCGATCTGCTCGGGCTCACCGCGCGGGAAGATGTCGCGCAGCAATTGTTGCCTATTCATCAGCCGGTTGGCGGCTTCGCGAATGGCTTCCAGCCGGCGCAGGCGGTTGGCGAGCGCCGTCGCCATCTGCTCCGCGCTCGGGCCGTCCGCACTCGGCGGCTCCGGCAGCAGCAGGCGCGATTTCAGGAAGGCGAGCCAGGCCGCCATCACGAGATAATCGGCGGCAAGCTCGAGCCGGATCTTTCGCGCGGCTTCGATGAAGTGGAGATACTGGTCGGCGAGCGCCAGGATCGAGATCTTGGCGAGATCGACCTTCTGCTGCCGCGCCAGTGCGAGCAGCAGGTCGAGCGGCCCCTCATAGCCCTCGACGTCCACCACCAACGCCGGCTCACCCTCGGCGAGTTCTGCGGGCCGCCCGGTTTCAAACGATAGGATTTCTGCGGTCATGCCGATGCCGTGTTTGCCCGTGCGATCAATGCGTCCAGTTCGGCGCGTGCGGCCGCGCGGTCGAGCGGCTGCGGTGCTTTACGCGCCGCGAGCGCGGCGTTTGCCCGCTCCAGCGCCCTGCCCGCCAATTCAGGTGTCTGGCCGGCGACCTCGCGCATCTCCTCGATGTTGCCGTTGCAATGCAGGGCCACGTCGCAGCCGGCCGCGAAGATGGCGCGGGTCCGTTCGGCGATATTCCCCGACAGCGCGTTCATCGACACGTCATCACTCATTAACAAACCCTGGAACCCGATCACGCCGCGAATCACTTCAGCGATCATTGTCGCAGATGTCGTCGCCGGATGGGCGGGGTCGACCGCGCTAAACACAACATGTGCAGTCATGGCCATCGGCAAATCCGCCAGCGGCTTGAATGCCGCGAAGTCGGTCCGTTCCAGTTCGTCCCTGGATGTATCGACCGTCGGCAGCTTGAAATGAGTATCGGCGGTGGCTCGCCCATGGCCGGGAATGTGCTTGAGGACCGGCAGCACGCCTCCCTGTTCCAGGCCCTCGGTGACGGCCCGGGCAATCGCCGCGACCTTGCCCGGCTCAGTGCCATAGGCTCGATTTCCGATGACTGCATCGGCGCCGGCCACGGGAACGTCGGCCAGGGGCAAACAATCCACGGTGATGCCGAGATCGGCGAGATCGGCCGCGATCAGCCGGGCGCTGAGGCGCGCCGCGGTCAGCCCGAACGCCGAATCAATGTCGTAGAGGCCTGCGAAAATGGCGCCCGGCGGATAGACCGGCCAATGCGGCGGTCCCAGCCGTTGCACCCGTCCGCCCTCCTGGTCGATCAGGACAGGGGCATCAGCAGAACCCGCAGCCGCTCGCAATTCCGCAACGAGTGCAGCAACTTGAGCCGGCGTCTCAATATTGCGCTTGAAGAGGATGAAGCCCCATGGGCGTTCGCTGCGGATAAACTCCCGCTCTACGGCGGTCAGTTCCGTTCCGGATACGCCCGTAATGAAGGCCCGCGTGCTCATAACGGCCGATTAACCCTGACCCGCGAGGGGGTCAAGGAAACGGCCGTTAATTCCTCTGGATGAGACACTGTGGTCCACCGGCAGCCTTCAGGCTGTTGCAGACCTGCGTCGCTTCCGCGGCCGAACCATAGGGCCCGGCGAAGGCGCGGTAGACGATACCCTTGCCCTTGTCAGTCAGATCGGTCCGCTTGATCACCGCCGAGCGCGATCCAAGGATGCTACCATACTTGCCCTGAAGCACCCGGTAAGATGCGGCGGCGCTGTCCTCGTTCTGCTGCGACGAGACCTGTACGATATAGCCGCCACTGCTGGCGGGCGCGAGTTGCGTCGGGTTGCTCGCAGCCATCCGCTGCGGCGGTTCGGCTGGCGGCGCCTGCGGCGCCAGCGACATCGGCTGGTTGGCACTGGCATTGGCCGAGGTCGGGGGCGTATGCGGGGCGATCGGCGCAGCTGGTGCCGTGAGCGTCTTCGGCGCAGTTGCCGTCCTGGCCGCAGCCGATTGCGGCGCCGCGCTATCGTTCTGATCGCCCTTCACGGCCACAGTCCTGATCGGGCGCGGCGAATTGTTCGGCAGCGTCCCGTTGCTCGGGTTCGGACCCGCACCCGACGGCGGAATACTGGACGGCGACACGCTCGCGACCGGAGGCGGGTTCGCGTTCTGGTTCAGCGGCGGGAACACCACACGGGGACCTCCCGCCTTGGCGTTGACGTCAACAGGCGCTTCCTCGCGCGGCACGATCTTCTCGGTGCCATCGCCGGTGACCATGCGGTCCGGCACTTTCGCCGAAGAATCCGACGGCGCCGGCACGACCTTGGTCGGCGTGTTGTCGGCCCTGATGATCGGCGGCTCGCCGCTGCGGGGCGAGCCCACATAGGTCTTGTAGGCGAAAGCAGCGCCGGTCCCGACCACGGCAAGCGTCAGGATCGCCGCGACCGTCATCATGCCGCCGCGCTGCTTTTTCGGCTCGTCGAGATCGGCCTCGGGATAGTCGCTCTGGAACGCGTAAGGATCGTCGGGATAGGCGGGGTCGCGCTGGTAGTCCTGCTCGCCCGCCTCCAGCCGTCCGTAGAGCGCATCGTCGTAGCGCGCCGGATCGGGCTGCTGATAGGCTTGCTCCTGGTAAGCCTGATCGGGCTGCTGGTAGGCCTGATCCTGGTAGGCCTGAGCTTGATAAGCCTGATCCTGGTGAGCGGGATCCTGATGGGCCTGCGGCTGA
The DNA here is from genome assembly GCF_040548035.1 of Bradyrhizobium sp. LB8.2. Taxonomy (NCBI): domain Bacteria; kingdom Pseudomonadati; phylum Pseudomonadota; class Alphaproteobacteria; order Hyphomicrobiales; family Nitrobacteraceae; genus Bradyrhizobium; species Bradyrhizobium sp. LB8.2. The sequence goes on along the minus strand of NZ_JBEPQV010000028.1, from coordinate 76,867 downwards.
TGAAAATCAGGCTCCGGCGCGGTCGGCTGGGCTGAATAGCGATGCAACGGATGAACCGGGCTTCCGGAAACGGGATACGCAGGCTCAGGGGCTGGCGCGGGCTGCACATTGGCGCGCCGCATCCATGAGGGTGGTCCGGGCGGCGGCGAGGCCTGCTCGGCATGGTCCTGCTGGTAATCGTCCTGCCGGTAGTCGTCGTCCTGATACCTTTGGGCAGGCGCAGGCGCCGCTGGCGGGTGCGCGCCGGGCCGCCCCTGCGCTGCGAACGGATCGGTCTGCCCGATCAGGCGAGCGAGCTCGGCCAAGGGATCGCCGCTCTCGGCCCTCCCATGCTGATCACCACCGCGACCATAGTCATCGGAAGGAAACGGTCTGTCCTGATATCGTTCGGCCATCGTGATGATGCGTCCCTTCGGGAAAGCCGCACGCCCCCTCGACCAAGGCACGGCTTTCGACCCACAAGGCTTTCAACCAAGTCTAAGCGATCCGGCTTCTGCCGGTTACCCCCAACAATCCCCTTAAGTAGTTCGCCCCAAACTACCGCATCTCGTCCGGAGCATGGACGCCGAGGATGGCGAGGCCCGATGCCAGGACAGAGACGACGCCCTGGACCATGGCCAGCCGCGCCTTCGTTAGAAGTGCATCATTATTGATAATGAAGCGTAAATAGGGCAAATCGCGCCCCTTCGTCCAAAGTGCATGAAATTCGCTGGCTAAATCATAGAGATAGAAGGCAATTCGGTGCGGCTCGTGGGCGCTTGCGGCCGCTTCCAGCATGCGCGGAAAAATTGCGAGCCGCTTGAGAAGGTCGAGCTCAGCCGGGTCCGACAGCCGCTCTACCGCCGACTCGGCGAGCCATGCGATGCGCTTTTCCGTATCCTCGGGGAGTTCCGGGAACACCTCCGCGCGTGCGTTGCGGAAGATCGAGTGGCCACGGGCGTGACCGTACTGCACGTAGAACACCGGGTTGTCGCGCGACTGTTCCATGACCTTGGCGAGGTCGAAGTCGAGCACCGCATCGTTCTTGCGATAGAGCATCATGAAGCGGACGGCGTCCTGGCCGACCTCATCCACCACCTCACGCAAGGTGACGAAGTCCCCGCTCCGCTTCGACATTTTCACCGGCTCGCCGTTGCGCAGCAATTTCACGAGCTGGACGATCTTGACGTCGAGCGCCCCCTTGCCGGAGGTCGTCGCCTTCACCGCCGCCTGCATGCGCTTGATGTAGCCGCCGTGGTCGGCGCCCCAGACGTCGATCATCTCGGCAAAGCCGCGGTCGAACTTGTTCTTGTGGTAGGCGATGTCGGAGGCGAAGTAGGTGTAAGAATTGTCTGACTTGATCAGCGGACGATCGACGTCGTCGCCATAGGCCGTCGCCTTGAACAGCAGCTGCTCGCGATCTTCCCAATCCTCGGCCGGAGCGCCCTTAGGCCGCGGCAGGCGGCCCTGATAGATGTCGCCCTTGGCGCGCAGGAAATCGATCGTCTCGGCGACCTTGTTGTTGCCGGGGTCCAGCAGCGAGCGCTCCGAAAAGAACACGTCGTGGCGGATGTTCAGCGCGCCGAGATCGCCCTTGATCTCGTCCATCATCATTGCGATCGCCTTGGCGCGCACCGTCGGCAGCCATGCGGCCTCGCTCATTGCGAGGAGCTTGTCGCCATGCTCCTTCACCAGCGCTTGCCCGACGGGCTTCAGATAGTCGCCGGGATAAAGGCCTTCCGGTATCGCGCCGATGTCCTCGTCGAGCGCTTCGCGATACCGGAGGAACGCCGAGCGGGCGAGCACGTCGACCTGCGCGCCGGCGTCGTTGATGTAATATTCGCGCGTGACGTCACGGCCTGCGAACTCGAGCAGGCTCGCCAGCGCGTCGCCGAACACGGCGCCGCGGCAATGGCCGACATGCATCGGCCCGGTCGGGTTGGCCGAGACGTATTCGACGTTGACCTTTGAGCCGCCGCGGGCGCGGCCGTAATCGGCGCCCTCGCGCAGCACCGTACGCAGCGCTTCCGCCCAGGCAGCCGGCTTCAGCGTCAAGTTGATGAAGCCTGGGCCGGCGACGTCCACCTTGGCGATCAGGGTATCCGCGCGCAGGCGCTCGGCGATCTGCTCGGCGAAATCGCGCGGCTTTGCCTTTGCCTCTTTCGCAAGCACCATGGCGGCGTTGGTCGCCATGTCGCCATGGGTGGCGTCGCGCGGCGGCTCGACAACCACGCGCGAGAAATCGATACCCTCGGGCCAGTTGGCTTCCGTCGCGAGCGCGCGGCAGACCGCGTGCACGCGTGCGAGCACGTCGGCGAACAGGTGCAGTGCTGAGGATGTGTCGGGCATGGGCGCCGCCTAACGCAAATCCGGGGTCGAGTCAAAGAGCCGCTGGTGCTCGGTCAGAGCGAAACGGTCGGTCATTCCAGCAATGAAATTGCCGATCCGCCGGGCCCGGTCGCCTTCATTGTCCGCCTCCGCCCCGACCAGCCATTCCGGCGGCAGCTCGCCGGGCGATTTGAGGTATTTGGCGAACAGGTCGAACAGGATCTGTTCCGCCTCGCCCATCACCCGCATGACCCGCTTGTGGCGGTACATGTGCTGATAGAGAAAGCGCTTGATGGCGGCCTCCTCCTCGGCGACCGCGGCGGGGAACGCGATCAGCGCCCGGCTCTGCCGGCGCACGTCCTGGGCGGATTGCGGTTTGACGGCGGCAAGGTTCTTCTGCGCCTCGGCGAATACCGCGCCGATCAGATGCGAGATCAGCTCGCGCACCAGTTCGGCGCCGCGCCTGACGTCTTCGAGGTCGGGGTAATGCGCGGAGGTCTCGCCGATGATCTCCGCGGTCAACGGCATCACCTTGAGGTCGTCGAGGTGAAACAGGCCGGCGCGCAGGCCGTCGTCGATGTCGTGGGCATCATAGGCGATGTCGTCGGCAATCGCGGCGACCTGTGCTTCGAGCGAGGCGAAGCTCCACAATTCGAGATCGTAGATCTTGATGTAGTCGGCGATGCCGACGGGAATGCCGTGCTCGCGATAATGCCCGACCGGCGCGCCGCTGCGATCGGTCAGCGGACCGTTGTGCTTGACGATGCCCTCCAGCGCCTCCCAGGTCAGGTTGAGCCCGTCGAAATCAGGATAGCGGTGCTCCAGCGCCGCAACGACGCGCAAGGTCTGGGCGTTGTGGTCGAAGCCGCCAAACTCCTTCAGGCAGGCGTCCAGTGCCCGCTCGCCCGCATGCCCGAAGGGCGGATGGCCGAGGTCGTGGGCGAGCGCGAGGGTTTCCGTGAGATCCTCGTCCAGTCCGAGCTGCCGGGCCAGCGCGCGGGCGATCTGCGCCACCTCCAGCGAATGGGTCAGCCGGGTGCGGTAGTGGTCGCCCTCGTGGAACACGAACACCTGGGTCTTGTACTTCAGCCGACGGAACGCGGTGGAATGGATCACCCGGTCGCAATCCCGCCGGAACGGGCTGCGGGTCTGGCTCGGCGGTTCCGCAACCAACCGGCCGCGGCTGCGCTCGGGATCGCAGGCATAGGGCGCGTGGGGGGCAGCCATTCCGACGGACACGGCGAATTTAGTCTCTATCCATTTGATTCTGCGTATGGTGGTACTTAACTATGCCGCACCCGGGATACCAAATGAATTGGGCAAGTAACCTTCAAGTGCCCCTTCCTTCAGGTGCCCTTGGTGTGACCGCGGGACTATCGGAGACGAACGATGACGACTGACGTGACCATCAGTGACAAGGCCGCACGCCGGATTGGGGAGATCCTCAAGGGCGAAGGGTCTGGCGCGATGCTGCGGATCTCGGTCGAGGGCGGCGGCTGCTCCGGCTTCCAGTACAAGTTCGACATTGACCGTGCCCGCACCGACGACGATCTCGTGATCGAGCAGGACAATGCGGTGGTGCTGGTCGATTCCGCCTCGCAGCCGTTCCTGGCGGGCTCGCAGGTCGATTTCGTCGACGATCTGATCGGCGCCTCGTTCCGCGTCAACAATCCGAACGCCACCGCGTCCTGCGGCTGCGGGACCAGCTTCTCGATCTGACGTCGCCGGTTATGCGCCGGTGATCTGCCTTTCCTCGTCCGTCCAGTCCGCCTCGACCGGCATCTGCTGCGGCTGAAGCGGTGCATCCTCCGACACCAATTGGCCGTCCAGCGCGCGCAGCAGTGCCGCGACCAGCGCGGGCTTGCGCAACGGTTTTGCCAGGAAGTCGGACATGCCCGCCTCGCGGCAGATCTTGACGTCTTCGGCGAAGGCGTTGGCGGTCAGCGCGACGATCGGCAGGGCTTCGAAGCGCCCGCCCTGTGCGCGGATCGCACGCGTCGCAGCAAGGCCGTCCATCTCGGGCATGCGCACGTCCATCAGCACGACATCATAGTTGCTCTCGGCAACCGTCTCGACGGCCTCGACGCCGTCGGCCACGACGCGCAGCTCGACGTCGAAGGCGCCGAGCATCTTGCTGACGACCATACGGTTGACGGCATCGTCCTCCGCGACCAGCACCTTCAACGGCCGGTCGAGTTCGGCGATACGCGCCTTCAGATCGTCGGCTTCGTCGCGGTCTGAATTGTGGTCGGATGCCTGCGCCTGGCTCCAGGGCAGCACCAGCGTGAAGCGGAAGGTCGAGCCCTCACCCGGCGTCGAGGTGACGCCGATGGTGCCGCCCATCTGCTCGATGATGCGCCGGGAGATCGCCAGGCCCAGCCCGGTGCCGCCGAAGCGGCGGCTGATCGAGGCATCGGCCTGCGCAAAGTCAGAGAAGAGCTGGCCGAGCTTTTCGGGGGCGATGCCGATGCCGCTGTCGGTCACGCTCCATTCGACAGTGGCGAGCAGATCGCGGCGCGCCTGACAGACTGCTGCGATCGTGACTTCGCCTTGGTCGGTGAATTTCACCGCGTTGGAAGCGAGGTTGAGCAGCACCTGCCTGATGCGTGCGACGTCGCCGCGCAACGTCGGCGGCAGGTTCGGATCAAGCTCGACCTTGACCGTGAGCCCCTTGCTCTTGGCGCTCGCGCGCACGACGGTCGCGACTGTCTCGACCAGCGCCTGCGGCGCGAAGTCGATCGCCTCGAACGCGAAGCGTCCGGCCTCGAGCTTGGAGAGATCGAGGATGTCGTTGAGGATGCGCTGGAGATTATCGCCGGATTCGCGGATCGACGTGACGGCCTCGTGCTGCTCCGGATCGAGCTTCGTCTCCAGCAACATGCTGGCGAGCCCGAGCACGCCGTTCATGGGCGTGCGGATCTCGTGGCTCATCACCGCCAGGAAATCCGATTTGGCGCGGCTCTCGGCCTCGGCCTTTTCCGCGCGCCAGCGCTCGGTCACGTCGCGGCCGAAGCCGCGATAGCCGAGGAATTGGCCGTCGCGGTCGTAGGCTGGATTCGCAGTGAGCGACCACAGCCGCGCCTCGCCGCCGGCAACGACCTTGAGGTTCATCTCGTGCAGCGGTTCGGCGTGCTCCATCAGCCCGACGACGTTGTAGGCCGCGCTTTTGTCCTCGGGGCACAGCATGTCGAGCACGTCGGCGAAATGCGAGCCCTTCAGCAGCTGCAGCGGCAGCTGCGCGACGGCGGCGAAGCGCTCGGGCACGTCGACCAGATGCCCTTCGGCATCGGTCTGCCACAGCCAGTCGCTGGCGTTCTCCTGAAAATCCTTCAGCAGCAGCGAAATGATCTCGGTCTGGCGCTCGAGCTCGAGTTGGGCCTTGAGATTGCCGAGGAACAGATTGCCTTGCGAGACGATGTTGCGCGCCATGAAGAACGCGAATAGCAGCAGGAACACCGCAGTCACGAGGTAAGGCCCGGTGCCGCACAACAGCAGTGCGCCGGCGCAGGCGATCGTTGTCGTCGCGAGATAGACGAGGCCGGCGCGCGGGAAGGTCGAGAGCGTGAAGGCGCCGCCAGACATCATGCCGACCATCAGGCAGGCCAGGACGAGCTGGCTGGTCGGCTCGATGCGGCTGAACAGGGCGAGCGGCAGCGTGCCCCAGATCGCGGCCAGGAAAAATGCCTGCCGCAGCATCTGCCGCGCGGCGCGCGCGGTAGCCTCTTGCGGCGGGTTCCGATGCGAACGCCGCCACGCGCGCACCGCGAGCGAGGCGGTGGCGGCGAGGGTCATGCCCCAGATTGCGAGGAAATCGTTCCAGCCCCGGCCCCAGAACAGGACCAGCACGACCGCGACATTGAGCATGGTGACGGCCATCGTCATCGGGATCAGCCGCGTCATCGCGTCGATCTGCTTGGCGCGGATGCGGCGCAGCTCGCGCTCGCTGAGATCGGCGGTCAGGCCGTCCTCGATCTCGAAGCCGCCGAGCCAGTACAGGAACGCGCCGATCAGGCCGTCGCGCGGCTCGGTTCGCTTCATGGATTTGTCCGGCCATCCCATTCGAAAAACCTTTTCAGTATCAATGGCCCAGGGCCGGCTTAAGCCGGGTTAATTTTGTGGGAGATTTTGCGGACGCCTTGACGGGCGCGTTTGCAGTTTGTTCTAACCATGGCCCCTGCCCGGAGCCCGTCGACATGCCCATCAGAATAGCCACCTGGAACGTGAACTCGGTCCGGCAGCGGATTGATCTGCTGCTGACCTGGCTGAAGGAGTGCCAGCCGGACATCGTCTGCCTCCAGGAGATCAAATGCGTCGACGAGGCCTTTCCGCGGCTGGAGATCGAGGCGCTCGGCTACAACGTGGTCACCCATGGGCAGAAGACGTTCAACGGTGTCGCCCTGCTCTCGAAGCTCCGGTTCGACGAGACCAAGTCGGGGCTGACCGGCGACGACGAGGATGCGCACGCTCGCTTCCTCGAAGGCGTGGTCACTTTGAAGCGTGGGGTGCTGCGCGTCGCCTGCCTCTATCTGCCCAATGGCAATCCGGTCGGGACCGAGAAATATCCCTACAAGCTCAAATGGATGTCGCGGCTTCTTGAGTATTCGAAGGAGCGCCTCAAGTCCGAGGAGCCACTGGTCCTCGCAGGCGACTTCAACGTCATCCCGCATGCCCGCGACGTCCATAACCCCGCCGCCTGGACCGAGGACGCCCTGTTCAAGCCTGAGACGCGGGAGAGTTTTCAGTCCCTGCTCGGCCTCGGCCTGACCGATGCGCTGCGGGCGGTTACTGACGAGCCCGGGCTCTACACTTTCTGGGACTACCAGGCCGGCGCCTGGCAGAAGAATCACGGCCTGCGGATCGACCATCTGCTGCTGTCGCCACAGGCCAGCGACCGGCTCGCCAATGTCGGCATCGACAGCTATGTGCGCAGCTGGGAGAAGCCGTCGGACCACGTGCCGGTGTGGGCGGATCTGGACCTCGAGGCGGCGTGAGGCCGCCTCAACCAATCACTCCCGGCGGCCCTGCACCCACTGCTCCAGCATTTGCAGGCACATGGCGCGGTCGTCGTCGGACGATTTTGCGAAGGCGCGGTTGTAGTTTTCCTTGATCCAGGTCTCGTCGCTACCTGCGCTGTCACGCGCCAGCGTCAGCCACATCAGGCCCCGCGCGGCCTGCCGCGGCAGGCGGTCGCCGTTGAACAGCATCTGACCGAGCAGCGCCTGGGCCTCGTGCTGGCCCTTCTGCGCGGCGAGCCCAAGCCAGCGCGCGCCGTAGCGGAAATCCTCGCGCGAGGCGTCCGGTGTCTTCAGGTACAGGCGGGCGAGGTCGTATTGCGCATCCGCGTTGCCGAAATAGGACGCGGCATAGGAGAACATCTCCCGCGCGCGCTCCTGGTCCGGCTTGACCTTCGAATTCGGGATGCCGCTCAGATAATAGCGACCGAGCGCGACAAAGGCGTTGGCGACGATCTGCGCCTGCGGCGCCGAGGGGCTGTCCTCGGCATGTGCGTTGGCGATGCGGCTGAAATACTCGAACGCGCGCACATCGTCCTGAGCAACGCCGTCGCCATTGGCGTACATGCGGCCGAGCCTCCACTGCGCGATGGGGTGGCCACCCTCGGCGGCATATTGCAGGGCGCTGAGCGAGCTTTCCTGAGTCGCGACCGCCGGCGGCACATTGCGCACCTTGCCCGCTGCGCCCGGCAAGGTCGTCACCACCGGGATGGTCGCATCCTTCGGGCTGACGGGCGCGCCGTCGAAGGCGAGCGCCGGCGCGCCTAGCGCGGTAGCCCCAAACACAAACGCAACTATGATACGCCTAGATGTCCGCATAGCACTGTTTCTCGTGCGCGCCGCCCGGATGGGTCACTGCCCCCCCGACCGCCGGTCCAACCTGCTGAGCATATTTCCAGAGCGCGCCCGTCGTGTGGTTAGTCGCGCGAGCGCTCCATTTGGTCTTGCGCTGGGCAAGCTCCTGGTCGCTCAATTTTACGTCAAGTGTCCCGGCGACCGCATCGATCTCGATGATGTCGCCGTCCTCGAGCAGCCCGATCGGGCCGCCGATGGCGGCTTCAGGCCCGACATGGCCGATGCAGAAGCCGCGGGTGGCGCCGGAAAAGCGGCCGTCGGTGATGAGCGCGATCTTGCCGCCCATGCCCTGGCCGGTCAGCGCCGCGGTGGTCTGGAGCATTTCCCGCATGCCGGGACCGCCCTTCGGCCCCTCGTAGCGGATCACGATGACTTCGCCTTCGCGGTAGGTACGCTTCTGGACGGCCTCGAAAGCATCCTCCTCACGGTCGAAGCACCTGGCCGGACCGGTAAACCTGAGGTTGGACATTCCCGCGACTTTCACGATCGCACCTTCTGGCGCCAAATTGCCCTTCAGACCGACCACACCGCCGGTGACGGTGATGGGCTTGTCTGCCGGGTGCACCACGTCCTGGTGCGGATTCCATTTAACGCTTTTGAGATTTTCGGCGATCGTTCGACCGGTAACCGTAATGCAGTCACCGTGGAGAAATCCGTTGTCGAGCAGCGTCTTCATCAGAAGCGGTATGCCACCTACTTCAAACATGTCTTTGGCGACATAACGGCCGCCCGGCTTCAAATCAGCGACATATGGTGTCTTTTTGAAGATTTCAGCGACGTCGAACAGGTCAAACTTGATGCCGCACTCGTGCGCGATCGCCGGCAGGTGCAATGCAGCATTGGTCGAGCCACCGGACGCGGCGACCACGGCGGCCGCATTCTCCAGCGCCTTGCGGGTGACGATATCGCGCGGCCGGATGTTTTGAGCGATCAAGGCCATGATCTGCTCGCCCGCGGTCATGCAGAAGGCGTCGCGAATTTCATACGGTGCCGGAGCACCAGCCGAGTACGGCAGCGCCAGGCCGATCGCCTCGGAGACGGTCGCCATCGTGTTGGCGGTGAACTGCGCGCCGCAGGCACCCGCCGAGGGGCACGCCACGCGCTCGATCTCGTCGAGATCCTCGTCCGACATCGCTCCGACCGAGTGCTTGCCGACGGCTTCGAACATGTCCTGCACGGTGACCTGCTGGCCCCGGAAATTGCCGGGCAGGATCGAGCCGCCGTAGATGAAGATCGAGGGCACGTTGAGGCGGACCATCGCCATCATCATGCCCGGCAACGACTTGTCGCACCCGGCGAGGCCAACGAGAGCGTCATAGGCGTGGCCGCGGATCGTCAGCTCGACGGAATCGGCGATGCATTCGCGGGACGGCAGCGAGGAGCGCATGCCGTCATGGCCCATGGCGATGCCGTCGGTCACGGTAATGGTGCAGAACTCGCGCGGCGTGCCGCCGGCGGATACGACGCCCTTCTTCACCGCCTGCGCCTGGCGCATCAGGGAGATGTTGCAGGGCGCGGCCTCGTTCCAGCACGAGGCGACGCCGACGAACGGCTGGTGGATCTGCTCGGTGGTGAGACCCATGGCGTAGAGGTAGGAGCGATGGGGCGCGCGCGCAGGGCCTTCCGTCACGTGACGGCTCGGCAGCCTCTGCTTGATGTCGGTCTTTGCGTCCATCGCAAACCAGTTTCCCCGGCCAACCCTTTCAGACCCGAAAAATCAGAGCCAAGATTTGAATCGACCTTGGGATTTCCCGTCGCCTTTCAGGACCACCGCTGCCGCTAAAACATTAGAGTGATTTTATTCAAGTTCAGGTGTGGCCAAAAAGCGGCGTTGATGCGAACGGACAGAGATGAGGGGTTAGATCCGGTAGGAGTGTTGCATGGACGGCACAATCGTGGCCCGAAGGACACGGAAAAGCCTACAGTGATACCCTCGCTGGAAAGGCGGTCCACAACCTCAGATTTTGCGGCGGGTGACGCGCGCGGCTCACCTCGGCAGATGACGGCGCGCAGTTCGGCTGAGTCGGCGCCTTCATCACCACTCACGTGTCCCGGAAGCGCTGCGCCGCATCCTGGGTAGGAGATCAGAATCTTTCCGCGGAGGGATTCTGGATTGCTTCCGCCTTCGCTAAAGCTTCGGCGGACAAGTCGCTGCGCTCGCGATGACGGAGCAAGGGGCATCGTCGGTGCTCACTCTCGTGTCCCGGACAAGCTGCAACGCCTCTTAGCGTTGCGGCGCGGAGCCGGGACCCAGAAGCCGCGAATTCTCTGCAGCATGGGCCCCGGCTCTGCAGCGCGCCGCAAGGCGCTGCGCGGCGTCCGGGGCACGAGAGCGGAATTCAACGTCGCGTCCACTTCAATTGCAGACACGCCTTCGCATCCTCGCGACGGATTCGCCCGAGCTTTGCTTCATCGCTTCACCCTCTTGTCCAGGAGGGCGCAGGGAAGGCCGGGTGCCGGCTGGCACCCACGGTCCGCTGCGCGAAGATGTAGCGCAAGGAAACCGCACAGCAGCATACAGGTGTAGCCAAATCACTCGGCCTTCCCTGCGCAGTGGCTTTACGGCGTATGCCGTGCTCTCCCGGGAGCCGAGTTCCTGTTGGCCTCCCTCGCCTTCACGAAAGTCGCGGACACCGCGCCGGTTGACGCGAATGCCGCCTCCGCCAAGGCTTGACCGTAGCAACGACGGCCAGGACCACACGGTTTTGCCGTACGCACGGCTCGCTTGTCGCCACCGGTTTCGACGACGTTGTGCACGTTGCCGCCGACCTGATGACGAGACGAACCTGACAGCGCCGCTCGTCGGCACGAAGCCTCGGGCTCACGGAGAGCAATCCGCCCTGCCCACGCCTCTCGCACCCGACGCTGTCGCGTCCACCGCACGCCCGGCTCTACGACCATCACGACACATGGCCGCCCCTCAAGGGTGAGCCGGGATGGGCGACACATACGTCAAAACCGAATTTCGGTAAAGTGGAATATTTTAGATGCGCCGGCTTGACAGAGGGGGCGAAACAGCAAGGTCCGATGGAGCGCAAGCGTGATCCGGCAAGTGCCCGATGACGGGCGAGGGGCCCCGGATTGCGCTTTCGCTCCATCGGGCTACGAGACCCCGCATCCCGGCTGCAGGATCACGCAATCCGGCGCGGCACTCCCGCAGCACGTCGCCTCGCGGCCGCTGACCAGCGCAGCTAACGTCATCTCCAGCGCGCGCAGCTCCGCAATTCTCTTCCTGATCGACGCGAGGTGCTTCTCCGCAAAAGTCTTGGTGTCGCTACAGGGCAGCCGCCGCTGAACCGATGCGAGGATGTCGCGCGTCTCGTCGATCGAGAAGTCGAGCTCGCGGCAATGCCTGACGAGACTGAGCGCCCTGAGGTCGTCGCTGCCGTAGATGCGCTGGCCTCCTTGCCGCGCCGGCGCCGTCAGAAGACCGATGCTCTCGTAGTAGCGGATCGCAGGGACGGAAATGCCGGCGGCTTTGGCGAGGACGCGGCGCTTAGGCGTTCCGCGTCGCACGGCTGAACGGATCGACCAGGCGGAGGATCTCACAGGCGGCAACGAGGCCGGCGAGCCAGACGGCGCTGGTCAACCCAATGCGCGTGACGATGACAGAGGTGAAAGCGCTCTCTCCGCCGAGGAACGGCGTCGCGGCAAGCAGCGTGAACTCGTAGGCCACGTAGGCGACCACGAGCGCGATCGCCAGCATCAGCGGCGTGCGGCCTTGCGGCAGCATGCGAAGCACGGCCGACGCCCCGGTGGTCGATAGAAGCGCGGCCGCGCCGATGACAAAGCCCCAGGCGATGGTGCTGGCGTCAAGGGGGTAGTGCAGCACGCCGAAACCGATGGTCTGGTTCACCAGCCACGCGCCGGTAACGACGAGCAGCGCCGGACCCAGCGGCAGCATCGCGGCGGCGACAACCGCAAAAGCCGCAAACGGCGTGGCGCAGGCGAACGCAAAGCTAGCAAGCGCGCATGACATGGTCAGCAGCGCGAAGCCGAACATCGGCGCAAGTCGCGGCGCGACCGGGTGAAGGCGGAAACGGTCTGCGTGGGGCGGCAGGAACTGATGGGCCATGAATGAACTCCTGGCGGCGATCCTAGCACATTTGCACTGGTTGGATCCTCCTCCCGCGGCAATTCCCAACTTCCTGATGAGGAAGGCCGAACGGCGCCTACGCTCGCCCTCTTGTCCTCGCCTCTTGTCCCTAAACGGGCGGGCTACGCCCTCTTGGGCGCTGGGCCTGAGCCCAGGCCGCGGTGACGTCGCGGGAGCCAAGTGAATCGTTCCGGTGCCAAAACACCTTCAAGGCCACGGCGGCCTCTTAAATCCAGGAAGCCGAGCAGCTCAGCGCGCACCCTTGAGGGTGCAAGAGGTGCTGCAAGTGACCGTGTTGCCGTGGTCGCACGCCTTGCAGGCGGCAACGCACTGGTTCATGTCGCGGGAATTGTAGGAGGTGTAGTTCCGCATCGCGCAGACCGGGGTCGAGCCGGTGATGTCCTGCTCCTGATTGCAGGCAGCCGTCATGAGCGCAAGGATCATCACCGCAAGGAGCCGCATGGGATCGCCCTGTGAGACACGACAAAACAATGTTTACAAGGCGCGCTGCATCGCAGCGTGCCCCGGCATTCCCACAGCGGAGAAGCACAGCAAGCGTCCCCGCATCGACATGTAGGATGCGCGCCAAGTGTTAAGAACGGATTGCAGCCGGCGTCAGGCCGCAGCCTTGGTCGCGATCGCCTGACGCATATCCAACGCCAGCTGGCGATACTGCTCCGAAAGCTTCAGATAAAATTCCCGCTTGGTGCGGTCCGTGGCGAGCTTGGCGATCAACTCGCATTCCGCGGTGAGCGTCTCGAACCGCTCCAGCCTGTCCTCAAGTTCTGTCATCGGCGTATCCCCATCAAACGCCTCAAGGACATCAAACCTAGGCCCGGGAAATAGGTCACGGCGAACATCGTTATCGAGTAGAAACAATTTTTCCCGCGGCCGGCTATTTCTGCTGCAGCCGCCAGGCGCCGTTCCAGCCTTCGTCCGGCGGATTAACCTCGAACTGCGCCAGGCGGGCGAGCAGTGCGCGCGCGGGGCCATCGCCGGGGACGGCTTCGAGCGCCGCGTTGAAGGCGGCACGCGCCTCGTCGAAGCGCCGGGCGCGATAGGCGGCGAGGCCTTCGGCGTAGTGCGAACGCAGGCTCTCATGCGCGGCAGTGAGCGCGCCTGCGCGGCCCATCACCTCGAAGACCGATTGCGGCGCGCTCTGGCCGGCGACTGCAAGACGATCGACCTCGCGCAGCTCGAGATGCGAGCCGATCGCATCCGCCGTCGCCTGCGAGATCAGGATGCGGGTGCCATAGGTCTTGTTGACGGCCTCCAGGCGCGAGGCGAGGTTCACGGCATCGCCCATCACGGTGAAGCTCATCATCAGCTCGGAGCCGATGCTGCCGGTCAGGACTTCGCCGGTGGCGATGCCGATCCGCAAATCGCACAGCGCCGGCATGGCGCGGATACCCAGCAGATCCGGCAATTGCTTCTGCAGCGCGGGCACCTGGTCGGCCATGTCGATGGCGGCAAGGCCGGCGAGCAGCGCCGGCTCGTCCTCCTCGATGAAGGGCGGGCCCCAATAGGCCATGATGGCGTCGCCGATATATTTGTCGATGATGCCGCGGTTGCTCCTGATCGGGCCGGACATCAGCGTGAAATAGTGGTTCATCACCTTGACCAGGCCGCGCGGGGTCATGCCCTCGCTCATCGAGGTGAAGCCGCTCATGTCGCAGAACATGATGGTCATGACCCGGCGCTGGCCGTCGATGGCGACTTCCGGCCGGTCGATCAGGCCCTGCACCACCTTGGGATCGATGTAGCGGCCAAAGGTCTCGCGAATGCGCTCGTTGTGCCGCAACTGCTCGATCATGCGGTTGAAGGCGGCGGCGAGCTCGCCGATCTCGTCCTGGGTCGAGACAGTGATGGTCTTGTCGAACCGGCCCGCCTCGACCTCGCGGGTGCCAGCCAGCAACAGCCGCACCGGACGCGTGATGCCGCTACTGACCAGCAGCGCAAAAGCGAATCCGACGATCGCCGCGAGCAAGGTCACGATGCCCGAAATGATCATCGCCTGACGCTGACGACCGATCACCTGCGATGTGCTGGCAAATACCTGCTTCAGCATGTCGGCGCGGATCGCATCGATCTGCTGATTGAACTGATCGCGCAACAGATCGAGATGTTCCAGCGTGCCGCGCGCTTCCGTCATCTGTTTGCCATCGACCTGCTTAAGGAGTTTTGCGTGGTCCTCGTTCAGGTCACGGCGCAGCTCGGCGACGGCGGTCTCGATGCGGGTCTCGATCCGCGCCAGCGCGGCATTGTCGGAGGCCGTTCTGGGATCGTCGATAATCGCGTTGATGAGCTTGCGCGCGCTTTCGGCCTCCTCCTCGATCCTACGGTCGGTTTCCTCGAACTCGCGAAGGCGCGCCGCATAGGCCTCTTCGTCCGACGGCGACTGCATCTTGGTCATGACCATGCGCCGCAATGCCAGTGCCCGTTCCAGCGAGCGGATGTTGGCGCGTGCCAGATGGCCATAGGCCGGGATGTAGCGATCGGTCAGCTCGTTGAGCAGGACACCGACCTGGCCCGACATCACCATCGACAGGATCGAGGTGACCAGCATCAGGACGATCAATCCGAGGGCGATGCCGACGATCTTGCGCCGGATCGACTGGTTGAAAAGTGGCATGGGTACGGAGCAAAGGCTGAAAGGATGGCTTGAGGGAACTCAGTACACCGGATTTGACGGGGGAACACGCGCAATCTGGCCATTCGCGCCGCCGTGAGCTGTGCGCAACCCTCACGCGAACCCCGAGAAGGTTAAAAAGCGGCCTTTTCCGGCGTTTCGGAAGTTCCCGCGTTCCCGATCCGTATTTTGCCGCATTGTTGAACGAGCGTGAGGAATGCGAAACGATGTGGTGGCATCGTTTTGGTGTCGTCCTTGATTCTCAAGCCGCATGTCGTCGCGGACCTTGGTTTGTAGTGGTTTCGCGGGGGGACCATCGAATGAACCAGTGCCTACGCTCGCTCGCGTGTGTCGTTGCCGTGGCCGCTTTGGCCTTCATTCCTAATGAGCTGGCAGCGAAGAGCAGTCACAAATCGTCCGCGCCGAAGAAGACGCATGAGGCGAAAGCCGGCAAGCAGCGCCATGCCTCCGCCGGCAAAGCGCGGCACGGCAAGCATGCCGAGGCCAAGCGCAAGTCCAAGAAGTCCGACGACGAGCCCTCGGACAAGCAGGCAGCCCCGCCGCTGACCGGCGATCTCGCCGCGTTGAAGGACGCCATCGACCTCGCGCGAAAGGGCAAGACGGACGATGCGAGCGCGGCGCGCGACCGCATCATTGACCCCGCCGGACAGAAACTCGCCGACTGGTTCATGCTGCGCCATTCCGAGAGCACCGCGAATTTCAAGCGCTACGCCGCCTTCCTGGCCGCCAATCCGGACTGGCCGAGCAGCGCCCTGCTCCGCCGCCGTGCCGAGGCCCGGCTGTGGCAGGAGAAGGCCGACGCGGCGACGGTGCACAAATTCACGATGGACCGGCCGACCAGCGCCAAGGGCAAGTTCGCGCTAGCCCGCGTGCTGGTGACGGAGGGCGACAGCGACAGGGCCGCACGTCTGGTGCGCGAGGCCTGGCGCACGGATGAATTGTCCGAGCGCAGCGAAGAGGATTCCTACGAAGCGTTCCGCGATCTCCTGACCGCTGAGGACCATCGCGCCCGCATGGACAAGCGCCTCGGCGCCAAGGACTACGCAGGGGCGCGGCGCGCCGCCAAGCGGCTCGGCGAGGATGCGCTCGCGATCGTCAAGGCCTGCGCCGCCGTCACCGGCAAGGTCACCAAGGCCAAGGACTATCTCGAGGACGTTCCGGCCGAGGCGCGCCGCGATCTCGGCTATGTGCTGTGCCGCGCGCAATGGCATCTCCAGAACGACCGCATCGACGACGCCGCCGAGGTGATCCTGGCCGCCGCGCCCGATACGATGGCGGCTCAGGACACCGACGCCTGGTGGCGCGAGCGCCGCCTGCTTGCGCGAAAGCTGCTCGACCAGGGCAAGTTCAAAACCGCCTATGACGTGGTGCGCTCGGCGGCGGTGCCCGCGATGGAAGTCTATCGCGTCGACTATCACTTCATGTGCGGCTGGATCGCGCAGCGCTACCTCGACGATCCCAGGGCGGCGATGATGCACTTCGCCGCGATCGACGAAGGTTCGGCCAATCCGATCGCGCTGTCGCGGGCCAACTATTGGCGCGGCCGCGCCGCCGAGGCGATGAACGCAACGGCCGATGCGCGCCTGAGCTATCAGACGGCGGCGCGCTATCCGACCGCCTATTACGGACAGCTCGCCCGCGCCAAACTCGGCCTCGACCGGATCGAGCTGCGCGCGCCCTCGCCCGTGCTGGCCGCGGCTGATACACCGCCCACGGACGAACGCGTGCGCGCCGCCGACATGCTCTACGGCGTCAATGAGCGCGACATGGTGTATTACTACGCCGAGGATTTCGCCAAGGAGAGCACCGACGTCGCGGCGCTCGAAGCGCTCGGCGAGCTCGCCGGCCGGCGCAACGACGCGCGGGTCATGCTGGAGGTCGGCAAATCAGCGCTGGCGCGCGGGCTTGCGCTCGACCACTACGCCTTCCCCACCATCGGCATTCCCGAGCACAAGCAGGTGGCGCCCGCGATCGAGACCAGCGTGATCTATTCGGTGGCGCGCACCGAAAGCTCGTTCGACCAGCGCGACAAGTCGGCGGCCAACGCAGTCGGGCTGATGCAGGTGACGCCGGAAGCCGGCCGCGATACCGCCAAGCGGTTCGGCGTGACCTATGACTGGGACAAGATGGTCTCCGACCCCGTCTACAACACGCAGATGGGCGCGGCCGAGCTCAGCGCACTTCTGTCCGAATACCGCGGCAACCAGATCATGACCTTCGCCGGCTACAATGCCGGCCGTGGCCGCGTGCGCGAATGGGTGCAGGCACGCGGTGACCCCAGGGACCCCAAGGTCGATCCGGTCGACTGGGTCGAGCGTATCCCGCTGTCGGAGACGCGCAACTACGTCCAGCGCGTGATCGAGAACGTGCTGGTCTATCGCGCACGGTTCGAGGGCAGCGGCATGGTCGCCGGCAAGAGCGATCAGCGCGTGGTGACGAAGGATGCGGCGGCCGTGGCGACGCCGGTGGGATTTACGGGAACGGAGTGAAATCCGTTTGCATCCGTTCTATCCCCTCATCCTGAGGAGCCTGCGCAGCAGGCGTCTCGAAGGGTGAAGGCCCCGCTCTCGGTTGCGGCACATCCTTCGAGACGGCCGCGATGCGGCCTGCTCAGGATGAGGTCTGTGGGTGTTGCGCTCGGAACGCAGACACCGCCCCTCAATCCACCTTGATGTTCGCGGCCTTGATGATCGGCCACCATTTCGCGATCTCGGCTTTCTGACGCGCGCCAAGCGCTTCGGGCGTGAGCTGATCCTGCGGCGTCATCTCCAGGCCCTGACTTTCCAGCTGCTTCTTCACGGCGGGATCGTTCAGCGCTTCCACGGCTGCGGCATTGAGCTTGGTGACGATCGCCTTCGGCGTACCCTTCGGCACCCACAGGCCGGACCACAGCGTCATGCTAAAACCCTTCAGCCCGGCCTCCGCCGTGGTCGGGATGTCGGGTGCCGACGACAGGCGCTTGTCGTCGGTGATGGCGTAGGCGCGAATGGTGCCGGCGCGGACCTGGTTGATGGAGTTGGAGGTCTGGTCGACGATGACGTCGATCTGGCCGGCGATGAGATCGTTCAGGGCGGGCGCGGTGCCGCGATACGGCACGTATTGCAGCTTGATACCGGAGACGCTCTCGAAATAGACTCCGGCGATGTGACTGCCGGACCCCGCGCCGGCCGTGCCCGCGGTTGCCGGCGACGGCCGCGACTTCAGCCATTCAATCAGCTCTTTCAGCGAGGTCGCGGGCACCGCGTTCTTGCTGACGACGATCATCGGGTTGCTCGGCAGCAGCACCACGGGTTCGAGGTCAGTGACGAGATCGTAGTTGAGCTTGTAGACGGCGCCGTTGGCAACGTGGGTGCCGAGATGGCCGAAGGAGATCGTGTAGCCGTCCGGCGGCGATTGCACGGCGCGGCCGACGCCGATCGACCCGCCGGCGCCGGTGACGTTCTCGATCACCAGGGCCTGGCCGAGCGACGTCCGCATCCGCTCGGCAAGCACGCGCGCCATGGCATCCGACGGCCCGCCGGCGGCGAAGGGAACGATGATGGTGATGGGACGTGAAGGATAATCGTCGGCGCGCGCGGCGCCTGCAACAGCGAGAATAGCAACCAGCGCAGCCCAAGTGGCCTTCATTGTGTTCTCCCAGCGATGACATTGTTATTTTTGTCTCTTCCCGCGTACGGGAAGAGGGCTCGTTCGCAAAGAGACGAAATGACGCGCTAGAACTGCGAATAGTCGATCGGCTTGTGGCGATCGAGCGTGCGGTCGACCTTTGGCAGCGGGTATTTCAGGCCGGTAGCGCAGTTGAACAGCATCACGCGGTCGGTCTTGCTGACACGGCCGTCGGCGAGGCTCTCCTTGTAGGCGGCGTAGGTCGCGGCGCCTTCGGGGCACAATAGCAGCCCCTCCTCGCGCGCGACCTCGTTCAGGGCCGACGAGATCTTGTCGTCGTCGACCGCGATCGCAAAGCCCTTGCTCGCGCGCACCGCGCGCAGGATCAGGAAGTCGCCGATCGCCTGCGGCACGCGGATGCCCGAAGCGATGGTGTGAGCATCCTCCCAGCGCGTCGCATGCTCGGTACCGGCCTCGTAGGCGCGCACCATCGGCGCGCAGCCCGACGCCTGCACCGCGACCATGCGCGGGCGCTTGCTTCCGATGAAGCCGATCTTCTCGAGCTCGTCGAACGCCTTCCACATGCCGATCAGGCCGGTGCCGCCGCCGGTCGGATAGAAGATCACGTCGGGCACGTCCCAGCCGAGCTGCTCGGCGAGCTCGAGGCCCATCGTCTTCTTGCCTTCGATGCGGTACGGCTCCTTCAAGGTCGAGGTGTCGAACCAGCCGACTTTCGCCTTGCCCTCGCCGACGATCTTGCCGCAATCGTCGATATAGCCGTTGACGCGGTAGACGGTCGCGCCCTGAAGCTCGATCTCGCTGACATTCACCTCCGGCGTATCGGCCGGGCAGAAGATCGTGGTCTTGATGCCGCAGGAGGTCGCATAGGCCGCGAGCGCCGCGCCGGCATTGCCGTTGGTCGGCATCGCCATGTGCTTGATGCCTAGCGCCTTGCCCATCGACACTGCCATGACCAGGCCGCGCGCCTTGAACGAGCCGGTCGGCAGCCGCCCCTCGTCCTTGACGATGATCTCGCCGCCGCCGAGCTTGGCGCCGAGCTTGGGCAGCCGGATCAGCGGCGTCGTGACCTCGCCGAGCGAGACGATGTCCTTGCATTTGCGCACCGGCAGCAGCTCGCGGTAGCGCCACATGTCGGCGGGGCGCTGGGCGAGCGCGTCCTTGGTCAGCGCCTTCTTCACGCCCGCGAGGTCGTAACGCACGAGCAGCGGCTTGCCGGCCTTGGAGAGATTGTGGACCTGATCGGCGGCGTAATGATCGCCTTCCATCGCGCATTCGAGATGGGTGACGAAGCTCGGGCGCTCGATGGTGAGGTTGTCGTTGTCCTGCATGGGCTGGTTTCCTTCTTATTTTGCGACCGGTCTCTTTGGCGGCAGTCAGATATTCAACACCCTGCCATAGGCATCCAGCACGGCTTCCTTCATCATCTCCGATAGCGTCGGATGCGGGAATACCGTGTGCATCAGCTCTTCTTCCGTGGTCTCCAGATTCATGGCGACGACGTAGCCCTGGATCAGCTCGGTGACCTCGGCACCGACCATGTGGGCGCCCAGCAGTTGGCCCGTCTTCTTGTCGAAGATCACCTTGACCAGGCCCTGGTCCTCGCCGAGCGCGATCGCCTTGCCGTTGCCGACGAAGGGGAAGCGGCCGACGCGGATCTCGCGGCCGTTCTCCTTGGCCTTGGCTTCGGTGAGACCGACGGAGGCCACTTGCGGCTGGCAATAGGTGCAGCCCGGGATCAGGTTCTTGTCCATGGCATGCGGGTGCAGGCCCTTGATCGCCTCGACGCAGATCACACCTTCATGCTCGGCCTTGTGCGCGAGCATTGGGGGACCCGCGACGTCGCCGATGGCATAGATGCCGGGGACGTTGGTATTGCCGTAACCGTCGATCACGATGACGCCGCGATCGGTTTTCACGCCGAGCTTTTCGAGGCCGAGATTCTCGATATTGCCGACGACGCCGACGGCCGAGATCACCCGCTCGAACTCGGTCGTGACAGGCTTGCCGTTGCCGTCGTCGATGGTGGCGACGACGCTGTCGGCCTTCTTCTCCAGCTTCGTGACCTTGGTCGAGGACATGATTTTGATGCCCTGCTTCTCGAAACGCTTGCGGGCAACGCCGGCAATCTCGGCGTCCTCGACCGGCAGGATCTGCGGCAGCACCTCGACCACGGTGACCTCGGAGCCCATGGTGTGGAAGAACGAGGCGAATTCGATTCCGATCGCGCCGGAGCCGACCACCAGCAGCGATTTCGGCATCCGCTCGGGCACCATCGCCTCGAAATAGGTCCAGATCAGCTTCTTGTCGGGCTCGAGCCCCGGCAGCACGCGCGGCCGCGCGCCGGTCGCGACGATGATGTGCTTGGCCTGATACGTCCCCTCGCCCAGCGTACCCTTCGGGCCCTCGACGTCGGACTTCTTCACGGTGACCTTCCCGGGCGCGTCGATCGAAGCCGCGCCCCAGATCACGCTCACCTTGTTCTTCTTCATCAGGAAGCCGACGCCGTCGTTGAGCCGCTTCGAGACGCCGCGCGAGCGCTGCACCACCGCCTTCGGGTCGAACGAGACCTTCTCCGCCGACAGGCCGTAATCCCCGGCGTGCTGCATGTAGTGATAAATCTCGGCCGAGCGCAGCAGCGCCTTGGTCGGGATGCAGCCCCAGTTCAGGCAGATGCCGCCGAGATAGGATTTTTCGACGATCGCGACCTTGAAGCCGAGCTGGGCGGCGCGGATCGCGGTGACATAGCCGCCGGGACCGGAGCCGATGATGATGATGTCGAAGGATGTATCGGCCATGCTTTGCGTTCGTTCCCGTTCAACCGGTCTCAATGTTCGAGACCGTCATTGCGAGGAGCTCTTGCGACGAAGCAATCCAGTCTGCCGGTCACGTCCTGGATTGCTTCGCTTCGCTCGCAATGACGACGCGAATTTTCTCGTCACACCATCATCATGACGGGATTTTCGATCAGTTGTTTGAAGGCACCGATCAGCTCGGCGCCGAGAGCCCCGTCGATGGCGCGGTGATCGCAGGACAAGGTCACGCTCATCATGTTCGCGATCTCGATCTTGCCGCCGCGCACCACAGGCCGCTCCTCGCTGGTGCCGACCGCGAGGATGGTCGCATGCGGCGGATTGATCACGGCGGTGAAGTGGCTGATGCCGAACATGCCGAGGTTGGAAACGGCCGTGGTGCCGCCCTGATACTCCTCGGGCTTCAGCTTGCGCGAGCGGGCGCGTGTCGCAAAATCCTTCATCTCGTTGGAGATGGTCGAGAGCGTCTTGGTCTCGGCCTTGCGGATGATCGGCGTGATCAGGCCGCCGGGCATCGCCACCGCAACGCCGACGTCGGAATGGTGGTGCTTGACCATGCCGGATTCGGTCCAGCTCACATTGCAGTTCGGGATTTTCTGAAGCGCGACCGCCATCGCCTTGATGACGAAGTCGTTGACCGAGATCTTGTAGAGCGGCTTCTTCTCCTTGTCCTTCGGCGCGGCGGCGTTGATCTGCTCGCGTGCGGCGAGCAGCTTGCCGATGTCGCAATCGATGGTGAGGTAGAAGTGCGGGACGTTCTGGATCGACGCGGTCAGGCGCTGGGCGATCGTGCGGCGCATGCCGTCATGCGGGACGACCTCGTAGGAGCCCGGCTCGAACAGCGACAGGATCTGCTTGTCCGACATGGTCGGCGCGATCGAGGGCGCACCTGACGACGCCGCCGCTTGTGCCTTGAGGCCCTTGCCGGACTTGGCCAGCTCGACGTCGCGCGCGACAACGCGACCGTGCGGGCCGGTGCCGGTCACCATCGCAACATCGACGCCGGCGTCCTTGGCGAGTCGACGCGCCAGCGGCGAGGAGAACACGCGGCCGCCATGGCCGTTGCCCTGCGCAGCCGGTGCGGCGGCAGCTTTCGCCGCGGGAGTAGCGGCGGGCGGCGGCGCAGCCTTGGGCGGCGCAGACTTGGGCGCGGCAGGCGTTGGCGCCGGTGCTTCGGCAGCTGCGGCCGACGCGCCGGGCTTGGCGGCACCTGCCGCTTTCACGTCCTCGCCCTCGCCGGCCAGCACCGCGATCACGTCATTGACGGGGACATCCTGCGTGCCCTCGGGCACCAGGATCTTGGCGATCGTGCCCTCGTCGATGGCCTCGACCTCCATGGTCGCCTTGTCGGTCTCGATCTCGGCAATGACGTCGCCGGATTTGACCTTGTCGCCTTCCTTCTTCAGCCATTTGGCGAGGTTGCCCTTCTCCATCGTTGGCGAAAGAGCGGGCATCAGGATGTTGATGGGCATGCTGACCTCACGAAGAACTTCTCAAAATGCCGTCCCCGGAAGCGAGGACGAACAGACCAGGTTTAGTTGCCGATGTCGCCCTGCCACAGGCGCTCATTGGCAGGATTGGAACGCCAATTCTTCATCATGGTGATGGAGCGGTCGTCCGCAAGATCAATCCAGGGGATGCCGAACTTGTCGAGGATGTCCTTGGAGCCCGGGAAGGTGACGGATTCCCCGATCACCACCAGTTGGACCTTGAACAGAGCGAGCGCGCCGGCGCACATCGAGCACGGCGACAGCGTGGTGTACATGACGGTGTCGTGGAACGAGATCACGCCGGCTTGGCGCAGGCAGCTCATCTCGCCGTGCAGGATGACGTTCTTTTCCTGCACGCGGTTGTTGTGGCCGCGGGCGATGACCTTGTTGTCGCGGGTCAGCACGGCGCCGATCGGCAGGCCGCCTTGCGCGATCGAGGCTTCCGCCTCGCGGATCGCCTCCAGCATGAGATCGAAATGATAGGATTCGATCGCCACGGTCAGTGTCCCTTCCCGCGCGGCGTCGTGGTGCCGGTGTCGGTGGGACGCTCGATCTCGGCCTGGAACATCTCGATGATCCGGGTCAGCGCATCCTCCTCGGTGTATTCGCTCTCGCGCGCATAGGCGCGCGCGGCGTGACGGGCGAGATCGACGAGCAGCAGGCCCCACATGTCGGGCTCGTCGAAGGCCCGCTGGAACGCCATCGACAACCCGCCGTCCAGCACGAACACGCGCAGAATCTCGACCGCGTCGTCGCGGTCGAGGACGTCGGGTGGCAATGGCTGCTCCTTCGGACCCGCCATGGCCTACCTGTAGCAGACGGCTTTGGCGGCCTCGACCACTTCGGCTGCCGAGGGCAGCGCGAGCTTCTCCAGGTTCGCGGCATAGGGCATCGGCACGTCCTTGCCGGTGACGCGGGCAACCGGCGCATCCAGATAGTCGAAGGCGTTCTCCATGATGCGCGCGGCGATTTCGGCGCCGACGCCGCTCTGGGCCCAGCCCTCTTCCACTGTGACGGCGCGGCCGGTCTTCTTGACGGAATTGATGATGGTCTCGGTGTCCATCGGACGCAGCGTGCGCAGGTCGATCACCTCGGCCTCGATGCCGTCCTTGGCGAGTTCGTCGGCGGCCTTCAGCGCGTAGCTCATGCCGTTCGACCACGAGATGATCGTGACGTGGCTGCCCGAGCGCACGATGCGCGCCTTGCCGATCGGGATCACGAAGTCGTCGAGCTTCGGCACTTCGCCAGTGTGCCCGTAGAGCATCTCGTTCTCGAGAAAGATTACCGGGTTGGGATCGCGGATCGCAGCCTTGAGCAGGCCCTTGTAATCAGCGGCCGAGAACGGCGCGACGACCTTGAGGCCCGGGACATTGGAATACCAGGACGCATAATCCTGGCTGTGCTGGGCGGCGACGCGCGCGGCCGCGCCGTTGGGCCCGCGGAACACGATCGAGCAGCCCATCTGGCCGCCGGACATGTAGAGCGTCTTGGCCGCGGAGTTGATGATCTGGTCCATCGCCTGCATGGCGAAGTTGAAGGTCATGAACTCGACGATCGGCCTCAGGCCGGTCATCGCGGCACCGACACCAACGCCTGCAAAACCGTGCTCGGTGATCGGCGTGTCGATGACGCGCTTGGCGCCGAATTCCTGCAACAGGCCCTGGGTGACCTTGTAGGCGCCCTGATATTCGGCGACCTCTTCGCCCATCACGAAAACGTCGGGGTCGCGGCGCATCTCTTCGGCCATGGCGTCGCGCAACGCTTCGCGGATGGTCTGCGTCACCATCTCGGTACCGGCGGGCACTTCGGGATCTGGCTCGGCGACGGCCTGCGGCGCGGACGGCGCAGCCTTGGGCGCGGGTGCCTCGGCCTTTGCGCCGGCAGGCGGCGCAGATTCAGCGGCCTTCTGCTGCTGGGTCGGCGCGGGCGCCTTGGCGAGATCGGCGGCACTCTCGCCATCGGCCAGAATCATCGCGATCGGCGTGTTCACGGCAACGTCGGCGGTTCCCTCGGGTATCAGGATCTTGCCAAGCGTACCCTCGTCGGTCGCCTCGACCTCCATGGTCGCTTTGTCGGTCTCGATCTCGGCGATGACATCGCCGGACTTGATCGTCTCACCCTCTTTTTTCAGCCATTTGGAAAGGTTGCCCTTTTCCATCGTGGGCGACAACGCGGGCATCAGCACTTGAATTGGCATATCGGCTCCAAAAGAAAGCTTGCGCGCGTTCAGCGGTAAATGTCGGTCCAGAGCTCGGCGGCATCCGGCTCGGGATCATGCTGGGCGAAATCGGCGGACGCGTTGACGATGTCGCGCACCTCGGCGTCGATCGCCTTCAGATCCTGCTCGCTGACCTTGGCGGCCAACAGGCGGTTGCGCACCTGCTCGATCGGATCCTGGTCGTGGCGGACTTTCTCGACCTCCTCGCGCGTTCTGTACTTTGCGGGATCGGACATCGAGTGGCCGCGATAGCGGTAGGTCTGCATCTCCAGGATGAAGGGGCCCTTGCCGGCGCGGCACCATGCCGCCGCCTCGTCGCCGGCGGCCTTGACGGCACGGACGTCCATGCCGTCGACCTGCTGGCCGGGAATGTTGAAGGAAGCGCCGCGCTTGGAGAAATCCTGCTGCGCCGAGGCGCGCGAGACCGAAGTGCCCATGGCGTAGCGGTTGTTCTCGATGACATAGATCACCGGCAGCTTCCACAGCTCCGCCATGTTGAAGCTCTCATAGACCTGGCCCTGATTGGCCGCGCCATCGCCGAAATAGGCGACGCTGACATTGCCGTTGCTGCGATAGCTGTTGGCGAAAGCAAGCCCGGTGCCGAGCGAGACCTGGGCGCCGACGATGCCGTGACCGCCGTAAAAGTGCTTCTCCTTGCTGAACATGTGCATGGAGCCGCCCTTGCCCTTGGAATAGCCGCCGCGGCGGCCCGTGAGTTCGGCCATGACGCCGTTGGCCTCCATGCCGGTGGCGAGCATGTGGCCGTGATCGCGATAGCCGGTGATGACCTGATCGCCCTGCTTCAGGGCCATCTGCATTCCGACCACCACAGCCTCCTGGCCGATATAGAGATGGCAGAAGCCGCCGATCGCGCCCATGCCGTAGAGCTGGCCGGCCTTTTCCTCGAACCGCCGGATCAGGAGCATGTCGCGGAGCGCCTTGAGCTCCTGCTCCCTGCTGAATTCCGGAGGCGAACCGCCGTCGGTCTTGTCCTGTGCAGTGCTTGCGGCGGCTTTCTTGGGTGCGGCCATGGGAATTCCGGGTCAGAGAAAACTTCAGCCCTCTCTAACCCAACTCAAACGCCCTTGGAAAGCACCGCGGCGATGCGGCGCAAGTTTCGTTATGCCGCACCGCAACGTGGTCGAAATATTGCACAATGTTTGGCGCTGATCGGGCAACATTAGCTCCGATCACTCACGCTACGGTGTGTGGAGTACCAGATAGCAGACATGCTGACGTCATCCGCACGACGGCAACGCGCTTCGCGCTTGTCCCGATCGCGCCGGATCGATGGAATCAGTGACTGGCTGCGTGCTCGCGAAGGCGCGTCGCCAGCGCCGACGTGCGTTAGTTCGCCGGGATCATCCGGACGAGATCGCGCGGATTGACGTAGTCGAGCTGGAAGCGCGCCCGCTCGTCGAGCATGTCGGGATCGATCTTCGCAGAGCGCAGCAGCGAAACGCGCTGCTCGCTCCTGGCACGCTCGCGCTTGAGCTGCGCCAGCTCGCTGGTCAGCGCGACGATCTCCTGGTCGAGCTCCTGGCGGGCGTTGAGGCCGTATTTGCCGGTATAGGCGTTGACGCCGAAATAGCCGACGATGGCGGCCGCCATCGCATAGAGGGCGAGACCGGTCAGGATCGATTTCAGGCGCGCGCGGGAGACCATCCTGGGAAGATGGGACAGGTTGGTTAAGGGCGTGCTAATTGCCGCCACTCCTACCGGCAATTGGCATGCCCGGGCCTGTCCGGGCATGCCAAGGATCGAGCGGCCTCAGCCGTGATGCTTCGCCACGTGCATCGCAAACGCGTCGATATAGGCCTGGAGCACGGGCTTCAGGGAGTCCTTGGTCAAATTGCCGTCGGCATCGAAGGCGTCGCCGACCGCGTTCAAATAGGCTTCCGGCTGCTGCATGATCGGGCCGGAAATACCCGGCAGGATGTTCTGGAGCGTCTTGGCGGCGCTGACGCCGCCGAGCGGGCCTGGCGAATTCGAGATGATGCCGACCGGTTTGCCGTTGAACGAGCTCTTGCCATAGGGCCGCGAGGCGACGTCGATCGCGTTCTTCAGCACGCCCGGGATCGCGCGATTGTATTCCGGCGTGACGAAGATAACGCCGTCCGACTTCTGGATCTTTTCGCGCAAAGACAACCAGTCGGCCGGCGGCGCGCCCTCGAGGTCCTGGTTGAAGAACGAGACGCCAGCCGGTGTGATGACCTCGAGCTTGAGGGAGGCCGGCGCCAGCTTGGCAAGCGCATTGGCGATCTTCAGCGAAAAGCTGTCCTTGCGCAGGCTGCCGGCGATCGTGACGATATTGTAGGCCATGGAATGTCCTCAGAGCTTGAGCGGGAGTGCCGGGGCGGCACTTAAGCCATCTCGAGCGATGGATGCAAGTGCATGGACCAGATCGATTTGGAAACGCTGAGTTTCTGAAACAGCCGCCCAAAACAATCAGGCCGCCAAGTGGCGGCCTGATCTTTCGTACAAATCTGCAACCCGGCTCAGATCGTCGGGTTCCACGCCGACGGGATCAGGCGATATTTGGCGCCATCCTTCTCGACATGACCTACCGAGGGGAAGGTGAAGTGGAAGCCGATCACGGTCGCCTTCTCGGCCGCCGCCATGTCGTAGAATTTGTGGCGGGTTGCTTGTGCCAGCGGGCCATCCGTGTCGAACGCGACATGCCAGTCCGGATTGCGAACGAAGAATTCCGGAATGTTGGTGACATCCGACTGGATCAGCACCTTGGCATCGCCGGACGCCACCGCGAACGAGGTGTGACCCGGCGTGTGGCCGGGCGTCGCGATCGAGGTGATGCCGGGCGCGACCTCCTTGCCCCAATCGTACTTCGTCACCTTGGATTCGAGGCCGGCAAACGTCTTCTTCACGTTGGCGAAGTAGTTCTTCATCATCGGATTGGACTCGGCCTTGGCGGCGTTGTCCTCGCTGGTCCAGAACTCCCAATCCTTGCCCGGCACCATGATCTCCGCATTCGGGAAAGCGAGCGCGCCGTCGGCGAGACGAATGCCGTTGGTATGATCAGGATGCAGATGCGAGAGCAGCACGACGTCGATGCTCTTGGGGTCGACGCCGGCGGCCTGGAGGTTCTGCAGCGTGCGACCGACCGCGCCCTTGCTCGGCTCGAGATTGGCAACGCCGTTGCCGGCATCGATCAGCACGAGCTTGGAGCCGGTGTTGATGAGCTGCGGATTGAACGGCACCGTGACCATGCCCTTCGGCATGTAGGCAGCCTCGCCTGCGGCCAGCGCTTCCTCCTTCGGCGCGTTGACGACGAACTTGTCCGGCATCGGGAACGTGCGCGCGCCGTCATTGATCGAGGTGCACTCGTAGCTGCCGACCTTGTAGCGATAGAAGCCCGGCGCCTGCGTCCCGGCTTGCGGCACTGCGGCATTGGCAATGGTCGGCCGGAGGCCGGTTACGGCAGCCGCACCGACGGCGGCGGCGCCTGCGAGCAGATGGCGGCGATTGAGATCGGTCATGGAGAGGTCCCCTTCTGAGCGCGCCTTGCGGTTTTTCCGCTTTCAATGGCGGCGGAATAATCTCCCGCTTCGCTCAGAAGGCAAGACCTTCTTTCGGTGACGTGCCGTCGCACGTCACGATTATTTATTTGGGTTGATGAGGAATTTTTCGCCGGTCGCGCGTTTGGCGTACACCGCAATGTTGGCCGGATCGAGCGCCTCGGAAAGCGACACCACCTTGGTGTAGTGGCTGGCAAACGTGGTCTTCAGTTCGTCGACGACGCGCTGGCGCAGCTTGGCCCCGTCCGCCTGCCCGATCTTCATCAGGAACGGAAACAGCAGCCAGCCGCCGACGCCCCAGGCCATGCCGAAGCCGCGCGGCAGTTCGATCGGGCGGATATCGAGCGCGCCGTAGACATAGACCTGCTTGTGCACGTTGGAGCCGTAACGGCTGTATTCCTTCGCGCTCTTGTTGATTGCGACTTCCATGCAGTTGAGGATGTCGCCGGCGAGCTTGCCGCCGCCGATGGCGTCGAAGGCAATGGTGGCGCCGGTCTCGACCAGCGCATTGGTGAGATCGCCGAGGAAGCTCGGCGCGGAGGAATCGACGACATATTTGGCGCCGATCTTGTGCAGAATGTCGGCCTGCTCCTTGCTGCGAACGATGTTGACCAGCGGGATGCCGTCCTTGATGCAGATCTTGTTGAGCATCTGGCCGAGATTGGAGGCGGCCGCGGTGTGCACTAGCGCCTTGTGACCTTCGCGACGCATGGTCTCGGTCATGCCGAGCGCGGTGAGCGGATTGACAAAGCAGGAGGCACCTTCGGCCGGCGTGGTGCCTTCGGGCAGCGGCAGGCACTCGCGCACTTTCAACGTACGATACTGCGCATACATCGCGCCGCCGATCATGGCGACGGTCTTGCCCATCAGCGCCTTCGCGGCCTCCGATGAGCCGGTCCTGATCACGACGCCCGCGCCTTCGTTACCAACCGGCATGGACTCGTCGAGCCGGCCTGCCATCGCCCGCATCGCGCCTTCCGGCACCTTCGCGGTGATGACGGGGGCATCCTTGCCGCCAGAAGCCTTCGCCGTGCTCATATCGGCTGCCCCGATCAGGAGCCCGAGGTCGGACGGATTGATCGGCGCCGCCTCGACGCGGACGACGACTTCGTCCGGGCCGGGTTCGGGGGTCGGCACGTCCAGAAGCGAGATCTCGAGTTCACCGCTCTTCTTGATCAGCGAACGCAGTTGCAGGCCGGTGTTGCCGTCGCTCATGTCGATCCTCCCCTGTTTTGTCGAGACGCTGGCTTATGCCAGTGCCTTCAATGCCGCCTTGCCGCCATAGAGCGCCTGCTTGCCGAGCTGCTGCTCGATGCGCAGGAGCTGGTTGTATTTGGCGGTGCGATCTGAACGCGCAAGGGAGCCGGTCTTGATCTGACCGCAATTGGTGGCGACCGCGAGGTCGGCGATGGTGGAATCCTCGGTCTCGCCGGAACGGTGCGACATCACCGAGGTGTAGCCGGCCTTGTGTGCCATCTCGACGGCGGCGAGCGTCTCGGTCAGCGTGCCGATCTGGTTGACCTTGATCAGGATAGAGTTGGCCCGTCCCGCCTTGATGCCTTCGGCGAGGCGCTTGACGTTGGTGACGAAGAGATCGTCGCCGACGAGCTGGCACTTCTTGCCGACGAGGTCGGTGAGCTCCTTCCAGCCGTCCATGTCATCTTCCGACATGCCGTCCTCGATGGTCACGATCGGATAGCGCGAGACGAGGTCGGCAAGGTACTTGGCCTGTTCGGAGATCGAACGGGTCTTGCCCTCGCCTTCATAGACGTACTTGCCGTCCTTGAAGAACTCGGTCGAGGCGCAGTCGAGGCCGATGACGATGTCGGAGCCTGCCTTGTAGCCGGCCTTGCCGATCGCGTTCATGACAAACTCGAGCGCGGCGTCCGCCGACGGCAGGTTCGGGGCAAAGCCGCCCTCGTCGCCGACATTGGTGTTGTGGCCGGCCTTCTTGAGCTCCGACTTCAGCGTATGGAAGACCTCGGCGCCGTAGCGCAGGCCTTCGGCGAACGACGACGCGCCCACGGGGAGGATCATGAACTCCTGGAAGTCGATCGGGTTGTCGGCGTGCATGCCGCCATTGATGATGTTCATCATCGGCACCGGCAAGAGGCGCGCCGAGGTGCCGCCGACGTAACGGTAGAGCGGCATGTCGAGCGAGTTCGCGGCCGCCTTGGCGCAGGCGAGCGAGACGCCGAGGATGGCGTTGGCGCCCAGCCGGCTCTTGTTCGGCGTGCCATCGAGGTCGATCATGATCTGGTCGAGCTGGGCCTGCTGCTCGACATCGAGACCGCTCAGGGCCTCGAAGATCTCGCCGTTGACGGCGCCGACCGCCTTGGTGACGCCCTTGCCGAGATAGCGGGCCTTGTCGCCGTCGCGCAGTTCCACCGCCTCATGGGCGCCGGTGGAGGCGCCGGACGGCACGGCAGCACGGCCAAGCGCGCCATCTTCCAGCACGACGTCGACCTCGACCGTGGGATTGCCCCGGCTATCGAGAATTTCGCGGCCGATGATGTCGATGATGGCGGTCATGATGTGCACTTCCGTTCGTTGGGGCTGATCGGTGCCGCGGGTCTTACACGGAGCGCAAGCAAATGTGAACGCTTGGAGGGCCGGCTTCGACTGGCGTGTGGGGCGTCCGGGACTATGCTTGACGGCACCTGGTCCGCGCGCAAACCCTCAATCTGAAACAGTCGGGGTAACGCCATGAATCGCCGCCAGTTTCTTGCCTCGAGCGCCGCCCTATTCGCGGCCCGCCCAAGTTTTGCGCAGGAAGGCCCGTTCCGGACAAAATACTACCCCATCAGCCCCGGCATCGGTCTGCACGACCTCGCTCCCGCCCCTGATGGCACGGTCTGGTTTACGGCCCAGGGCAAGGGCCTGCTCGGCAGGCTCGATCCGAACGATGGCAGCTATAAGACGGTCAGCCTCGGCGAGGGCGCCGCTCCGCACGGCGTGACCATCGGCCCCGACGGCGCGCCCTGGATCACCGAAGGCGGCCAGAATGCGATCGCCCGCGTCGACCCTTCCGACCTCAAGGTCACGCTGTTCCGCCTGCCCGAAAAGTTCGCCTACGCCAACCTCAACACCGGCGTGTTCGACAAGGCCGGCATCTATTGGTTCACCGGACAGTCCGGCTATTACGGCCGGCTCGCGCCGAACTCGGGCGGCATGGACGTGTTCAGGGCGCCCAAGGGCGTCGGCCCTTACGGCATCACCGTCACGCCCAAGGGCGACGTCTGGTACGCCTCGCTCGCCGGCAGCTATATCGCCAAGATCGATCTGGCGACCGGCAATGCCGCTGTAGTCGAGCTGCCGACGCCGGGCCAGGGCTCGCGGCGCGTCTGGTCCGACTCGAACAGCCGGATCTGGGTCAGCGAGTGGAACAGCGGCCACGTCTCCGTGCACGATCCCGCGGGAGCCTCCTGGAAGACCTGGAAGCTGCCGGGCGAACGTCCCCGCACCTACGCGGTCTATGTCGACGACAGGGACAAGGTCTGGCTGACCGATTTCTCCGCCAACGCCATCGTCCGCTTCGATCCCGCCACCGAAAAGTTCAACGTGTTCGCCAGCGACAAGGCCAATGCCAATGTGCGCCAGCTCGACGGCAGGCCGGGCGAGCTCTGGGGCTGCGAGTCCGGCAACGACCGGATCATCATGATCCAGACGATCGCCGCCGGTTGACGGCCGCGGCGTTTGCGTCCATCCCGGCATCCGAAACAGGATGTGACGACGATGGCGAAGAAATCTCTTCAGCTCGGCCGTGCGGTCGAATGGCCGCACACGCCGGAAGAAGCTCAGCTCGACCGTGTGCCGAATCCGCAGGCGGGCACGGACTATCTGGTGCGCTTCACCGTGCCGGAATTCACCTCGCTCTGCCCGGTCACGGGACAACCGGATTTCGCACATCTGATGATCGACTACGCCCCCGGCCAATGGCTGCTGGAGTCGAAGTCGCTGAAGCTCTACATCGCGAGCTTCCGCAATCACGGCGCCTTCCACGAGGACTGCACCGTGATGATCGGCAAGCGCATCGCGAGTGAGATCAAGCCGAAGTTCTTGCGCATCGGCGGCTACTGGTATCCGCGCGGCGGCATCCCGATCGACGTGTTCTGGCAGACCGGCCGCGCGCCGAAGGGCCTGTGGCTGCCCGAGCAGGGCGTCGCGCCTTATCGCGGGCGGGGCTAATCTTTGGCCGCTGCGGGCGGGTCAATGCCCGCTCAGCACCAGCGTCTGGATCGGCAACAGCAGGGCCTGAATCCGCAACAGCATGGCGTGCACAAGCCCGGTCGCATCGACGACATGCAATCCGAAGCTCTTGAACGAACCGAGCTTCCCTGACGAGATCAGTTCGTGATTGCTGGTGTAGGCGTTGGCGACACAACTGCTGCCGGGCGTCACGCCCTCCAGCCCGCCCTTGTAGATCGGCTCCATGAAAACGAGAATGGTGCCGGGCCGCACGACCTGCTGCGCCTCGACCAATTGTTCACCGCCCCTG
This sequence comes from Bradyrhizobium sp. LB8.2, assembly GCF_040548035.1. Taxonomy (NCBI): domain Bacteria; kingdom Pseudomonadati; phylum Pseudomonadota; class Alphaproteobacteria; order Hyphomicrobiales; family Nitrobacteraceae; genus Bradyrhizobium; species Bradyrhizobium sp. LB8.2. The sequence goes on along the minus strand of NZ_JBEPQV010000028.1, from coordinate 43,768 downwards.
AACTGGCCGGCCGCGATGTAGTCCTGCACACCGGTAATCACCATCGGGATGATCGTCCACGGCTTGGAAATGCAGGTGGCCTCGGCCACCATTCCGATCTTCAAGACCTGGGCCTCGATCTGCCCAAACCCTGCCATGAGAGCACGCCGTCCTGCACCCTGCGGGATCAGGACGCCGGCCGTGCGCATATTTGGCGTAACGATGTCACCTGGCCTCAGTCCAAATTGCTCTACCCGCCCGTCGACGCCGGCCCGAATGAAGGTTTTGTCCAGATCGACCTGCGCCTCGGCCAATGCGGCCTCGGCGCTTGCCTTCTCCGCCGGTAGCAGAGCGCTCAGCCGCGTCGTCGCGGATTGCTTGGAAGCGGTCGCCGCGTCTAGAGTGCCCTGGCGACCCGCAACGGCCACACCGAGCTTTTCGATGTCGCGCTGCGGAACGATTCCGGGGTTGCGCTTCTGCAATTCAGTCTTGGTATCGAGTTCGTCCTGAGCCTGCTGCAGCGAACCCTTTGCCTCCTGAAGCTGGCCTTCCGCCTTCATGACATCGGCCTGCGCGGCCAGCATGGCGGCGTCGATTTCGGCGATCTTGCGCTTGGCCGTCAGGAGCGACGCTTCCTGCTTGGCGCTGTCCAGCCTGAAAATCACCTCGCCTTGCTTGACGTCCGCACTGACGTCGACATGAACCTCGGCAACCCGGCCGTTGACTTCGGTCATGATCGGGACAGTCCGATAGAACAACGTCGCCGACGAGGTCGATGGATGAAAATAGAAGATCATCGTGATGAGCGAGACCGTAAGCATCAGGCAGGCGATGATGCCAAATCGCAGCTCGAACCAGACCGAATAGAGCGTGATTTCGTGCCCGATGCGCTTTCCCTGCCGATAACGGCGATAGAGATAGTCCGGAAATATCGTCAGGAGGGAACAGAGAAGCAGCTCAAGCATGGCTGGCCACTTCGCTCTTGGCGCTCTCGGCCTTGGCATTGCTTCCTGCGGAAGGCTGCGCGGCAACGGTTTCACCTGGCGGCTCGGTCGGATCCTGCCCGGGCGCGACGCCGGCCATCTTCTCGACCGACCCGGCAATCTTGCGTAGCGGCGTGCTGAAGTCCGGCAGATCGATCATGGCGAGGAACAGGCCGATCACCCAGAACAGGTGGTTATGCGTGAACAACGCCAGCAGCCCCAGCACGGCCACGATTTCAAACTGGAATTTCTGCGACTTGTGAGCCATCCGCTCCGGCATCGTATGCAGGTGCAAATAGAGATTCCCGACCGCGAGAACGGCGCCGATCAGGACAATGCCGACGACGACCATCAGGACGTCGGTTTCTCCAGGCGCGGTGATGAAGGAAGGCAGGTTATGGGGGGCCGCGGGATGTAGCAATTCACTCACGCGCCTCTCCCTGAAATTGCATTGGGCGCTGGTCGTCCCAACTTCATTCTTTCACATTGCGGGAACTTGGCAAGCGCAAAGCCGGCATTGTGCGTCGAGGCGCGCACGGTGGTGTCGGAATCCTTGACCTCGCGGCCGCCTGCTTGGTGAACGGCTCGCATGCTCGAGCTGGAGCTTGATGTGGCGGAACTACGAAAGTCGGACATCCGATACTTCCGTCAGGTCGGCGCGTCGGATGGCGCGCGCTGCTTGAGCAGTCGGGCGCAGACGAAGCCCAGCACCACCATGATCACGGCGCTCGCGAACAGGGTCGGCATCTTGCCGCCATGCTGGAGGCCAAGGCCATAGGCGAGCGGCCCGACCGTCTGGCCCATGAAGAAGAAGAACGAATGCAGCGACAGCGCGGTGGCACGTGCCTCGACCGAGAGCTCGCTGGCGAACATCTGGAGGCAACCATGGGCGATGTAGAAGCCCCAGCCCATGACGATGAGATTGAACGCCTGCACTTCCCAGCGTGGGCCGAAGGCAAGGACAACGAGCTGCGAGGCCACCAACGTCATGCCCGCGATCATCATTCCCTTCATGCCCAGCCATGGCAGCAGACGCGACACCGTCAGTGTGTAGAACAAGCCGCCGACCGCAAAGCCCGCGATGACAATGCCCGCGATCGAGAGCGAGGTCTGGCCGAGTTCGAACAGGAACGAAGCGAGGTAGGGAAACAGGCCGAGCACGCAGCAGCCTTCGATGAACACCGCCGAATAGCAGACATAGGCGTTCGGATTGGTGAAGATGGTGCGATAGCCGGCCTTCAGCGCCGACAGGCTGGTCTTCGGCGGATGCTTGACCTTGGCGCCGCGAAAACCGGCGGCGACCGCGATCGATGCAACGATCACGAGCACGCCGAGCACCGCCAGCACGCCGCGCCAGCCGAGGAAATCGCCGATCAGGCCGGAGGCCGAGGCGCCGAGGAGATTGCCGGTCATCGCGCCGGCGAGCGTGCGGCTGATCGCGACCTGGCGTTTCTCCGGACCGACGAGATCGCTGGTCAGGCTGAGCGCCACCGGAAACACGCCGCCGGAGCCGATGCCGGCGAGGATACGGGTCGCGAAAAGAACCGGGAACGAGCTCGAGAGCGCGCCCAGGATGTTGGCAAGGCCGAGCAGCGCGAGGCAGCCGATCATCAGCCGCGTCTTGCCGAACAGATCGGCGGCGGCGCCGACGATCGGCTGGATGATCGAGAAAGTGAAGGCGAACACCGCGGCAAATCCGGCTGCGGTCGCGATGCTGACGCCAAAATCCTCGGCGACGTGCGGCAGCACCGGGTCGAGCGCACGCGCGGAGAGCGCTGCGGCGAAGCTTGCACCGGAGATGACGTAGAGCGCGGCCGGCAGGCCGTGATCGTGCGGCCGCGCCTCGCCTTGCTGCATCAGTGCGGGCCGGTTCTGACAGATTCCTTGGCGAGCGCGTCGAACGCCATCAGCTTGCGGATCAACTCTTCGAACTCGCGCAGCGGCACCATGTTAGGTCCGTCGGACGGCGCGCTATCAGGGTCGGGATGGGTCTCGATGAAGACGCCGGCCACACCGACAGCGACAGCCGCGCGTGCGAGCACCGGCACGAATTCGCGCTCGCCTCCGGAGGACGTCCCCTTCCCGCCCGGCTGCTGCACCGAATGAGTGGCATCGAAGATCACGGGCGCGCCGGTGGTACGCGCAAGAATCGGCAACGCGCGCATGTCGGAGACCAGCGTGTTGTAGCCAAAGGACGCACCGCGTTCGGTGACGAGCACGTTCGGATTGTTCGCGCTCGTGATCTTGGACACGACATTGGCCATGTCCCAAGGCGCGAGGAACTGGCCCTTCTTGACGTTGATGACCTTGCCGGTCGCGGCGGCCGCCAGCAGCAGATCGGTCTGCCGGCACAGGAAGGCGGGAATCTGCAACACGTCCACCGCCTGCGCCACTTCGGCGCACTGCGCCGCGTCATGCACGTCGGTCAGGACCGGCAGGCCGAGCGACGATCGGATTTCGGCAAAGATCGGCAGCGACTGCGTCAGCCCAAGACCCCGCGCAGCCGACGCGCTGGTGCGATTGGCCTTGTCGAACGAGGTCTTGTAGACGAGGCCGATCTTCAGCCGCGCGGCGATCTCCTTTAGCGCGGAGGCCACCTCCAGCGCATGCTGGCGGCTTTCGAGCTGGCACGGCCCGGCAATGATCGAGATCGGCAGATCATTGCCGAATTGGACCGTGCCAATGGTGACGACCGGCGCCGCTGACGTCGAAGAGCTCAAGGCAAATCCCTCGTTTCGGCGCGACCATAGCCGCGATGAAGGGCGGATCAACCCCATTCGGCCCGGGCTCCCAGAATATCAGGGTTGCGCCCGGGCTCCCCACGATGCCCTCGCGGGCGGCCGCTACTTCACCGCCGAGAAGGCGGTCGGCGCCATGATCTGGCTGATGATGTTGCCGACGATCTGGCCGTCCGCCTCGCTCTCGGCGCGCGCTTTCATCCAGTCCGGATCGGTCATGAAGCCGGCCCACTTCTTCTCGCGCTCGGCAAGCGAGTCCCAGGCCAGAAAATAGGTCAGCTCCTGGTTGGATTCACCGATCAGCGTCGTGAAGAACCCGGCCTGCTTGATGCCGTGCTTTTCCCACAGCTTCAGCGTGACGGTCTCGAACCGCTTGAGCAGTGCCGGCAGGCGGCCGGGCACGCAGCGATAGATGCGCATTTCGTAGATCATTTGTTATCCTCCCTGACATTTCCCGTGATCTATAGCGGCTGCGTCTGAGACTGTCTTGTAGCTGGGCACACATGCCTCCCCTGCGAGCGATTGACTGCAAGGTCGGACTTTGGCAGTCGAAGGTCGACGCCGCGTTGCGCAAATGCACGCCGATGAACCTGGGTGATCCTCGTATTCGGCGATCTTCGGCAGCAACCACGAACTCGGGTTGCCGCCAAATCCGGGCCTATGCTCATCCCCGGGTGACGTGAGCGGCAACACAAACCCAGACGCCCCCGCGACGTGCCCAACTGTCGGTATATCGTCCGAGGCTGGCCGACCCATCGGCTCTGGTATAGGTCGTCCGTGCATGGATAATCGCCATATCACCCATGATCCGGATCCGCTCGTCCTCGTATCCCAAATTCGATATGGTTGCCGGCTTCGCGATTTGTTCAATGAACCCGGCACGATCAACCACTGATCCGTCGGGGTTGCTGTTGAGGAAGTCATCGCTCAGATGTTCGCGAAACCAATCGACATCCTTCAAGGCAACCGAGCGCATATAGCCCGCATTGAGATGCCCTAGTTCGTTCATGTCCCTTGCGGACGCCGACCGATCTTCCAGGTCGGATTTAATCGCAACACAATCGACCTCCACATCAAATTCACCCGGCCAGGAAGGCACCGTTAGAAAGATGCGCGCAGGTGGCGAAACGGGGAAATAGCGTTGGTAGACGTCATTGAACGCATCGAAATTTGAGCTATCAGGCGTGCAGTAGACATTGCATTTCACGACCTCCCGCAACGACGAGCCGGCAACCTCCAGGCAAAGTTTCATTTGGTCGAGCACGATCTCGGTTTGCCGCACGAACGGCAATCGCTTGACCTCACCGGTGACCGGATCAAATGGCGGGAGGCCTGAGACATAAACCGTCTCACAGGCGACAATGACGGGACAGATCGGTCCCTTCCGCCGTCGCTCCAAATACGTGGAAATGGGTTCAACTCTGATGGATTCGCGTTTCACGGCCGCCTCCTGCAAGACATATCGATCAAGTGGACTCAACACTTCGCATGCTGTCGCATCCGACGCGCTCATTGTCTCCGGTCGTGAGTTTGGTGCATGCCGAACTCACGTCGCTTGTTGATCCGATGCGGACGATGGTAGAGGAGGCTATGGTTGCAGCGGCGAATATGGTCGAGGTTGCAGCGCTCGTTGGCGATACGGCGCGCGCGACCATGTTGTCAGCCCTCATGGGTGGACAATCCTTGACCGGAAGTGAGCTGGCGTTTCTCGCGCGAATTTCGCGACCGACGGCCAGCGAGCACTTGTCCAAGATGGTCGACGCCCGGCTTATCTCGGTAACCAGGAAGCGCAGCTACCGGTACTACCGTATTTCCTCACCACTGGTCGCCAGCATGCTTGAGAGCATCAAGTTGGTGGCTGCTCTCGAGGTTCCTCAGCGATATCAACCTCGATCCGCGCGTGACTCTGGGCTGCGGTTCGGTCGGACCTGCTACGATCATTTGGCGGGTCGATTGGGCGTTGCGATTGCGGACTCTTTGGTCGCCAGCGGCTGCATCGTTCTGGGTGAAGATGGTGGAGATGTCACCGATGCCGGCGCAAAGATACTGACAGAATTTGGCGTCGACCTGAGTCGAAAGCGCCAAAACAAGCGCATCTTTTGCAAGCCGTGCCTCGACTGGAGCGAGCGCCGATATCACATCGCCGGCCATGTCGGAGCCGAGATCCAACGATGCTGCATGGAGCTGAATTGGCTGATTCGAGTGAATGATACACGGGCTGTGCAATTGACAACTGCTGGCCAGACCGGGCTTCGCGACACCTTTGGCTTGGACAAGTTGGATCTTCAGATCGACCCGCCGAACGTCAGGGTTGGAGTGTGAGCACCCTGCTCCGCTGGACCCAGGCTAGCCGTTGGCATTCCGGGCGAGAACGGGTCAATCGTTCCGCGTGACAGTTGCTAGACGAGACGCGACTGCACCATCGCCGCCTGAATGAAGGAGGCGAAGAGAGGATGCGGCTCGAACGGCCGCGACTTCAGCTCGGGGTGGAACTGGACGCCGATGAACCAGGGGTGATCCTCGTATTCGACAATCTCCGGCAAGATGCCATCGGGCGACAGGCCGGAGAATTTCAGCCCGTGCTGCTCGAGGCGGTCCTTGTAGGCGGTGTTGACCTCGTAGCGGTGGCGGTGGCGCTCGGAAATCTCGGTCGCGCCGTCATAGACCTGCGAGACCCGGCTGCCGCGGTTGAGCGCGGCCGGATAGGCCCCGAGCCGCATCGTGCCGCCGAGATCGCCGGCGTTGGAGCGCTTCTCGAGCTCGTTGCCGCGCAGCCATTCCGTCATCAGGCCGACGAGCGGCTCCTTGGTCGGGCCGAACTCGGTGGAGTTGGCGTCCTCGATGCCGACGAGGTTTCGTGCGGCCTCGATCACCGCCATCTGCATGCCGAAGCAGATGCCGAAATAGGGCACGCGGCGCTCGCGCGCGAACTGCGCCGCGCGGATCTTGCCTTCGGCGCCGCGCTGGCCGAAGCCGCCGGGCACCAGAATGCCGTTGACGTGTTCGAGGAACGGCGCGGGATCTTCCTTCTCGAATATCTCGCTCTCGATCCAGTCGAGATTGACCTTCACCTTGTTGGCGATGCCGCCATGCGAGAGCGCCTCGATCAGCGACTTATAGGCATCTTTCATGCCGGTATATTTGCCGACGATGGCGATGGTGACGTCGCCTTCGGGATTGCGGATGCGCTCGTTGATCTGCTGCCAGCTCCGCAGCTCCGGCGGAATCCGCGAGCCGATGCCGAAGGCGGCGAGCACTTCGTCGTCGAGGCCTGCGGCATGATAGGCCTGAGGGACGGCGTAGATGCTGTCGGCGTCGCGCGCCTCGATGACGGCGCTCTCGCGCACGTTACAGAACAGCCCGAGCTTGCGCCGCTCCTCCTTCGGGATCTCGCGATCGGTACGGCAGAGCAGGATGTCCGGCTGGATGCCGATCGAGCGCAACTCCTTGACTGAGTGCTGCGTCGGCTTCGTCTTCAACTCACCGGCGCTCGGAATGTAAGGCAGCAGCGTCAGATGAATGTAGATGGCGTGATCGCGCGGCAGTTCGTTCTTGAGCTGGCGGATCGCCTCGAAGAACGGCAGGCCCTCGATGTCGCCGACGGTGCCGCCGATCTCGACCAGCACAAAGTCGTAATCGTCGTTGCCGTGGAGGACGAAGTCCTTGATGGCGTTGGTGACATGCGGAACCACCTGGATGGTCGCGCCGAGATAATCGCCGCGGCGCTCCTTGGTGATGATGTCCTGGTAGATGCGCCCGGTCGTGATGTTGTCGGCCTTGGTCGCAGGCCGTCCGGTGAAGCGCTCATAGTGACCGAGATCGAGATCGGTTTCCGCGCCGTCATCGGTCACGAACACTTCGCCGTGCTGATACGGCGACATCGTTCCGGGATCGAGATTGAGATAGGGGTCGAGCTTGCGGAGGCGGACCTTGTAGCCTCGGGCTTGCAACAGGGCACCGAGTGCCGCTGAAGCCAGACCTTTGCCGAGCGAAGAAACCACGCCGCCGGTGATGAATATGTACCGCGCCATGGGGCTTAACCTCTAATCCCTCGAATTCGATTCGCCAAAGCGATTCGTATTCCGCCCCAAAGATTCTGCGGGCCTGTGGGTGAGCCAAAAACTAAGAGTGGTGACAGAGCCTTGATGGGGATTGTTGATGCAGGACGGTAGAAGCCCCCCTGCATGGCCCCCCTGCTTTATTGCGAACGCGGTACCTGCGGGCCGCTCGGTGCCGGAGCCTGCTGCTGCTCATCCGCCTTCTTCAGCGAATCCAGGATACCGCCCGAGGTCGGCGGCGCGATCGGCCCGCCGCCGGCCGGCTGGCTCTGCGACGCCGGTGTACCGATGATCGACGAAGGCGCACGGTCGTAGCCCGCGTGCCAGGACAGGAACAGGCTGGTCAGGAAGAAGCCTGCGGCCAAGATCGCGGTGGTCCGCGACAGGAGGTTCGCGGTGCCGCGGCTCGACATGAAGCCTGCGCCACCTCCCATGCCGAGGCCGCCGCCTTCCGACTTCTGGAGCAGCACGGCGCCGATCATGACGCTGACGATCATGAGGTGAATGACGATGACAACGGTCTGCATAGTGTCCTTCCGTCACAAGCCGACAGCGCCGAGAGGCGGCCGATCGTGCTTCGCGGGTTTTCCTGAAGTTGCGCGGTGTTACACGATCGGAAGGGGCATTGCCACCCCCGATCGGCCGGGTCCTAAGGTTTGGAATTAGCCAGGGGCAGCCCTTAGTTGGAACAGCCTTTAATTGGGACAGCCTTTAATTGGGACAGCCTTGGGCGATCGCAAGGAAATCGGCCGCCTTCAGGCTGGCCCCGCCGACCAGCGCGCCATTGACGTTCTTCACCGCCATCAGCTCGGCCGCATTCGAGGGCTTGACCGAGCCGCCATAGAGGATGCGCATTTTAGCGCCGTCGGCTCTGAACCTGGAGGTCAGGAATTCCCGAATAAAGCCATGAATCTGCTCGACATCCTGGGCCGTTGGGGTCAGGCCGGTGCCGATCGCCCAGACCGGCTCATAGGCCACGACCAGATTGGCGGCGGTGGAGCCGTCGGGCAGCGAGCCGTTGAGCTGGCCGCGCAGGATGTCCAGGGTCTGGCCGGCATCGCGCTGGCCCTGCGTCTCGCCGATGCAGACGATCGCCGTCACCCCCGCGCGCCAGGCAGCCTCGGCCTTCTGCCGGATCAGGGCATCGCCCTCACCGTGGTCGGCGCGGCGCTCGGAATGGCCGACAATGATGGCGGTCGCGCCCGCATCCACCAGCATTTCGGCGGCGATGTCGCCGGTATGGGCGCCGGACGCCTTGGGATGGCAATCCTGGGCCCCGACTGCGACCTTCTTGCCGCGCGCCTTCTCGGCAAAGGCTGCGATCAGGGTCGCCGGCGGGCAAACCAGCAGATCAGCCTTGCCGGCCACCTCTGCCGCACCATTAAGCATGGCGTCGAATTCGGCAGTCGACCCCTTCAGCCCGTTCATTTTCCAGTTGCCGGCGATCAGCGGTCGAATGGCGTCGGTCATGTCAATTTCCAGCAAAATGAGGTTTGCGCATGCGCTAGCAGAGGTCCCGTGGCAGTTCCAGAGACCAGGGGCTTTTAACCGCAGGGATCGAAAGCATGCTGGACCTGAGGTTGCGGGGGGAAAGCCGCCACTTTATGATGATCTATCAATTTGGTGACGCGCTTTTGCGGAATCTGCATTAAGACGCGCTCCCGTTCCCCTCCTGCCAAACAAGTTGGACCAAATGCTTCGAGGAATGCGCAAGGCCTCATCAAACTGGCTCGGCAAGACCATTATGGCCATCGTGATGGGCGTGTTGATCATCAGTTTCGGCGTTTGGGGCATCGCCGACATCTTCAAGGGCTTCGGCCAATCCACGGTGGCCAAGGTCGGCGGCACCGAGATTTCGCTGAACGAGTTCCGCCAGACCTATACCGACCGCCTGCAACAGATCAGCCGCCAGTTCGGCCGTCCGCTGTCGCCTGAGCAGGCGCGCGCCTTCGGCCTCGACCGTCAGGTGCTCCAGCAGACGATCGCGGAAGCCGCCCTCGACGAAGAGGCGCGTCGGCTCGGGCTCGGCCAGTCCGACGACCAGATCCGCCAGGTCATCATGAACGACCCGAACTTCAAGGGCGTCGGCGGCAGCTTCGATCCGAACCGCTTCCAGGCCGTGATCCGCAATGTCGGCTATACCGAGCAGCGCTACGTCTCCGAGCAGCGCAAGGTCTCGCTGCGCCGGCAGATCACCGGTACGATCGGTGCCGGCCTCGAGCCGCCAAAGACGATGCTCGACGTGCTGACGCGCTTCCAGAACGAGCAGCGCGCCATTGAATTCGTCAGGCTCGACGCAGCCCAGGCAGGCACTATCGACGCGCCCTCGCCCGAGGCGCTCGCCGCCTATTTCGAGGATCACAAGGTCCAGTTCCGCGCGCCCGAATATCGCAAGATCGCGTTCGTCGTGGTCTCGCCGGAGGAGATCGGCAAGTGGAGCGAGGTGTCGGACGACGACGCCAAGAAAGTGTTCGACCAGCGCAAGGATCGGCTCGGCACGCCTGAGAAGCGCCAGATCCAACAGATCGTATTCGCCAATGCCGCCGAGGCGCAGGCCGCACGCGAGCGGCTCACCAGCGGGACGTCGTTCGAGGACCTCGGCAAGGAGCGCGGACTGAGCGCGTCCGATGTCAATCTCGGGCTCGTGACCAAATCCTCGCTCGATCCCGCGGTTGGAGACGCCGTCTTCGCGCTTCCCGCCGGTGAAATCAGCCAGCCGATCCAGGGCCGTCTCGGCACGTCGATCGTCAAGGTCGACAAGATCGAGCCGGGCAATGAGGCGAACTATGCGAGCGTCGCCGCCGACATCAAGCGCGAGATCGCCACCGAACGTGCGCGCGTCAAGGTCGCCGATCTCCGCGACAAGATGGAAGACGAGCGCGGCGGAGGTGCCAGCGTGATCGACGCGGCGCAGAAGCTCGGCCTCACCGCCGTGACCATCGACGCCGTCGACCGTTCCGGCCGCACCCCGAACGGCCAGCCGGTCTCCAACATCCCGCAGGGCCTCGACGTGGTGTCGCAGGCCTTCAACACCGATGTCGGTGTCGACAATGACTCGATCTCGTTCAAGGGCGGCTATGTCTGGTACGACGTGGTTGCCATCACGCCCTCGCGCGACCGCAATCTCGACGAGGTTCGCGACCAGGTCGAGGCGCGCTGGCGGCAGGACCAGATCGCGACCAAGCTGAAGGCCAAGGCGACCGAGATGGTGCAGAAGCTCGAATCCGGCGGCAAGCTCGCCGACGAAGCAGCCGCGATCGGCGCCAAGGTCGAGACCGCCACCGGCTTCAAGCGCGATGACTCGCCCGCCAGCGTGCCCGCAGCCGTCGTGGCGGCCGCCTTCCGCGCCGCCAAGGACGGCGTCGGGCAGACGCCGGTGACCGGCGGCACCGAAGTGATCGTGTTCCGCGTCACCGACATCATCGATCCCACGGTCGACGCCGCCTCCGACGCGGTCAAGAAGCTGAAGGACAGCCTCGACCGCGCGCAGACCGAGGAGCAGATCGCTTCCTACGTCAACAGGCTCGAAACCGACATCGGCACCACCATTAATCAGGCCGCCTTCGCGCAGGTGACGGGCGCGAACCAATAGAGCAATTGAAAGCACGCGATGGACGACCTGAAATCGATCATTGGAAAAGTGGCGACCGGCGCCAGCCTGTCGCGTGATGAAGCGGCTTCCGCCTTCGACGCCATGATGTCCGGCGAGGCTACGCCCTCGCAAATGGGCGGCCTCCTGATGGCGCTGCGGGTACGCGGCGAGACCGTGGACGAGATCACCGGCGCGGTCTCGGCGATGCGTTCCAAGATGCTCGCGGTCGACGCGCCCGCGGACGCCGTCGACATCGTCGGCACCGGCGGCGACGGCTCAGGCTCGGTCAATGTCTCGACCTGCGCCTCCTTCGTCGTTTCGGGCACAGGTCTGCCGGTGGCCAAGCACGGCAACCGCGCGCTGTCGTCGCGCTCGGGCGCCGCCGACGTGCTGGCATCGCTCGGGGTGAAGATCGATCTGAGGCCGGATCAGGTCAGCCGCTGCGTGCGCGAATGCGGCATCGGCTTCATGTTCGCCCCCGCCCATCATCCTGCCATGAAGAACGTCGGCCCGACCCGGGTGGAGCTTGCGACACGCACGATCTTCAATCTGCTCGGCCCCCTGTCCAATCCGGCCGGCGTGAAGCGGCAGATGGTCGGCGTGTTCTCCAGGCAATGGGTGCAGCCGCTGGCGCAAGTGCTCAAGAACCTCGGCTCCGAATCCGCCTGGGTCGTGCACGGCTCCGATGGCCTCGACGAAATCACCCTCACCGGCCCGACCTTCGTCTCCGCGCTCCACAATGGCGAGATCCGGAATTTCGAGGTGACGCCGGAGGACGCCGGCCTGCCGCGCTGCGAGGCCGGCGCACTCAAAGGCGGCGACGCCGACGCCAATGCGATCGCGCTCCAAAGCGTGCTCGACGGCAAGCCGAGCCCCTACCGTGACGTCGCGCTGATCAACGCCGCTGCCGCATTGGTCGTGGCCGGGCGTGCCAGGGACCTCAAGGAAGGCGTCGCGATCGGCGCAAAATCGCTCGACAGCGGCGCGGCGAGCGCGCGGCTGAAACATTTGATCGCGGTCTCGAACGGCTGAGCCTGACATGTCGGACATCCTGACCAAGATCGAAGCCTACAAGCGCGAGGAAATCGCGGCCGCCAAGCGCGCGCAGCCGTTGTCGGCCATGGAGGCGCAAGCCAAGGCGCAAGCAGCACCGCGCGGCTTCGTGCGCGCAATCAAGGCCAAGCACGCCAGCGGCGACTACGCCCTGATCGCGGAGGTCAAGAAGGCCTCGCCGTCAAAGGGCATGATCCGCGCCGATTTCGATCCGCCGCTGCTCGCCAGCGCCTATGAGGCCGGCGGCGCCGCCTGCCTGTCGGTGCTGACGGACACGCCTTCGTTCCAGGGCCATCTCGACTTCATGGTGGCCGCGCGCGCGGCAACTTCACTGCCGGTGCTGCGCAAGGATTTCATGTTCGACACCTATCAGGTGGCGGAGGCCCGCGCGCACGGTGCCGACTGTATTCTGATCATCATGGCGGCACTCGACGATGCAGCGGCAAAGGACCTCGAGGACGCCACCCTCGCCTACGGCATGGACGTGCTGATCGAGATTCACGACCGCGCCGAGTTGGACCGCGCGCTAAAACTGCGTTCGCCGATGATCGGCGTCAACAACCGCAATCTGCGTACCTTCGAGACCACGTTAGCGACCAGCGAGACCCTGGCGCCGCTGATCCCCGGCGACCGGCTGATGGTCGGCGAGAGCGGCATCTTCACGCCCGCCGATCTCACCCGGCTCGAGCGCGTCGGCATCTCGACCTTCCTGGTCGGCGAGAGCCTGATGCGGCAAGCCGACGTCACCGCTGCGACGCGCACGCTGCTCGCACGCGAGACCGCGCGCGCCACAGGCACGCGCTGATGGCGCGTAAGCCCGCCAATCCGACGAAGACCGGCCCCGCCCTCACTCATATCGGCGCCTCCGGCGAGGCGCGGATGGTTGACGTATCCGACAAGCCCGCGAGCGAGCGGCTCGCGGTCGCGGAAGGACGCGTCGTCATGACCAAGGCGACGTTCGACCTGATCGTCTCCGGCAACGCCAAAAAGGGCGACGTGCTCGGCACCGCCCGCATCGCCGGCATCATGGCCGCCAAGCGCACTTCGGAGCTGATCCCGCTCTGCCATCCGCTCGCGCTGTCAAAGGTGACGGTCGACATCGAGCCCGACGCAAGGCTGCCGGGTTGCCTCGTCCGCGCCAGCGTGAAGGTCACGGGCCCGACCGGCGTCGAGATGGAGGCGCTCACCGCCGTGTCGGTCGCCTGCCTCACCATCTACGACATGATCAAGGCGGTCGAGCGCGGCGTGCGCATCGAGGGCATCCACCTTGTCGAGAAGCTCGGCGGCAAGTCCGGCCATTACCGCGCCTGATTGCCGCTGATCTATTTCGCCTCGCGCTGCCGCTCGCGATAGGCGCGCGTCTTCATCCGATTGCCGCACAGCGTCGACATACACCACCGCCGCGTCGATGGTTTCGACCGGTCGAAGAACACCCGGCGACATTCCTCCGATGCGCACATCTTCAGCCGGTCCAGCGTTCCCACAAGCGTTGCGTTGTGCAGCTCGATCGCGATAGTCGACAGGCCGGCGAGCGCATCCGCGCGCATCGCCGATAATACTGCGCCGCAGCCAACCCGCGCCTCCACCCGCAACGGAAACGCCGCGAGCGCGTCACCGAGCGCGCCGAGAACCTCCTTGTTCCGGCGCCGCTCGGCTGGGTCGCATTGCAGATAGGCGCGTAGCGCTTCGCGCAGCCGCAGCGCGGTAGCGAACATCGCGGGCGTGATGCGTCCGCCGCCGCCGAGGCCGCGCTCCTGCATCCAGTCCGCGATCTGCTTCATCCCGGCAATTTCGTCGCTCTGCGGGTGCTCCACACCGAAATGCGTGAAGTGGCGAACATCGAGCGTGTTGGCGAAATCGTAGACGTTCGCCAACGCGTCAGGAACCTGGAACTTGCGTGACTCTTTCGACATCGGAATACCGGAGGAAATGGAACACCAGTAAAACATGTTTACCGGTTGACAGCAATAGGCACCTGTATTCTATTTATACTGGTGTCGATTACTCGTTGAGACCGAGCGTCATTGCGATGACAAAAAATGGAGAACGCCGTGGCCGAAGCCCTGCACTATCTCGAACTCACCGAGCTTGCTGCACGCCTCAAGGCGCGCGAAATCTCCGCGCTGGATGTGACGCGCGCGCAACTCGACCGTATCGACGCCCTGGACCGTGAACTCGGCAGCTACGTTCACGTGATGGCGGAAACGGCTATCGACGAGGCGAAAGCCGCGGATGCCGAAATCGCAAATGGCCAGTACCGGGGCCCGCTGCATGGCGTACCGATTGCGCTGAAGGATCTGTTTTGGACCAAGGGCATTCCGACGGCGACCGGCACTACGCTTCATCGCGATTTTCGTCCCGGTGAAGATGCGACCGTCGCGCGCAGGCTCAGGGATGCAGGCGCCGTGGTGCTCGGCAAGTTGCAGCTCACCGAGGGCGCCTATTCCGATCACCATCCGTTGGCGACGCCACCGCGAAATCCATGGAATCCGGATTACTGGCCGGGTATTTCATCCAGCGGCTCGGCGGTTGCGACGGCCGCCGGACTTTGCTTCGGCTCGCTCGGCTCCGACACCGGCGGCTCGATCCGCTGGCCCTCCGCCGCCAACGGCCTGACCGGGCTGAAACCGAGCTGGGGCCGCGTCAGCCGCCACGGCACGTTCGAGCTGGCCGCGACGCTCGACCATATCGGACCAATCGGCCGCAGCGCTGTCGATGCCGGCGTGCTGCTTGGGGTCATCGCCGGACACGACCCGAACGACCCGACGTCGCTGCTCAATCCGGTGCCGGACTATCTTGCCGCGGCCGCACAGGACATGCGGGGCTTGCGGATCGGCGTCGACGCTGCCTGGAACAGCGAGGACGTGGACGTTGCGACACAACACGTGTTGGCGGATGCCATTGATGCTTTCCGCGCGCTTGGCGCCTACACCGTCAACGTCAGATTTCCCGACGTAAGACAGGCGATCACCGACTGGACCCCTAATTGCGCGGTGGAAGCAGCGGTCGCGCACGAGGCGACCTATCCCGCCCGCAAGAACGAGTATGGTCCGATCCTCGCCTCGCTGCTCGAGGCTGGTCGCGCGCTCTCCGGTCTCGATTATCAGAAGATCCTGCTGCGGCGGCTGGCACTGCGCGGCCAGGTGACTGCGCTGTTCGAGACCATCGACCTGCTGCTGATCCCGGTACACCCTTTCGCGCCGTTGACGCTGACCATGATCCGGACGCTCGGCGAGCAGCCGGATCTGATTGCGAAGCTGCAGCGCTACACCTGCGCGTTCGACATGACCGGTCATCCCACGATCACGCTACCAGGTGGTGCATCGGCGGACGGACTGCCGATCGCGTTCCAGCTAGTCGCCGCCCATCTCGACGAGGCCACGCTGGTTCGCGCTGGCCCAACGTTCCAGCGTGTCACGTCCTGGCATCGTCGCCATCCTTCCCCCACCTCGCGGAGGCAGCATTGACCATTCCATTCAAGCCCGCTGGGCGAAGCATCTTCCACGGCTGGTTCGTCGTCGCGGGGGCATTTGCCGTCATGTTCGTCGGCTTTGGTTCTGTCTACACATTCAGCGCATTTCTGGAGCCGCTCCAGCGCGATTTCGGCGCCTCCCGCGGTTCAATCTCGCTGGTGTTCTCGATTGCGGGCTTTCTGTACTTCGCCCTCGGACTCGTCAGCGGCCCTCTCGCCGACCGGCTCGGTTCGCGTCCACTGGCCGTCGCGGGCATGATCCTGATGGCGGTTGGACTAGCGGCCGCGAGCGCTGCACGTTCCCTCGTGGAGGTCTATCTCGCCTACGGGCTCGGCGTTGGCCTCGGCGTCGGCTGCGCCTATGTTCCAGCAATCGGCGCGGTCCAACGCTGGTTCGTGAAGCGCCGCGGCTTTGCCTCTGGGCTCGCGGTGAGCGGCATCGGGCTCGGTACGCTGGCAATGCCGCCGCTCGCCTCATTGCTGATCTCATCGACGGGCTGGCGCGGCGCTTATCTGGTGCTGGGCGCGATCGCGCTGGTGCTAGGCGGCGGGATGTCGCTGCTCATCGAGAACGATCCGAAGAACCGCGGCCTCCGACCCGACGGCGATCCGCCTTGCGATTCGGCGGACGCAAACAACGCCGGCGGCGCCTCGGTGCGCGAGGCCGTCCGGACGACGCGGTTTATCGCCCTTTATGTATCGTGTCTGGTCTGCTCGTTCGGCGCCTTCGTTCCATTCGTTCATCTCGTGCCTTACGCGCGCGACCACGGGGTCGCGGCGTCCTCTGCCGTGCTGCTGCTCGGCGTGATCGGGGCCGGCAGCACCGCGGGCCGCTTCTTCCTCGGCGCGGTCGCCGACCGGATGGGCCGCGACCGCTCTCTGATCATGGTCCTGATCGGAATGGCGTTCGCGATGGCGATCTGGGCCATTGCCGCTGATGTCTGGGCCCTCGCCGCCTTCGCCTTCATCTACGGCGTGTTCTACGGCGGCTGGGTCGCGGTGCTACCAGCGGTCGTGATGGACTATTTCGGCGGACTCAACGTCAGCGGCATCATCGGCGTTCTCTACACCAGCGTTGCCTTCGGGACGCTGGTCGGCCCGAGCGCTGCCGGCTTCGCCTATGATGCGAGCCACAGCTACGCGCTGCCGATCCTGATCAGCGCCGCCGCGAACATCGTCGCGGCGCTGATCGTTGTGGCGATCCTGGGGCGCCGCAGCACGCGGACGATCAACGCAATGAAGAGCTGATCGATCCGAACTTGATGTTCTGCACGCCTCCCGGCTTCGCGCATCGATCGTATTTGTGCGTGTCCATTCACGGCGCATTAACCCACCTTCCTAACTTCGCCTCCACCCCGTTCCCGTAAACCAACGGATGTTTCCGGGGCCGCGAATTGACCCTGGCGTGTGCATGACAACGATCGATCATGATGACGAGATTCGGCAGCCGCCTTTTTGACCATGCCTTCGTCCGCAGCGGACCGATCCGCTGGCTGGTGGTGGGCGGCATGTTGCTGATCGCGGCGATCGCTGTCGGCGCGACGCTGATGGCGCAGAATTTCCGCGAACGTGCGCTTCGCAATTCCGGCCGCGAGCTGGAAAACACCGTGCTGATGCTGGCCCATCATTTCGACCAGCAATTGCAGGATTTCGCCGTCATCCAGCAGGATTTCGTCGACCACGTTCGCGCCACCGGCATCACCAGTGCAGCGGACTATCGCAAACGCCTCTCCGGCCAGGACATCCACCGGATGCTGCGCTCGAAGATCGAGGCACTGCCCTACATGGGCGGCGTCAACATCATCGATGCCGAAGGCAATTTGATCAATTCGTCGACGGCATGGCCAGTCCCGAAATTGAACGTCGCCGATCGCGCCTATTTCCGGACCTTTCGATATGATCCCAATGCTCCCGACGTCCTGATCGAGCCACTGCACAGTCGCATCTCCGGAGCCTGGACCATCCTCATCGTGCGCAAGATCGTCGGACCGAACGGCGAATTCATGGGTGTGGTCGGACGCGGCATCGAGCCGGCAGGCTTCGAAAAATTCTTCGAGACCGTCGTGCTCGGCGAAGGCGCGAGGATCTCGATGCTGCATCGGGACGGCACGCTGCTGGCCCGATATCCCCATTCCGGCGAATTGATGGGACGAAATTTCAAGAACGGTCCGTTCGAGCACCAGAGGGTCTTCGGGCTCGATCACTTCGCCGGCCGCTTCATGAGTCCCGTCGACGGCGAGGACCGGCTGATCTCCTCGCGTGCCCTGCCCCACTTCCCGATCCTGATGATGGCTACCACGACGCGCGCGGCGGCACTGATGGACTGGCGCGAGCAGATCGGCATCCTGATCTCGGTCGCCGCCTCTTCCGCGCTCGCCATCGCGGGCGTCCTGATCGCGATCGTGCGCAAGCTCCTTGAGCAGCACCGCCTT
Source organism: Bradyrhizobium sp. LB8.2 (assembly GCF_040548035.1). Classification (NCBI taxonomy): domain Bacteria; kingdom Pseudomonadati; phylum Pseudomonadota; class Alphaproteobacteria; order Hyphomicrobiales; family Nitrobacteraceae; genus Bradyrhizobium; species Bradyrhizobium sp. LB8.2. The sequence goes on along the minus strand of NZ_JBEPQV010000028.1, from coordinate 25,461 downwards.
TCGCGGGAACGGCTGACGCTGGAAAAGCAGCGTCTTGACCGCGCCGTCAACAACATGACCCAGGGCCTGCTGCTGTTCGACGCCTCGCAGCAGCTCGTGATCTGCAATCAGCGCTACATAGAGATGTACGGGCTGTCTGCCGAAATCGTGAGACCCGGCTGTAGCTTCCACGACATCATTGCGCACCGCAGCGCCACCGGCTCTTTCACCGGCGATGTGGACCCGTATATCGCACGGGTCCTGCGCGACATCCATATGCGCAATTCGATGGTGGTCGACACCTCCGACGGTCGCTCGATCCAGATCGTCAACGAACCGCTCACGGACGGCGGCTGGGTGGCGACACACGAGGACATCACGGAGCGCCGGCGCATCGAGGAGCGCATCACCCATCTCGCTCATTACGACGCGCTGACCGACCTGCCCAACCGCACCCTGTTCCACGAGCATCTGCGCGAGGAACTGGCTCTCGTCGCCGCGGGCGAACAACTCGCGGTGCACTATATCGACATCGACGAGTTCAAGGGCGTCAACGACGCGCTCGGGCATCTCGTCGGCGACGAACTCCTGAAGTCGGTCGCGCAGAGCCTCCGCCGGTGCGCAGGCCCGGCGGACTTCGTGGCGCGGCTTGGCGGCGACGAATTCGCCATCGTACAGAGCGCGGTGACGTCGCTGGATCAGGTCAACGAGCTCGTCGCGCGGCTGTTCGAGGCCATCCGCGCGCCGTTTGACTGCATGGGCCATCATCTTGCCACCGACGCCAGCATCGGCATCGCACTGGCACCCGACCACGGAACGGCGCTCGACCAGATCCTGAAGAACGCGGACATGGCGATGTACGCCGCCAAAGCCGCCGGACGCCGCACCTATCGCTTTTTCGAGCCGGAGATGGACGCCAAGGTCCACGAGCGGCGGCAGCTCGAGATCGATCTGCGCCACGCCATCGCCCATGGCGGCCTCGATGTCTATTACCAGCCCTGCCTCAGCCTGAAGGACGACCGCATCACTGGCTGCGAGGCGCTGGTGCGCTGGCGTCATCCCGAGCGCGGCATGGTCTCGCCGGCCGAGTTCATCCCGATCGCCGAGGACACCGGCCTGATCAACGAGATCGGGGAATGGGTGCTGGCGACCGCCTGCCGGGACGCCGCCAACTGGCCCGACGACATCCGCCTCGCCGTCAACGTCTCACCGGTGCAGTTCAAGAGCGGCACGCTGGCGCTGAAGATCATGGCGGCGCTCGCTGCCTCCAATTTGCCGGCGAGCCGGCTCGAGCTCGAGATCACCGAGGCGGTGCTGATCCGCGACGACGACACCGCGCTCGCGATCCTGCATCAACTCCGCGCCATCGGCGTGCGCATCGCGCTCGACGATTTCGGCACCGGCTACTCCTCCCTGAGCTATCTGCACCGCTTCCCGTTCGACAAGATCAAGATCGACCGCTGCTTCGTCAACGACATCGCCGGCCCCGACGGCTCCGCCAGCATCGTGCAGGCCGTCGTCAATCTCGCGGCCGCCCGCCGCATGACCACCACTGCCGAGGGCGTCGAGACCGAGGAGCAGCAGCGGCTGCTCCGCGCGCTCGGCTGCTCCGAGATGCAAGGCTATCTGTTCAGCGCCGCGAAGCCTGCCGACAAGGTGCTGGAGCTGTTCGCGCTCCATCGCAGCCGGCTCGCCCAGCGCGGCGGCAACGAGAGCCGACGTCGCGAAGCGGGCTAGAAACATCGACGGACAGCCAAACGGCGCGAGCGACCGCTCGGAATTGAAGACCATTTGGTCTATATATCGGAGATGCGCCGCCAAAGCCCAGTGCAGTTGCCCCGTGGCCGTCCCCGAAGTTTCGACACGGAAGCCGCTGTCGAACAGGCGATGGGCGTGTTCTGGTCGCGCGGCTATCACGCCACGGCGCTGCCGGACCTGCTTCGAGCGACGAAGCTATCGCGTGGCAGCCTCTACGCCGCGTTCGGGGACAAGCACTCGCTGTTCTTGCGTTCACTTGATCGCTACGTCGCCGATGCCGTGACGCGGATGGACGTCGAACTCGACCCCCGCAGAGAGCCGGTCGACGGCCTGCGGGCCTACCTTGCCGGCTACGTGGAGCGAACGAGCGGTGCCAATGGTCGGCGCGGATGCCTGCTGGTGGCCACGGCCATGGAACTGGCCGGCCGTGACGCTGAAGTTGATCGCCGCATCGGGAGCTTTTTCAAGGCCATGGAGGCCAAGCTGGCTGATGCCCTGTCCCGTGCGAAGGCGGCGGGCAAATTGGCCGATGGCGTCGAGCCTTCCAGTGCCGCCCGAATTCTCGTCTGTTTCCTTTGGGGGCTACGAGTGGTCGCGAAAACGGCACCGACACGGATCACGTCGCAAGCCGCCGTTGACGCTCTTCTCGACCGCTTCATTAGGTAAACAACCCATGGACGCCTCCGCTATTGGCGCGTCGATATCTAGACTGATCGGTCTTGAAAGGAAGAATGCCATGTCTGCCATCCAGATCGTCTGTGCGGTGGCCGTCCCCTTGCTCTGGGGTTATCAGTTCGTGGCCATCAAGGTAGGCGTTACGGAGTTTCCGCCCCTCTTCTTCCTCGCACTGCGCTTCCTGGCCATCGCGCTGCTGCTCGTTCCGTTCGTCAAACGGCCCACGCGTGCACAGTTCGGCCCCATCGTAGCTATTTCGATTTTCCTCGGTGGGCTGAACTTCGGGCTCTTCTATGTTGGCCTTCGGCTCGGCTCGGGAAGCATGTCGGCCGTCGCATATCAACTCGCGCCGCCCTTCACCGTCCTGTTGGCGTGGCCGCTGCTCGCCGAGAGGCCGTCTCTCACCACGTCCGCCGGAGTGGTGCTTGCATTTGTCGGCGTGGTCGTATTGGCGGCGGAGCCCGGCCTGTCGGCAAACGCGCTTCCCCTGCTGCTCGTGGTCGGGGCAGCCTTCGCATTCGCCGTGTCCAACGTCTTGACGAAGCGCTACGGCCCTTTTGATCCCCTGATGTTGATGGGGTGGTCCTCGCTGCTCACGGTGCCGCAGGTCATGTTGATGTCGTTGCTCCTTGAACACGGACAACTCGCGAGCCTTGTCACCGCGGATGGACGTGGTTGGCTGGCACTCGCCTACACGATTTTCATCGGAGGAATTGTCGGGTTTGGACTCTGGTTCTGGCTGATCGGGCGTTGCTCGATGGGTCGCGTCGCCCCCTTCGGTCTGCTGCTTCCGGTGTTCGCCCTGATGTCGAGCGTGTTGTTTCTTGGCGAACACATGACCTCAAAGTTGATCATCGGCGGGCTGCTCGCGATGTCCGGCGTTGCCATGACGCAGTTGAGACCGAGCGCTTGACCGATGTGAACCTGGAAGTCGCGTCGTTGCAGCGTCCCAAACGAATTCGCCCAGGAGCGGTCATCCACTCCCGGGCGATCGATGTCTGGAATCGCGAGACTTAGTTCGGCACCGCAGCCTTCGGCGCAGGCTTGGCCGCGACAGCATTCGCGGTTTGGCCGTGCAGGAAGTCATAGGCCGTATGTAGCGCCTTGTCGTCCTTCTCTTCCGGCGGAACATAGGACTGTGATCCGGTCTGCTCCGTGCCATCGGCCGCCTGAAGATGGCCGCGCATCTGGGACTCCGCCATGGTGTCCATCCGGCCCTTCAGCTCAGGCGGCACGTCCTGGAGGATCTCGATGTCGGGCGCGATGCCCTGGGCCTGGATCGAGCGGCCCGACGGCGTGTAGTAGCGCGCCGTGGTCAGCGCCAGCGCACCGTTGCGGGCACCGAGCGGAATGATGGTCTGCACCGAGCCTTTGCCGAACGAGCGCGTGCCGATGATGGTCGCGCGCTTGTGGTCATGCAGCGCGCCGGCCACGATCTCGGAGGCCGAAGCCGAGCCGCCGTTGACCAGAACCACGAGCGGCTTGCCCTTGGTGAGGTCACCGCCGTGCGCGGTAAAGCGCTGGGTCTCTTCCGCATTGCGGCCGCGGGTCGAGACGACCTCGCCGCGCTGCAGAAACGCGCTCGACACCGACACGGCCTGGTCGAGCAATCCGCCCGGATTGTTGCGCAGGTCCATCACGTAGCCCACGAGCTTCTCCTGCGGGATGTCCTTGGAGATCGACGCGATTGCCTTCTTCAGGCCGTCGGTGGTCTGCTCGTTGAACGAGGAGACGCGGATATAGCCGATATCGCCATTCTCGACGTGGAAGCGGACGGGGCGCACATGGATGATCTCGCGCTTGATCGCGACGTCGAGCGGGGCGTCGGCCCCCTTGCGCACGATCGTGAGCTTGGTCTGGGTGTCGACCGGGCCCTTCATCTTGTTGACGGCCTGCTCGAGTGTCATGCCCTGCACGGCATCGCCGTCGATCTTGCTGATGAGGTCGCCCGACATGATGCCGGCCTTGGACGCCGGCGTGTCGTCGATCGGCGAGACGACCTTGACGAGGCCCTCCTCCATCGTGACCTCGATGCCGAGCCCGCCGAACTCGCCGGAGGTGGTCTCCTGCATCTCGGTCCAGGCCTTGTCGTTCATGTAGCGCGAGTGCGGATCGAGCGCGGTCACCATGCCGGTGATCGCACCTTCGATGAGCTTGGCATTGTCGGGTTTCTCGACATAGCTCGCCTTCACCCGCTCGAATACTTCGCCGAACAAATTGAGCTGGGAATAGGCGTCATCCGCGCTCGCTGCCGCCCGTGCTGCCCATACGCCGCCGTGCGGACTGGCTACCAAAAGGGTCAGACACGCGCCGGTGAGCGCGCCCAAGGGGAACAGCAGGGTTTTCCGCATGGATAGACAGGCCTTTTTGCTTTGGGCTTCGGCTGCGCCATGCAAATGGCGATCCAGCCCGCTGTTCACAATACCATTCTGGTTTCTTCAAGGCCGAGATACCACGCCGGCGGCTAGACCGTAAAAAATCCCTTCGCCCGGGCCTAAACTTTTGGCAACGTTCCGAAACCGTTTCGCGCAAGACGGGAATCGGTCCGCCGGCCCACGCCTCGCAGCTATGCGATTTTAGGATGGTTTTGGAGGGCCGGACACGATAGGCGATGACAATAAGAGTTCAAATTCTCGGGAGGACAACAATGAATGACGCGCCCCGCACCCGGCCGGAGAGGAACGTCGAACTCGGCGCCAGCGCCGAGCCGTTCCAGAACCTGCACGAATTCATTCGCAAGGCGCGCGCCAATCTGAACCAGAACGCCTGGGACTACATCGTCGGCGCCGCCGAGACCGAGACCACGATGCGTCGCAACCGCATGGCGCTGGACGAAATCGCCTTCCGCCCGCGCGTGCTGCGCGATGTCAGCAAGGTCGTCGGCTCGGTCGAGCAATTCGGCCGCACGATGCGCCTGCCGGTGGTGCTCGCCCCCGTCGGCGCGCTCGAAATCTTCGATCCGGATGGCGCGGCGAGCGTGGCACGCGCCTGCGGCACTTTCGGTGCGGCGCACATGCTGAGTTCGGTGTCCGAGCCCGGCCTCGAGAAGACCGCCGAGGCGGCACCTGGCGCGCTGCGCCTCTACCAGCTCTATGTGCGCGGCGACGATGCCTTCGTCGCCGACGTTGTCAGCCGGGCCGAGAAGAACGCCTATGCCGCCTTCTGCCTGACCGTCGATACCGCCCATTACAGCCGTCGCGAGCGTGACATCGCCAAGCGGTACGTTCGCGAGAGCCGCCTGCGCGCCACCGGCGGCGATTTCCAGAAGGGCCTGGAGTGGCGGACGGTGAAGATGATCAAGGACAAGTTCAAGATCCCGCTGATCCTCAAGGGCATCGCGACGCCAGAGGACGCGCTGATCGCGATTGATCATGGCGTCGAGTGGATCTACGTCTCCAACCATGGCGGCCGTCAGCTCGATCACGGTCGCGGCGCCATGCACGTGCTGCCCGAGATCGTCGATGCCGTGAAGGGCCGCGCGAAAATCATGGTCGATGGCGGTGTCTGTCGCGGCACCGACATCGTCAAGGCAATAGCGGCGGGCGCCGACCTCGTCGGCATCGGCCGGCTGCAATGCTGGGCACTGGCGGCGGCCGGCGAAGCCGGCGTGGCGCGCATGCTGGAGCTGCTCGAGGACGAAGTGCTGCGTTGCCTCGGCTTGCTGGGTGCGACTTCGTTCACCGAGGTCGACAAATCCTGCCTCCATGCAGCGACCGCAACCAACGCGCCGAGCGTGTTCAGCGCGTTTCCGCTGTTCGACCACGAGCCATATCGATACTGAGTGAAAGGACGCAATGACACCGCTCTCTCCCGGCAGCGCGGATGCGCTTCTGTTCGATCTCGGCCGCGTGGTGCTCGATATCGATTTCTCCAAGGCGATCGCCTGCTGGGCGGGACATGCCGGCTGCGAGCCCGATGCCATCGTCGCGCGCTACGTGCGGGACAGCGAAGCCTATCGGCTGCACGAGGTGGGCAAGCTCAGTGACGAGGACTATTTCTCCTCGTTGCGAGATTCGCTCGGAATCGGCATTTCGGACGCGCAGTTCCTGGAAGGCTGGAACGCGATCTTCACCGGCGAAATGCCTGACATCGCCGAGCTGTTGCCGCGGGCAGCGAAGCAGATGCCGCTCTACGTCTTCTCCAATACCAACCGGCCGCACGTGGACTATTTCTCGAAGGAATATGCCGACGTCCTCCGCCATTTCCGCGAGCTGTATTTGTCGTCCAGCATCGGCCTGCGCAAACCGAATGCGGAGGCCTTCGACCACGTCGTTGCTGCGATCGGCGTGCCCGCCGGGCGTATCGTGTTCTTCGACGATCTTGCCGAGAACATTGAAGGCGCGCGGGCGCGCGGCTTGACGGCGGTGCATGTGACCTCGCCGCGTGACGTCGGGATCGCCCTCAAGGCGCTGGGGATCTGACCGCCGGCCTGGCGCATTGCCAGGCAAGCCGACCTGCCGATCCGGAACAATTTCACCCGGGGACGAAAAACCAAACACTTTGTGCATTTTTAGACAGAGTTCCGGGAACGGAATGCCACCCTCCGGACTCTTGAGTCCGTTGGGACTTCTACGGACGGATGCATCATCGTGTTGGGCAAGACCTACCTCACCAAGCAGGCCTCTCTTCTTCTTGAATTCGCCAGGACAACTTCAGACTCGGACCTTTCCGCCAAGCTCGTGAGCAAGGCCGCCGACCTGAAATCCCAGGCCGATCCGCTTCCCGACAAGGATCAGGGGTCGAAGGCGCCCGACGTAAGTCCCGAGCAGACAGGGACCTGATCGGCGCTGGCCGGGGCGCTCGTCATTCTCGTCCCTGCCATGGTCACTCTCCTGCCGATCTGTCTCGTTCTCCGGATCATGCCGCGACGGGCTTGATCTTGCCTTCCAGAACAATGTGAAGCAGCGGGATGACTGTCCCCGCTCAGCTGTTTTTGCCTCTGCGCCCGCGCTCGGCTAGAAGACTTGCGGAACATTCGCCCGAACGTGCCGAGCAGGAGTTTTCGCCGTGGCCTTGATGCCGGTTTCTGGTGCGCTTGCCGCTGTGCTGGCGGGTGCAGAGCCGCTGCCCGAAGAGATGGTTGCCCTCGACGAAGCCTACCATCGCGTGCTCGCGCGCGACGTCGCGGCCCGGCGTACGCAGCCGCCGCGAGCGATGTCGGCGATGGATGGCTACGCTGTGCGCGCGGCCGATGCCGCGACGATCGATTCGAAGCTCACCGTCATCGGCGAGGTCGCGGCGGGTCGGCCGTTCGCGGGAACGGTCGGCGCCGGCGAGGCCGTGCGGATCTTCACCGGCGGCGTCGTTCCCGACGGCGCCGACGCCGTCGTGATCCAGGAGGACACGGTCGCCGACGGCAAGCGCATCACGATCAAGGAAGCCGCGATCGCCGGACGGCACATCCGGCCCGCCGGTGTCGATTTCCGCGAGGGCGACGTGCTCCTGCGCAAGGGAAGCCGTCTCACCGAGCGCGACCTCGCGCTTGCGGCCGGGATGAATCACCCGCACCTCGCCGTTTGCCGACGTCCGAAGGTCGCGATCCTCGCCACCGGCGACGAGCTGGTGATGCCGGGCACCACGCCCGGTCACGGCCAGATCGTCTATTCCAACGGCTACGCCCTGCACGCGCTCGCTCGCAGCGAGGGCGCCGAGACCATCGACCTCGGTATTGCCGCCGACACGCTGGAGGCCACCACCGTCGGCATTCGACGCGCCCGCGAGAGCGGAGCCGACATCCTGATCACGACCGGCGGCGCATCGGTCGGCGACCACGATCTGGTCCAGCAGGCGCTGAGGGACGAAGGCATAACGATGGCGTTCTGGAAGATCGCGATGCGGCCGGGCAAGCCGATGATGCACGGGCGGCTCGGCGCGATGGAGGTGATCGGCCTGCCGGGCAATCCCGTGTCGTCCTACGTCTGCGCTTTCCTGTTCTTGGTGCCGCTGATTCGCGCTCTCTCGGGCCGTTCAGTGATTCACCATCGCCGCGAGCGCGCCGTGCTCGGCCGCGACGTCGGCGCCAACGACCAGCGGGAGGACTATCTGCGCGCGCATCTGGAGGAGCGCGACGACGGCACGCGCGTTGCCCTTCCCGTCAACCATCAGGACTCTTCGCTGCTTGCGAATCTCGCTGCGGCACAGGTACTTCTCGTGCGCGCACCGTTCGCGCCGAAAGCCGAAGCAGGCACACCTTGCGAGGTGTTGCGGCTCCCCGTGTGAGCGCCCCGACAACGCATGTTCCGCGAACTTCGCTCTGTTCACGGTAAATTAAGCAGTTGCGGAACACATATCGAACATATAGTGTCCGTTCATGATTTGTTTCGAGCGTGTAGCGGCTTATTGCTGAATTCAGCGTCTCGGAATCGAACGACATCAACCTGGAGACTTTGGTCGAGATGTTAACGCGCAAACAATACGAGCTTCTGCGGTTCATCAATGAACGTCTGAAGGAAAGCGGCGTGCCGCCCTCCTTCGACGAGATGAAGGATGCGCTCGACCTGCGCTCGAAGTCGGGCATCCATCGCCTGATCACGGCGCTCGAGGAGCGCGGCTTCATCCGACGCCTGCCCAATCGCGCCCGTGCGATCGAGGTCATCAAATTGCCCGAGCTCCAGGCCGCCGCCGGCAGCCGCCGCGGCTTCACGCCGAGCGTCATTGAGGGCAATCTCGGCAAGGTGCGTGCGAGCTCCAGCCTGCCCGCGGACGATGGTGAACGTCCGGTCGCGGTGCCGGTGATGGGCCGGATCGCGGCCGGCACACCGATCGAGGCGTTGCAGACCCGCAGCCACACTATCAGCGTACCGCCTGACATGCTTGGCTCGGGCGAGCACTACGCGCTCGAAGTGCGCGGCGATTCTATGGTCGAGGCCGGCATCCTCGACGGCGACATGGCGCTGATCCAGCGCAACGAGAGCGCCGATACCGGCGACATCGTGGTGGCGCTGATCGACGACGAGGAAGCAACCCTCAAGCGCTTCCGCCGCCGCGGCGCATCGATCGCGCTCGAGCCCGCCAACGGCGCCTATGAGGTGCGCATCCTGCCGCCGAACCGGGTGAAAATTCAGGGCAAGCTGATCGGGCTGTACCGAAAGTACTGAGCCTGTACGGCAGTCACGCAATTCCAATTGGAGTGGACGGATTGCCCGCTCCGGCTGGATAGTCATCCTGGTTCTGCACAGATTATCCGGCCGCATCTCCGGCGGTCCATCCTCGACACGCCGCGCCGAGCATCCCAGAGGCTTCGCGGCGTTCCGGTTTGAGGAGACGTCATGCGCAAGGGCATCTCCGGCCGCTGACGTGCGCGACCGAAATGCCCAGGAGCAGGCTTTGTTCCTCGCCGATTCGGGAAAGATAATGTGATCGCGGCGTGCGGAAACCAGCCGCAGATTTGCCCATAACCAAGCAGAGGCTTGTGTGTTTCCACTCTGATAGGGGCCTGCGCCTCGATAAGAGACGCCGGTTGCTATCCCAGCATGAGGAGCACCCGATGTGTGACTACAGCCTGCATGCCATCGCGTCGCGCCCCGCCGAAGTCGGCGAGACGGTCGTCACGACAACCTTCCGCGGCACCTCGACGCGTGGTTTTGCGTCCGCAGCCGATCCGACTGTGGCCGTCTGCCTGCTGCCGGGAACGGAGCTCGCCTTCGCCGACAACATCCGCTACGACAATCGCTGGATCTGGACACGCACGATCAATTCCCGTGTCGGCAAGTTCGGCAAGATCGATCCGCACATTCCCGACCGCCATCATGACGCGATCGAATTCCCCGACGGCAAATACGTGCTGGTGACCCAGCTTGTCGAAGGACAGCGCGCGACCGTGCTGCAACTGCCGGTGACGCTGCCGGCCGGCGAGCGCGAGCACAAGCCGCAGATCATGGCCAACAGGCAGCCAACCATCACGCGCCTGCCGATCGGCTGACACGGTCGCCCTCCGGCCACGGGATCGGAGGCCAGGATTGATTTGCAATCGCCGGCCGTGGCCGGCGAGGTGGTGTGGTTTGCGTCCAGCGAATCCGATCGGATGCACCAGCCGACTGCATCTCTCCGCACGATCCGATTAATCGTCGGCTTGCAAATCGATTTCCGCCGGCGTTGCGTCCTTGCTGCGTGGCGGGATCGCTTTCGGCGCAAGACTGCCGTCGAAATCACCTTCGCCTGAGCCGGCCGGCAACCAGGGACGGCTCGTGCCTCTTTCCCTCACCGCCTGAACTGCAAAGCCGTCACCACGCTGCGTCAGCGCCAGCGCGCTCTGGCTCGCGAGCCGCCGTCGATCGACCACCATCGCGGCGCAATCGGGCGGCGCGGGACGTGCCGTCACCACCAGCGCGGCGCGGTTGCAATCGTCCGCCAGCGCGTCGATGCGCAGTGCCAGCGCGACCAGCCGCCCATCGGCGAGCGGCGTCACGCAGCCGGATTCATCGCAAGACACGCCGGCGGCCAGCGAGGCGCTGGCGGCATCGCGCGGATCGGCGTCGGCAGCCAACCACTCCTTGAGCAAAAAGCTATCCTTGCTCGTCTTGATCAGGTGAAGATGTCCGTCCTTGCCCCGCACCGCGACGCTCTGGCCATCCCCGGCAATCAGGATGTCGGGCTGCCGCACCGACAGCCCCCAGAGGATCGCGACCAGCAGCACCAGTGCGCCGGACCAGCGCAGCGGCGTGCGCAACAGGCCCAGCACGATGATCCCCAGGCTCGCCGCGATCAGCGGCGCGATGCCGAAAGCCGGGATGCGGCCGATCGCGCCCGGCAATGCCGCGACCCAGCGCGAGACCACGACCATCCAGTCGATGCCGATCCCCATCAGCCACCAGAACACGCTATCGAGCCCGAAGGGAGCCGCAAGCAGCCCGAGCAGCCCCGCCGGCATCACCAGCGCCGAGACCACCGGCATCGCACCGAGATTGGCGAGCACGCCGAACGGGGTGACGCGGTGGAAGTGGAAAGCGGCATAGGGCGTGGTCGCAAGTCCCGCGATCAGCGAAGCCATGAACAGCATCGCGATCTCGCGCCCGCCCCACATCGCAACGCGCGCGGTCGCCGAATGATCGGGCGATGCGAACAGGTTCGGCATGCCGATCTGCACCAGCGCCACCAGCCCGAGCGTCGCGGCGAACGACATCTGAAAACTCGGATGCACCAGCGCCTCCGGCGCGACTGCCAGCACGATCAGGGCGGCCACCGCCAGCGTGCGGAAGGTGATGGCGCGGCGATCGACCATCACCGCGATCAGCACCACTGCAGTCATGAAGAACGATCTTTGCGTTGCGACCTCCGCGCCCGACAGCAGCAGGTAGAACGCAGCAGCGACCAGTGCCGCGGCCGCCGACCATTTCTTGATGGCGAAGCCGGCCGCCAGTCCCGGGATCAGAGCCAGCAGCGCGCGCACCGCAAAGAACACGACACCGGCAACGACTGCCATGTGGTAGCCGGAGATCGAGAGCACGTGACCGAGGCCGGAGATGAACATCGCGTCGTTGACGGGCGTGGTGATCGCATCGCGCCGGCCGGTGAGCAGCGCAGTCGCGATCGCGCGGTTGTCGCCGTCGAGCGTGGCGCGGATGCGCGCGTCGATCGCATCGCGCAGGCCTTGCATGAAGGCTGCGTAACGCAGCCGCAAGCCGCCAGTCTCAGGCGGCGCCGCCACCGTGATTGCGCCCATTGCAAAACCGGAGGCTCCGATGCCCTGGAAGAACATGTCACGCGAAAAGTCGTAGCTGCCGGGCCGCACCGGCGCGAGCGGCGGCATCAGCCGCGCCTTCAACTGCACGAAGCTGCCGACCTCCGGCGCGGTGCCCTTGCGGACCGACAGGCGAACGCGCTCGAGCCTGACGTCGCTGCGCTGCGCCTCCATCGCGGTAACGCGCAGCACGAAACGGTCGGTGCGCTCGCGGATGTCGCGAGCCTCGACGAAGCCCGACAACGACACCCAGTAGAGCGACTTTGCCAGCACCGGGTGGGCGATGCGCGCCGTCTTCCAGGTCGCGACGGTAAAGCCGGCCGCGACCGCCGCGATCATGATCGCCGGCGCGAACAGCCGGCTCCGCCGCAACAGAGCCGCGCCAAGCATGAGCGCGACGGCGGTCGTGGCAACGACCCACAGCACCGGCTCATGATCGGCGGAGAAATAAAGCGCGATGCCGCAGCTGAAAGCCACGGGCACCCACGGCAACAGCCGCCCGGCGCCAGCCTCGCCGCGTACCCATGCGCGCAGGATCTCGACCAGCGATGTCCAGAGGTCGAGACCCGCAGGCGCAAGGCCGCCCGCGGACGCAGCGCGGCCTGCGGGCCAAGTCCCCGCGATCCCCTGCGACCGTACCGGCCGGCCCGGCTCCGCCATTCCCTGCACCTGACGATACGCAACGAAGGCCGAAGCTACCGGAACGTGCAGGCGGGCGGATAGCGGTACGGATCAGGAACGAAAGGGCCGAGCCGCTACTTTTCCTCTTCCATCGTCACGGCGACATCCGCCTTGGCCGACAGCCGGACCTTGTTGCCCTCGACATCGGCGACGAGGCCCTTGTCGATAAAGTGATGATGGCCCTTGTGGCTGCCCTCGCCGCTGTCCTTTTTGGTCAGCTTGATGCGATTGCCTTCGACCTTGTCGACGGTGCCGACGTGGACGCCGTCGGCACCGATGACTTCCATATGCTCTGCGATGTTCTGCATGGTGGGTTCCTTGTTGGACCCACCCCAACGCGCGGGGCGCATGTTCGTTCTCTCACGAGAATGACGAAGCCGTGTGCCCCCCGCTCGTCAGATCAGCGGCGCCTGCGAGGAGGCGTGGTGATTGACGATCTTCCAGTCGCCGTCCTCGCGAATGATGACCCAGCTCATCTTGACCGAGAAATCGGGACGTTCGCCGGCAAGGTCGAACGAGATGGTTGCGGCCATATTGATCAGGTCAGGACCTGCCTGCACCGACTTCACCTCGGAAAACACTGCGCTCGGCCTGCGCCAGCGCGGCAGACCGTTGAAATAATCGGCAACGCCGCCCCTGCCCCGGTAGAGCTTCGGGTTGGAGCCGAAGAAGAACGCGTTCTTCGCATAAAGCGATGACAGCGCGGCCGCATCGAGCGTCGCGAAGCCGGCGCGCCATTTCGCGATGATGGCGGACACGATGGCGTCGGCTTCGTTGCTCATTGTCGTCCCTCAACCCTCGTCATCCCTTGGCGACTTCCTTCGCGAACGTGTCGCGCAAACCGATGGTCCTGGAAAATACCGGCCTGCCGGGCGTCGAGTCCTTGTCGCGGATGAAATAGCCCTGGCGCTCGAACTGCATTGGCTCGGTGGAATTGCTCTCGGCAACCGATGCCTCGACTCGCGCATCAGCGAGGATCTCCAGCGACTGCGGATTGAGATCGGTAGCAAAATTCGAGGCGTCCGGGCTCGGGTTCGCAAAGAGCTGGTTGTAGATGCGGATTTCGGCCGGCTTCGACGCTGCCGCCGACAGCCAGTGCATGGTGGCCTTGACCTTGCGGCCGTCGGGCGCGTTGCCGCCCTTGGTCGCGGGATCGTAGGTGCAGCGCAGCTCCACCACCTCGCCGTTATCGTTCTTGATCACGCCGGTGCACTTGACGAAATAGGCGTAGCGCAGCCGCACCTCGTTGCCCGGCGACAGGCGGAAGAACTTTTTCGGCGGGTTCTCCATGAAATCGTCCTGCTCGATATAGAGCTCGCGGCCGAACGTGATCTTGCGCGTGCCGGCGCTGGGATCATCGGGATGGTTGATCGCCTCGAGCTCCTCGGTCTGCCCCTCCGGATAATTCTCGATCACGACCTTGAGCGGCCGCAGCACCCCCATACGCCGCTGCGACGTGCGGTTCAGCTCCTCGCGGATGCAAAACTCGAGCATGCCGACGTCAACGACGCTGTTGGCTTTGGCCACGCCGATGCGCTTGACGAATTCACGAAGGGCCGCCGGGGGCACGCCGCGGCGGCGCATCCCCGCCACGGTCGGCATGCGCGGATCGTCCCAGCCCGCGACATGCCCCTCGCGGACGAGCTGGGTCAGCACGCGCTTGGACAGTAGCGTGTAGGTCAGGTTCAGCCGCGCGAACTCGTACTGGTGCGGCTTCGACGGCACCGGCAGCTTCTCGATGAACCAGTCGTAGAGCGGCCTGTGATCCTCGAACTCCAGCGTGCAGATCGAGTGCGTGATGCCTTCGATGGCGTCCGACTGACCGTGGGCGTAGTCGTAGCTCGGATAGATGCTCCACTTGGTGCCGGTGCGCGGATGATGCGCATGCAGAATGCGGTACAGCACCGGATCGCGCAGGTTGATGTTGCCCGCACCCATGTCGATCTTGGCCCGCAGCACGCGCGCGCCGTTGGGGAATTCGCCCGCCTTCATGCGGCGGAGCAGGTCGAGGTTTTCATCCACGCTGCGATCGCGGAAGGGCGAATTCTTGCCGGGCTCGGTCAGCGTGCCGCGCGCACGGCGAATTTCCTCCTGGGTCTGGTCGTCGACATAGGCCAGCCCGTCGCGGATCAGTTGCTCCGCCCATTCATAGAGGCGGTCGAAATAGTCCGAGGCGAAGAACAGGTTCTTGCCCCAGTCGAAGCCGAGCCAGCGCACGTCGGCCTGGATGGAATCGATGTATTCCTGCTCTTCCTTGACCGGATTGGTGTCGTCGAAGCGCAGATGGCAGCGGCCCGGAAACTCCTGGGCGATGCCGAAATTGAGCGCGATCGACTTGGCGTGGCCGATATGGAGATAACCGTTCGGCTCCGGCGGGAACCGGGTCACAATCTCCTTGTATTTGGCCTGATCGAGGTCGGCCTGGATGATGTCACGAATGAAATCGCGCCCAACCTCAGTCGCCACCGGTTCTGTCATTACGAAAATCCTGTAGGGAAATCAGCGGCCCTTCTGCCAAATTCGGGACGCTGAGCCAAGGCCTTAAGCCGTCCGCTGCCGGGCTTTAGTTATGCAGCGGTCCTGCTATATACCACCGCCTCCCAATGCATAGGCCCTGCCAAGAATGACCGATTCCGTCGTCACCCGCTTCGCTCCCTCGCCGACCGGCTTCCTTCATATCGGGGGCGCCCGCACGGCGCTGTTCAACTGGCTCTATGCGAAGAAGCACGGCGGCAAGATGCTGCTCCGGATCGAGGACACCGACCGGGAGCGCTCCACGGAGGCCGCGATCGGCGCCATCCTCGACGGCTTGAAATGGCTGGAGCTCGACTGGGATGGCGACGTCATCTATCAGTTCAGCCGCGCCGCCCGCCACCGCGAGGTGGCCGAGCAGCTGCTCGCCGGCGGCAAGGCCTATCGCTGCTACGCCACCGCCGAGGAGCTCACCGCGATGCGCGAGAAGGCGCGCGCCGAAGGCCGCACCCGCCTCTATGACGGCCTGTGGCGCGACCGCGATCCGGCGACGGCTCCAAGCAACGTAAAGCCGACGATCCGGCTGCGCGCGCCGCAGACCGGCGAGACCGTGATCGAGGACCAGGTCCAGGGCCGCGTGGTTTGGCAGAACGAGAACCTCGACGACCTCGTGCTTTTGCGCGGCGACGGCAATCCGACCTACATGCTCGCGGTGGTGGTCGACGACCACGACATGGGCGTCACCCATGTCATCCGCGGCGACGACCATCTGATCAACGCGGCCCGCCAGAAACAGATCTACGATGCGATGGGCTGGACGCTGCCGAGCATGTCCCACATCCCGCTGATCCACGGCCCGGACGGCTCAAAACTGTCGAAGCGCCATGGCGCGCTTGGCGTCGATGCCTACCGCGCCATGGGATATCTCCCGGCCGCACTCCGCAACTACCTCGTGCGGCTCGGCTGGGGCCATGGCGACCAGGAGATTTTCTCGACCGAGGAGATGGTCGCCGCGTTCGACCTCGCCAGCGTCGGCCGCGCCGCGGCGCGCTTCGATTTCGCCAAGCTCGAAAACCTCAACGGGCATTACATCCGCAATGCCGACGATCAATCACTCGTGAAGATGTTCGAGGACGTGCTCGACCACGTCGTACCCAGCCGCGACGAGCTTAAGGCCAAGTTAAACGACACCACGCGCGCGCAGCTCTTGAAGGCCATGCCGGCCCTGAAGGAGCGCGCCAAGACGCTGATCGAGCTGATCGACAGCTCCTATTTCATCTTCGCCGACCGGCCGCTGGAGCTCGATCCGAAGGCGGCGGCGCTGCTGACGCCGGAAAACCGCAAGCTGATCGGCCAGCTTCATTCCGCGCTGGAGAAAGTCGAGACGTGGAGCGGCGCCGCCACGGAAGCCGCGCTGCGTGCGTTTGCCGAGGAAAATAGTCTCAAGCTCGGCGCGGTCGCCCAGCCGCTGCGGGCGGCGCTGACCGGACGAACGACGTCGCCTGGTATATTCGAGGTTTTGGACGTCTTGGGACGCCAGGAGAGCCTGGGCCGGCTCAAGGACCAAGCCAAGGCCTAGTCTACGACGTAAGTCGACCATGCGTGGCGCCATCTTGCAGCGCACACAGCAATAATATACCCATCTCACCCGTACCTTCTGGAACATCCGGCCTGCCCCAACATCTGCTTAGGGGCCTTCCGGGTCCGGCCCGTTTCACCATACATCGGGGACCTCTGATGGACGCAAAACCAAGCAATAAGACCGCCACACTGACGGTCGGAAACAAGAATTTCGATCTTCCGATCCATAGCGGCAGCGTCGGGCCTGATGTCATCGATATAGGCAAGCTCTACGCACAGTCCGGCCTGTTCACCTACGATCCGGGCTTCACCTCGACCGCGAGTTGCCAGTCCAAAATCACCTATATCGACGGTGACGCGGGCGTGCTGGAATACCGCGGCTATCCGATCGAGCAGCTCGCCGAGAACGGCGACTTCCTCGAGACCTGCTACCTCTTGCTCTTCGGGGAGCTGCCGACCGCCGCACAGAAGAAAGATTTCGACGACCGCGTGATCCATCACACGATGGTCCACGAGCAGATGGCCCGCTTCTTCCAGGGCTTCCGCCGCGACGCCCATCCGATGGCGATCATGGTGGCCGCGGTCGGCGCGCTCGCCGCGTTCTATCACGACTCAACCGACATCAACGATCCGAAGCAGCGCATGATCGCTTCCATGCGTATGATCGCGAAGATCCCGACGCTGGCGGCGATGGCCTACAAGTACACGGTCGGCCAACCCTTCGTGTACCCGAAGAACTCGCTGAAGTTCGCCGAGAACTTCCTGCACATGTGCTTCGCGGTGCCGTGCGAGGAGTACAAGATCAACCCGGTGCTGGCTGACGCGCTGGACAAGATATTCATCCTGCACGCCGATCACGAGCAGAACGCTTCGACCTCGACGGTGCGTATCGCCGGCTCCTCCGGCGCCAACCCGTTCGCGTGCATCGCCGCCGGCATCGCCTGCCTGTGGGGCCCGGCGCATGGAGGCGCCAACGAAGCCGCGCTCGCGATGCTCGCCGAGATCGGCTCGGTCGACAAGATTCCCGAGTTCATCGCCAAAGTGAAGGACAAGGACTCTGAAGTCCGCCTGATGGGCTTCGGTCACCGCGTCTACAAAAACTACGATCCGCGCGCCAAGATCATGCAGAAGATGTGTCACGCCGTGCTCAAGGAGACGGGCCATGGTGACGATCCGATGCTCAAGGTGGCGCTGGAACTGGAGCGGATCGCGCTCAGCGACCAGTACTTCATCGACCGCAAGCTCTACCCGAACGTCGATTTCTATTCGGGCATCACACTGAAGGCGATGGGCTTCCCGGTCTCGATGTTCACCGTGCTGTTCGCGGTCGCCCGCACCGTCGGCTGGATCAGCCAGTGGAGCGAGATGATCGAGGATCCGCAGCAGAAGATCGGCCGTCCGCGCCAGCTCTACACCGGCGTCACCAAGCGCGACTACGTCGCGATCAAGGATCGGAAGTAAGTCTTAGCCTCACGACGTTTGAAACGGCGCCATCGTCTGCGATGGCGCCGTTTTTGTTCGGCGCTCACCTTGGGGTGGGCAAAGCGGAGCGTGCCCACCGTCTTTCCGCGACCGGCATGGACAGCGTGGGCACGCTTCGCCTTGCCCACGCTACGAAGCTGGTTGGACCGCTGCCCCATCTTGCTGCCGCGCACAACAACAAGTCCATGCATCGTGCCGCAAGTGCCTTGACAGTTGAAGCGCTCCGCGCGCAAATCCTTACCCTAAGTAAGAATAACAACAGGGATGGAAATGCCGGAGCAGCCGAGAAGTCGGCGGCAGACGCGTGCTGCCATTTTGACTCATTTGCTTCAGTCGGGCGGCTCGTTTCGCCCGCCGCTGGCCAGGGCCGTACGCCTGTCGGAAGCGAGCCTGTCGCGCATTCTGTTTGATCTCAAGGCCGAAGGCCTGATCGAGGAGGTGCGGCGCCCTGCCCCTTATGTCGGCGGCCCGACGGGCCTCGTGTCGCTCGACGGCTCGGTCGCGCTCGCGGCCTTCGAGCTGAGCACCCAGCGTCTCAGCGTCGGTGTTGGGGGCCTGTCGGGTGAGCTGCACTACACCGGACACGTGCCGCTACCGAAGACGCCGACAGTCGCGACCGTCGGCCGGACGTTTGGCGAGGCGATGACATTGCTGCGCGACTGGACGCGGCGCCGGCGCATCCCCCTCGCGCAGATCGGCGTCTCCATTCCGGGCCTTGGCCGGTTGGGCGCATCGACCAATCCGATCATTCCCTGCGACGTCGGGCGTATCAGCGAGATGCTCGGCGAGACGTTTGCCGGCGTGCCGGTCGAGTTCACCAATTCGGTGGTCGCGCACGCCATTTTTCACCGTTGCCGTACGGAGAATTATCCATTCAGCGGCGCGCATCTCTTCGTCTTCGTCGGCCAGGGCGTCGCGGGGACCTGGATGGATGATCCGGTCGAGGACGATGCGCTCCAGCCGGTCGAACTCGGCCACATGGTGTTCGAGCCCGACGGACCGCGTTGCCGCTGTGGTCATCATGGCTGCGTCGAGGCCTATACGTCGCTTCCAGCCTTGGCAGAGCTTCTTGGCGTCGCGGAGGCCGAGTTGCTTCAACTCGGCAGCGAATGGGTGACCGCAATGCCGCTTTCGTCGCGCGTGCGGCAGGAGTTGCGCCGGCGGCTGTTCCGGCTTGGCCTCGCGATCGGCAACACGCTGAACGTGAAGCTATGCAACGGCGTCGCGATCAGCGGCTGGCCGTCGCTTCTCGCCGAGGACGATCGCAACGCTCTCGTCGACGGGATCGACGCCTGCCTGTTGGGCGGTCGCGAGCATGCGCAAGTGTCGCTTGCTTTCGTGCCGCCGTCGAATGGCAATGATCCGCGGGCGGCGCTGGCATTCGCGGCGTTCTTCCTCGCTTGCCGCGGCGGCATGCCGGCCGCATCGACCGAGGCCGCCTGAGATACCTGATACCGCGCGGCTCTCGCGCGAAAGAGTTCACACCGGGAGGAACTTGCCATGCCGATCACAACAACAAGGCGCCGTCTGCTCGCTGGATCTGCTGCCGCGCTTGCGCTGCCGGCATTTGCCCGCGCGCAAGGCGCGGTCAAGCCGCGCCTGACTGCGATCTCACAATGGTCCGCAGGTAGCGACGGGGCGGCCATCACGGCGCTCGGCAAGAAATTCGAGGAGAAGGGCGGGATTTGGCAGCACTCGCCAGTCCCCGGATTCACCACCGAGATGATGAACAAGCTGCGCGCTCAGATCATGGCCGGCGATCCACCGGCCTGTTCGCAGCTCAAAGGTCCCGAGATTGCAGCCTGGTCGAAGATTGCCCCAACCGTCAATCTCGACGCCCTTGTTGCCGCCGCCGGCTACGAAAAGGTCGTCGCTCCAGACCTTGCACGATTGCATAAGCCGGGGGGCAAATGGATCGCACTGCCGCTGCAGATCTACAGCACCAACATGCTGTTTCTCTCCAAGCGCGCGATGGACAAAGCCAAGGCCGACAAGATCCCCGTCACATGGGCTGACTTCAACGACCTTGCCGAGAAGATGAAGGCGGGCGGTGTCGCCTATCCCATCGCCAACGGTGGTACGCGCCCGGACGATGGACAGAAATTCGAGGCCGCTCTGGCCGGCATCAGTCCCACCTCATACCGCGCAGCCATCATGAATCTCGACAAGAGGGCCTTGGAGGGTCCCGAGATAAAGGCTGCCTTCGCACAGGTGCGCAAGATCGCCGACTGGATGGACCCGAACGTCGGCGCCCAGCACTTTTCGACCAACCTGAAGCGCTTCATCGACGGCGACATGGGCATGATGATCATGGGCGGCTGGGCGCAGGGCGTATTGCGCAATGCCGGTTTCAAGTTCGACGACTTCATCATCGCCCCGGGCCCGAGCGACAATTCCAAGCCGGTTTTCCTGTTGAATGCCGATGCCTTCATATTCTGGCAGCGCAAGGAGCCAGATCTGCAGGCGGGTCAGGCGCTGATGGCCCAACTCGTCATGGATCCAGCAATCCAGACGATGTATTCACAGATCACGGGATCGATACCCGTGCGCACAGATGTCGATCTTTCCGGTGAAGGCTGGTCGGACGGTCAACGGCGGACCGCAGCAGCCCTGAAAGACGCTATCGCCAGCAATCAAGCGGTCCTCAGTCTCGCGCACAACATGGCGCAGGAAAACGGCATGACCGCAGCGATGATCGACGTGATCACGGAGTATGTGAAGAACAAGACAGTTACACCGGAGCAGGCGGTCACCCGCCTTGCAGAGGCCGTCGAGGGCGCGCGTTGACAGACACCGTCTCTCCAGCGACGCGGCCGGGCCGGCCGGCGACCTCTGACCTGGTGCGCCGGCTGCCCGAATACCTGATGATCTGGGTGCCGCTGCTGCTGGCAGCGGGTCATCTCGTCTCGTTCTCGCTGTGGACGATCTGGGTATCGTTCACTCCCTCCACCCTTGTCCCAGTTTCGGGCTGGGTGGGTTTGCGCAACTACACGGCGGTCCTGTCGTCGCGGAACTGGCAGATCGCGTTCGACAACCTGCTGTTGTTTGGCTGCGCTTTCGTGGTGCTGAGCTTGATCACCGGCCTCATGCTCGCGATCCTTCTCGATCAGCGCATTCGCGGCGAGAACGTGCTGCGATCCATCTTCCTGTATCCCCTGGCGGTGTCGTTCGTCGTCACCGGCACGGTCTGGAGCTGGCTACTCAATCCCGGCCTTGGTATCCAGAAGCTCGCTCACGACCTCGGCTGGACCTCGTTCCGGTTCGACTGGCTGCTAGACCGCGACATGGCGATCTGGACTATTGTCATCGCTGCGATCTGGCAATCTTCGGGCTTCGCCATGGCACTGTTCCTTGCCGGCCTTCGCTCCGTCGACGCGGACATCATCAAGGCCGCGCAGATCGATGGCGCCGGACCTATCCGGATCTATCGGCGGGTCATCTTGCCGACCCTATGGCCGATAACCATCACCGTCGCCGTGATCCAGCTGCAGTTCGCGATTTCGGCCTTTGACCTCGTCCGCGCTCTCACCAACGGCGGGCCCGGAATCGCGACCCAGCTGCCGGCACTCGTCGTCTACGATCTGATGTTCCAACGTGGCCAGCTCGGCCGGGGTGCGGCGGCGGCGGTGCTCATGTTGCTTATTCTTCTCGCGGTGCTGCTGCCGTATGCAGCGTGGCGTTATTTTGAGCGACGGCGGACGACCCATGCGTGATCGAGCCTTCGCACCAAGCCGAATGTTGATCTATCTGCTCGTTTTGGCGATCGCTGCAGCATGGCTCGCGCCATTGGCTGTTGTCGTGCTGAATTCGCTCCGTAGCAACGAGGAGATCGCACAGGCCTCGATGATCGGCTGGCCGAAACACTGGGCCTGGAGCAACTACGCCGTTGCCTGGGGAGGTTTCTGCGTCGCCGAGACCTGCGCCGGCCTCCGGCCGTACATGTTGAACTCCGCGCTCGTCACGATTCCCGCGACGATTTTCTCTACCCTGCTCGGTGCTATAGCCGGTTACGCCGTGTCGCTCTGGCGATTTCGCGGCGATAGCTGGATCTACGGCATCGTGACCCTTGGCCTCTTCCTTCCCCAGCAGATGCGCTTGCTTCCCTGGACCATCGTCTTGCGGGATATCGGTCTCATCAACACGCTGACGGGTCTCGTGCTGATTCACACGATCCAGGGGCTCTCCTTCACCACGCTGTTCTGCCGGAACTACTACGTCGCCATCCCACATGAACTGATCAGCGCCGCGCGCATCGATGGCGCCGGGTTCTTCCGCATTTTCTGGCGCATCATTCTGCCGCTCTCGTCTCCGATTCTGATCGTCACCGTGATCTGGCAGTTCACGCACATCTGGAACGAGTTCCTCTACGGCGTGACATTCACGACCGGCCAGCAACAGCCGGTCACGGCCGCTCTCATTGCGCTATCTGCCGCGATCGCAGACATCCCGCAGCATGGCGTACAGAGCGCGGCGGTGATCATCGCGGCGCTGCCCACTTTGTTGATCTATCTCCTCGGCGGCCGGTACTTCGTGCGCGGCCTGACCGCCGGGGCCGTGAAATGATGGGATTGTCATGGCAGCACTAAGCATTCGCTCCCTGTCGAAGCGCTACGCCAATCTGGAAGTGCTGAAGGGGATTGACCTCGACATCGAGAGCGGCGAGTTCACCGTGCTGGTCGGCCCGTCCGGTTGCGGCAAGTCCACGCTGCTCAACATCGTCGCCGGGCTCGACCGCCCGAGCGCAGGCACCGTGGAAATCGGCGGACGTGTCGTCAACGACATCCCGCCAAAAGACCGCGACATCGCCATGGTGTTCCAGTCCTATGCGCTCTATCCATCGATGACGGTGCGCCAGAACATCACCTTCGGCATGGAATGCCGCCACGTACCGAAGGCTGAACAGGAGAAGGCACTGGCGAACGTAGCCCGCCTGCTCCAGATCGAGCCGCTGCTCAGCCGCAAGCCGTCGCAGCTCTCCGGCGGCCAACGCCAGCGCGTCGCGATGGGTCGGGCTCTGGTCCGCGATCCCCTGCTCTTCCTGTTCGACGAGCCGCTCTCCAATCTCGACGCCAAGCTGCGCGTCGAGATGCGGATGGAGATCAAGCGGCTGCATCAGCGCATCGGCGCCACCATCATCTATGTCACCCACGACCAGATCGAGGCGATGACGATGGCGACGCGCATCGCCGTGATGCACCGGGGCGTGGTGCAGCAGTTTGCCGATCCCGATACCGTGTATCGCTATCCCGCTAATCTGTTCGTGGCCCGTTTCATGGGCTCACCGCCGATGAACACGATGCCGGCTCGGCTCGAGGCCGATGCCGGCGGGCCTGTGGCCGTGATCGGCGCAGGAAGGCCGGACGAGGTCCGCCTCCGCCTCGGCCAATACGACGCGGCGGCGCGCTTCGTCGGCCGTGACGTGGTGGTCGGAATCAGGCCGGAATGCATCGCCGAGGGCAATCGCGTGTTTTCCGGCGATGCGCCCGTCGTCGTCGACGCGCCGGTGGAAATGGTCGAACCGACCGGAGCCGAAACGATCGTGCTGCTGCGGCTTGGCGGCGAGCCTGCGCTGGCGCGCATCACGCCGGATATCCGGCCCACGCTCGGGGCGACTGCCTCCTTCGCGCTCGACACGCGGCGCATTTGCCTGTTCGACCCCGAAACGGAGCGGCTGATCGCATGACCAGGACCACCTATTCCAGCCTTGCCGGCCGCGTGGTGTTGATCACCGGTGGCGCCAGCGGCATCGGTGCCGCCTTCGTGCGTGCCTTCGCAGCCCAGAAGGCACGCGTTGCCTTCTTCGACCTCGATGCGAGCGCCGGCGAAGCACTGGTCGCGGAGGTGGCGGCCGCGTCCGGCACCGCACCATTGTTCGTGCCGTGCGATCTCCTCGACATTGATGCCCTGCGCGGCGCCATGGCGCAGGTCCACGGATCGCTCGGCGATGCCGCGGTCCTCGTCAACAACGCCGCCAATGATAAGCGCCAGGTACTGGCCGAGGTGACGCCCGCCGAATTCGACTGGACGATCGGCGTCAACCTCAAGCACGTCTTCTTTGCGGCTCAAGCGGTGGTGCCGCAGATGCAGGCGCGCGGCGGCGGCTCGATCATCAACATGTCGTCGATTGCCTGGATGCGCGGCGCACCGGCGCTGCCGGTCTATGCTGCGGCAAAGGCCGCGATCGTCGGCTTCACCAATTCGCTAGCCCGGTCGGTCGGTCCCGACCGCATCCGCGTCAACGCGATAGCGCCGGGGATGGTGATCACGGAGCGTCAGCGCCGGCTGTGGTATCCGGACGAGCAGACCATCGCCGAGCTGCGCACGCGGCAGGCCATTCCCGATGCGGTGACGCCCGACGACATCGCCAATATGGCGCTATTCCTCGCCTCCGACGAGAGCCAGCGCATCACGCGCCAGTGTTTTCAGGTCGATGCGGGGCTCGGCTAGAGCGTGAACCGAGCCGCTGTCGTAGAGGTCCGCTCCGTCTCCGACAGCAGCCGCGTGAGCGCACCTCACCTTGGGTCCGAGTTGGGCCAGAAGCGGAAAAGTGGCCCCGTTATCCGCGGGCCTTCTCGATCTTTTGTAGGATCGAACGAAAGCACCCTGCGATGCTGTCCCCGAAGACGCTCGCGATGGCGAGCCCAACGAACGCCCCGGTGCCAAGGCCACCAAAGCCGAAAAATACGAGAAGAGTGACAATAAGCGCTTGGGCCCAATCAGCGTTCGAAGAACCCAGAACAGCGAGAAGGAAGAGTGCTGGGATATTGGTGCAAATCGCGAGAACCCACGCCAAGACTGGATGATTACGAGCCAGAAGTGGAAATACAAGAGCAGCAACCGGAAATGCAATTGCGTTGCATAAAATGATGTACCACATCGTCACTTCTTTCGGCCGCGCTTTTTGACTTGGAATAGTGCACCGCAATCGTACTCACGAAGTAAATGTTTTCCTTTGATATCGTGTATTGTGACGGGTTCAGACTGGTGAACGGGCCTTGGAACGGTCGCAATAAGCGAGCGCGCTCTCAAGTCAGCTATGAGTCACAAGCCGCCGATCGCGCTCTAGCAGTCTGCTGAAAAACCCCCTCGCCAGGGAGGGGACTTGATGATTCACTTTATCATCTCGAATCGGCGGAGACGATCATGCGCGGCAG
>NZ_JBEPQV010000027.1:0-119492 GCF_040548035.1 Bradyrhizobium sp. LB8.2 | reverse complement strand
GCAATGCGCGCCGACAAGACCGACCAGAGCTTCACTTCAATGATCTATCTGGCCGCGGCCGCGATAAACTCCAGATGAATCCCAACAGACCCTAGCCTGCGCAAAGATCTGCGTAACAATTTGTCGCAAGGCGAAACCACCCCGTTCAAAGCTCGCCGAAATGTGATCCGGCAGCTCCGGCGGCCTCTGTCCTACCACCAGCCGATGAAGGCGGGCTTTGCGCTACCGCGTCATCTTTTCCAGTTCCGGAAAGGGTACGTAAACCGCGCCCGCGCACAGCTCGCCGGCGCGATCGACGACGCGGTCCCCCCGGCCGTTGACGAAAATGACGGCGCGTTCCCGCATGGCCTTGTAGGTGCCGTCGGTTTCGCGTGGGGTGAAGTGCAGGCAGCTGACATAGAACTGGCGGCCGCCGACCTCGCGCTGCAACGGCTCGGCCATGCTGGCGTCGCGCACGCCCACCGGGTTGTTCAGATAGCTGCGCATCAAGGCCAGCGTATCGCTGCGGAAATTGTCGGGAAACGGCTGCGGCCCGCCGGCCTGGGTCCCGTCCATCAGGGTTGGACGGTCACCGTCGCTGCCGAAACATGCCGCCAGCGCCAACGGCAATGCCAGGATCAATGCCAGGCGTACCGCTCGTTTCGCCAATTGCCCCACCGCTTACGCTCTCCGTTCAATCAGACCAGAAGCTGTTCTAGCCTCAAGATTGCGCGAAGGGAACTCGGTCCTGCTCGCACGTCCTGCCGCCACAAGCCTTGCCGCCACAAACCTTGCCGCCAAGAGCCTTGCGGATAGCGCACCGGCCCGCCGCCGACGGCTGCGCTTTCGCGCAGGCGCCGAATCGACGGGCCGGCCTGAATTCCTCACGCGGCGACTGGGCAATGCTACGACGTCGCCGCGCCGGATCAGTCGTTAGCTGCGCTTGTCCATTGTCGCCGGCTTGGTCACGTCCGGCTGCGTCTTCAGAGACTTCTTCGCCGCCAGATGCTTGTGGTGGTGGCGATGCGTGCGCACGGTCTTGTGCTCGTCCGGCGTGACCGCGGCGTTGGCGTTCATCGCCTTCGACTTGGTATCCACCTTGGCGCCCGCCTTGATGTCGGAGACCTTGGCGTCCGCCTTGAGGCCGGCGTCGGGTTTCGCGGCGGTGGTCGACACCTTGGTCTGGCTCTGGTCCGCCTTGATCACCGGCGTGGTCGTGGTGGTCTTTCCGGCTTCGGTGGCGAAGGCCGGAGCTGCAATCACGGAAGCTGCGAGCAAGGCTGCGGAAATGGTCTTCAACATGGTTGGTCTCCTCTTGGAAGGATCTTGAGGCGGCACCCTCTCGCCTACCCTTCGATCATAGGTGAGAGCCTAGGCGGCGGGCGCTGAACCCAGTCTGAAGCCCTTTGCAGGTTTCCGTTCATCTCGATGACACGTTTGTCATCTGCGGCAGGGCGAATAGACCGGGGCGGCGGGGAATGTTTTTGCGCGCCGGGTGTTCCGGTCTCTGGGCAATCGTGTAGGATCGCCACGCTTCATACGGGAGAACTTAGATGCGCAAACTCTCAACGCTTCTTGTGCCGGGACTTGTCGCCATGACGTTGGCGGCCGGGCCGGCTCTGACCAGCGCCTATGCCGCAGGCAGCGACGAACCCTCGTCGCCGCCGAAGTCGGACACCTCGACCAAGAAGGGCAAGAAGAAGAGCTCCTCCGTCAGCGATCCGAAATTCCTTGCCGCGTACCGTACCGCCTACACCACGATCTACGACAATCACGACTACACGGGTGCGATCGGCCAGCTGAAGTCGCTCGAGCGCGACGACGTCGCCGACGTCGCCAATTTGATCGGCTATTCCTATCGCAAGATCGGCGACTACCAATCGTCGAAGATCTATTACGAGCTGGCGCTGAAGGACGATCCGAACCACGTCCGCACCTGGCAGTATTACGGCCTCTGGCAGCTCGAGCAGGGCAACCGGGAGCAGGCGCAGTATCACTTGAACAAGATCGCCTCGCTCGCCGGCACCGACAGCTCCGAGTATCGCTCGCTTGCCACGGCGCTCGACAAGCCGACCGGCGCGACCCTCGTTTACTAAAGACGCGGCATCTTCGAATGAAGCAAATGGGCACAACCGCAGGGTTGTGCCCATTCTGCGTTCTCGGATAGCCTTCCGCACCAATCCTCCCCTCGTAAATTGGTGCGCAATGGACAAGTGGCTGCGATCCGCGATCGACTACATCGGCTCCTGGATCGAATTCCAGCAGACGACGTTTCAACAGCCCGGCGTTATGGTCGCATTCGTCCATCTCGGCGAGGTGGTCGCCGAGCACGCGTTCGGCCTCGCCAATCTCGACACCGGCGAGAAGCTCACCCCGCGCCACCGCTTTCGCATCGCCTCCCACTCCAAGAGTTTTACCTCGGCCGGCATCATGAAGCTGCGCGAGCAGCACAAGCTCCGGCTTGACGATCCCATCGGACAATATGTCGTCGGCCTGCATCCGCGCGTCGCCGAAACAACAATTGCGCAAGTGCTCTCGCACAGCGCGGGACTGACGCGCGACGGCGCCGATTCCAGCCAGTTCATCGACAACCGTCCCTATCTCAACGCCAAGGAGCTGGCGGCGGAATTGAAGCTGCCGACCGCGATCGAACCGGGCACGCGCTTCAAATATTCCAACCACGGCTTTGGCCTGATCGGTCTCCTCATCGAGGCCGTGACGAAGGAGCCCTACCCGGTCTGGATCAAGCGCGAGATCATCGAAGCCGCAGGCCTGCGCGAGACCGAGCCGGACGCGCCGCTTCCCAAGAGCGCGGCATTCGCGCGCGGTCACACCCGCAAGCTGCCGTACGGAGAGCGATGTGTAATCCCAGGCGACAATCCCGCGCACGCCATGGCATCGGCCGCCGGCTTCGTCGCGACCGCCGCCGATACGGCCCGCTTCTTCGCGCAGCTCGCGCCCAATGCGAAAAAGAGCGTGCTATCGGTCGCGAGCCGCCGCGAGATGACGCGAAACCATTGGCGCGTGCCGCAGAGCTTCGAAGGTTACTACGGCCTCGGCGTCAACGCCGGCAAGACCGACGGCTGGGATTGGTTCGGCCATGGCGGCGGCTTTCAAGGCTACATCTCGCGGACCTGCTCCATCCCCGCTTGCGAGCTCGCGATCAGCATCCTCAGCAACTCCATTGACGGCGCGGCGCCGTTCTGGATGGACGGCGCGATGCAGATCCTGCACGTGTTTAAAACGCGCGGCGCACCCGACCGGCGCGTGCGCGACTGGACCGGGCGCTGGTGGACGATCTGGGGCGCGAGCGACCTCGTGCCTGCAGGCAACCGCGTGCTGGTCGCCAATCCCCAGTTCAACAACCCGTTCATGGACGCTGCCGAGATCGAGGTCACCGGCCGAGACACCGGCAAGCTTGCCTGGGCCGCCGGCTATTCCAGCCACGGCGAGCCCGTGCGGCGCATCCGCGACAAGCGCGGCAAGGTCAGCGACGTCTGGATTGCGGGCGCCAACATCAAGCCGGCAAAGGTCGTGGCGCGTGAGATCGCGCGGAGATACAAGCCGCGCACGCGACGGCCTACTCCCGAATGAGAGTCTCGACCTCGCTCCGCAACGCCTGCCGCGAGCCGTCGCGCGAATAGAACATGTGGCCGCCGGGATAGACGATGAATTTCACCCGCTGTGTCGCGAAGGCCGGCAACTGGTCGAGCACCCGCTTCGATCCGAAATAGGGCGTGGCGAGATCGAATAGGCCGTGCGCGACCAGCACGTTCAGCTTGGCATCCGTGGCAAGGATCTGGCGCAGCTCGGACACCGACTGCGGCGGGTTGATGCCGCGGCCGAAATCCCATTTGCCCTCGACGGCACCGTTCAGGACCTCGTAGGAGCCGTCCGGCCGCCAGTTGAGTTTTCGCGTCAGGACGTCGACCGCGGCACTCGTCAGCGGCGCCTGCAGCGCATCGCCTGAGGGGTCGCCGAACCGCGAACTGCTCGAATCCGGATAGGGATCGAAGCCGCGCACCGAGGCATCGTAGCGGCCCGTCACCTTGCCACCTTTGCGATCGAACTCGCGGCGGAATTCCCCGACATCGAACCGGCCGGCGAGCCGGCGGCTGACCGCCTGGTCGATACCGGTGAGCTCGGCGACCTTGTCGGCAAGACGGTTGGTGGCCTCCTTGTCCGCCTCGCCCTTGACGAGATCGGCCAGAAAGTCGCCGCGCGCGTAAGCCTCGACGTCGGCGAGATCGGCGCGCTTGACCGACGACCCTTTGGCTTCGCGCGCCACCGCGACATAGCTTGGCAGCGTCGCGACATATTGCAGGAGGCTGGTGCCGGTGAACTCGCGGAAGTCCAGGAGCGGCGACACCAGGATCAATCCCCTGACGCCGACCCCATGCTGGAGCTGCAACTGGCGCACCACCTTCGGCCCGCGAATGCCGCCATAGCTCTCGCCCGCGACGTATTTCGGCGAAGTCAGCCGATCGTGCTTCTCCAGCCAACGGCGGATCACAAGCGCGATCGCATTGACGTCGCCATCAACGGAGTAGAACGACTTGCGCGCATCCTCGCCGCTGGCAATGAAGCGGCTGTAGCCTGTGCTGACGGGATCGATGAAGACGAGATCGGTGAAATCGAGCCAGGTCTCCGCATTCGGCTTCACCTCGGGCGAGGCGGACGGCGACAGAGCTTCGCCATCGAGCGGTAGCCGCCACGGCCCGGCCGCGCCGAACTGGAGCCATGCCGAGGACGCACCGGGGCCGCCGTTGAACAGGAACATTACGGGGCGCGTCGCACGGTCGGCGCCGTCGAGCTCATAGGATGTATAGGCAATGTCGGCCAGCGGCTCGCCCTTGCCGTCGAACACGCGGATCGAACCAGCGGTCGCGGCGAAGTTGAGGGTACGGCCGGGAAGATCGAGCGTCTGCTTCGTGGTCGAATCCGAGGGGAGACGGTGCGGCTCGGCGGATGACGATGAATTCTGAGACGCGCTTTGTGCGCCGCCGCCACGCCCGCCCTTTTGTCCGGCTGGCGCCGCGGTCTCGGCGCGCGGTTGCGGCGGATCATCCGCACGCGCAAATCCCGCAAGCGCGAAAGCCGACACCGCCAGTACCAAGGTCGCGCGGCGGAGCGCCGGCATATTCGTCGCCATGATCGTTCTCCCTGCCCGGCTGCGAGCATCGGTCCGGACCGCAAGGCTAGCGCGGAATTGCGACGGTTTGGGGGATCGTGGGTCCAGCGCTGCCTGGAGAGCCCGGTTGGGCGCAAATCGACCCGATTTTATCCTCAGATCGGGATGGGCAGTTGCCGGTCTCCTTTGAAGGGCGGTCATCCTCGACAATCGAGGCCCAGGTCGTATAGACGAGCCCGGCGGAACTTTCTCCAGCGGCCCTGCCCCGGAAACCATGACCAAGCCAGCGCGATACGACCGGATCGCCTTCGTCGCCAGCCCGAGCAGCGAGGCGCAAGCGGCCTTCGGCGAGTTGACCAGGGATTATGGCAATTGCACCGTCGAGGAGGCAGACGTCGTGGTCGCACTTGGCGGCGACGGGCTCATGCTCCAGACGCTGCACCGGAACATGCGCTCGGGCAAACCAATCTACGGCATGCACCGCGGCACCGTCGGCTTCCTGATGAACGAGTACTCGACGGTCGATCTTCGGGCCCGTCTCGAGGCGGCGAAGGAATCCGAGATCAACCCGCTCCTGATGCGCGCGACCGACGCCAACGACCGCGTCCACCTGCATCACGCCATCAACGAGGTCGCCCTGTTCCGGCAGACCTACCAGGCCGCGCGCCTGCGGATCCTGATCGACGAGCGTGAACGCATGACCGAGCTGATCGCCGACGGCATCATGGTGGCAACACCGGCCGGCTCGACCGCCTACAATCTGTCCGCCCAGGGACCGATCCTGCCGATCAACGCTGCGCTGCTGGCGCTGACGCCGATCAGCGCCTTCCGCCCGCGCCGCTGGCGCGGCGCGCTGCTGCCGAACACGGCTTATGTCGTGATCGAGGTGCTGGAGGGCGACAAGCGCCCCGTGGCGGCGGTCGCCGACCATGACGAGGTCCGCGACGTCCGCCGCGTCGAGGTGCTGTCCGACAGGACCATCTCGATGTGTATGCTGTTTGACCCCGGTCACAGCCTGGAGGAGCGCATTCTGCGCGAGCAGTTCGGCTCCTGAGCGCCTCGTCAGACTGCCGATCGCAACCCTTCGTTAACCGTCGGCGCGATATGGTTAACGAAAGTTGACCGCTTCGGCCCAGGCTCCATGTTCCGCATCGATTTCAACAAGCTGCGTTTCCTCATCTGCGACGACAATCCGCACATGCGCCGCATCCTGCGGACGCTGCTGCATTCCTTCGGCGCGCGCGAGGTCTACGAAGCCGAGGACGGCGCCACGGCGCTGGAAATGTACAGCCATTACGTGCCCGACATCGTCATCGCGGACTGGGCGATGCCGATCTTCGACGGGCTCGAGCTGGCGCAGATGATCCGGCAGCCGGACTCCAAGGGCAATCCCTACGCGCCGATCATCATGCTGACCGGCCATTCCGAGAAGCGCCGCGTCACCGTGGCGCGCGATGCCGGCGTCACCGAATTCCTGGCCAAGCCGATCTCGGCGAAGGGGCTCTACCAGCGCATCCTCAACGTGGTCGCCAGTCCCCGCCCCTTCATCAAGACCAAGACCTATTTCGGCCCGGACCGGCGCCGCAACACCATCTCCGCTTATATGGGTCCCGAGCGCCGCGTCGGCGAAAAGCACGAGGTGCTGCAGCAGCCTTCGCTGCTCGACAAGGCCCGCTCCTCCATCTAGCGCAACGTCTCTCACGGTCGAGGCCGATATCATGGCGAAGAACAGCGCAAGGGACATCAAGGTCACGGCCTTCGCCACGCATCAAATCATCACGCAGCCCAACCCGCTGCGTACGGTCCTGCGCCGTGTCGAAGAGAAGGACATGGACGATCCGGTCGGCCGGGCCGAACAGGCGCTCGCGGGCCTCGCCAGCGAGTTCAAGGACTGGATGGTGATCGAGATCAACCGGCTGTCGGCCGCCTACGTCGCCATCCGGCACAACGGCTTCACCAAGGACAGGCGCGACGAGCTCTTTCGCGCTGCGCACGACGTCAAGGGCGATGCCGCGACCTTCGGCTATCCGGCGGCGGCGGGAATTGCCGAGAGCCTGTGCCGCGTCATCGAGCATGCGCCAGATCTCGAAAAGGTGCCGGCCGAGCTGTTCACGCACCACATCAACGCCATCCTCGCCATCGTGCACGAGAACACCAAGCTCGACCACATCAGCGTCTCCGCCGAGCTCAGCCGGCGCCTGCGCAAGGTCGCCGACGACTATCTCGCCCAGGTCAACCGCGACCGCCCCGAGCATCTCGAGGTAATCCTGGCGCCGAGCATCGCGCCGGCGGAGTAGCCATAGGCGTCGTTCCGGCGAAGGCCGGAACCCATGACTACCAGCGGGAATTATTGCAAAAGGCGGCGGCCATCTCGCTTCAATTGCGAGACCTCGCGGTATGGGCCCCGGCCTTCGCCGGGGCGACACAAGCTACGATTCAGGCCGCGATCAGCTCGTCGTACCCCGGATCGACCGCCTCGTCCGCGACCAGCTCGTCGCAGAACAGCCTTGCCTCTTCGCGCGCGGATTCGGTGGCGAAGCGGCGCAGCAGGACCATCAGCGGCTCGGTGGCGCCGCGGTCGGTCTCGCAATGGGTGAGCACGCGCTCGACCATGCGCCGGCGCAGCCGCGCCGCATTGTCGTCGCTGTCGACAAAGCCTTGCTCGTGGCAAGCATCGAGCGCGACCTGGAATGCCGCAAACGTCGCCTCGGGAAGCCCGGCGCGGCGGAGCAACGCGTGCAGGCTGTTGCCGCCGCGATCGTGCAGCAGTGCGGTCACGCGCGCCAGCGGCAGATCGGCGAGTTCAGCCAGCGCCGCGTCGAACAAGTCGAGATTGCTCGACAGCAGCGCGCGCAGAACAAGACCCGCGGTGAGCTGGCCCGTGATGCGCAGGTGCCGGACAAGACCCTGCATGTCCTCGCCGCGCGAGCGCGCCGCGATGTTCATGGTGGAGCGGTCACGCGCCTCGGTCGCGATGCGCTCGGCGCGGTCGGCACTGAGCCAGTTCCGGGCCACGACGAATTGCGCCAGCGTCTCGGAGAGTTTCGCCACCAGCGCGGCGCGCGTGGCGGACGGCAGATCCTCCAGCACCAGCATCGCCTCGCGGATCGCGGCGAGATGGCCATGACGTTCGACGATGCGATCCCAGGAGAACAGCGCAAGCTCGGCATGAGGATTTTCGATCAGCTCGAGCGCTGCCGCCGCGCAGCCGACTTCGGCAATGGCGGCGCAGACCGATACCGGCAGCGCGATGCGGCGGGCGACCGCGCACTGCACTTCGTCGTTGCCGGTCGCGACGATGTCGACGAGATCGGCGTCGATCAGCAGCGGAGAATGTTCGAGCACCGGCAGCGCGACGGTCGGCTGGTCCGCCGACAGCGCCCGCACGATTGCGGCCGGCGCCTCGGTGCTGCGTGCAAACGCCTCGGCCATCGCCTGCCGCACCAGCGGCGAGGGATCGTCGAGCAGCATCAGAAGCGCGCCTTCGGCGGCAACCCGGTCGTCACGGGAAAGATCTGAGATCAGCCAGGCCCGGGCCAACGCCCGTGTCGCCTCGGCCCGCTCGCCGGCGGGCGCCGTCCTGATCCAATTGATGAACTGCCGAACGATCATGGTGCTTCCGGCTTAACGCAACGAAGACGAAGCGGTGACGGCTTGTCACCTGCAACACAAAATAAACCACGACGCTTAACAAAGCGTTCACCATAACCGTTTGGTTTTATTGACGTTTTGTTAATGGAACCGAAGCGCTTCGACAGCCGTCTGTGCGGCATGGGTCCCGGCTCTGCGGCGCATCGCTTACGCGTTGCGCCTTGTGCGGGACACGAGTGCAGATATTAGCTCGAGAACGTGCCGCTGCGATCGCTGAAGAGATCAAGCGGCTGCGGCGGCCGAACGTCGGGCGTTGCCGATGCGCCCGAGGTCGCGGGTGCGACCGAATTGAGCGAGGCATTGTTGCCCCACAATTTCTGCACGGTCGTCGAGACCGGCTGCGTTGCATCGCCGGGCTGATAGAGCGATCGAAACACTGGCGTGCTCGGCGCATTGTCCGCGACCGTCGTTGGCGCCATGGCGCTCGCCGGCGTCATCGCGCGTGTGTTTGGAAAGGTCTGGAGATAGGCGGCGTTGTCGATCACCGGCGCGACGGGCTGCACGCCGTTGGCGCTTGCGACCTGCGTGGTCGACGGCGTGTCGCCATACGCCGCCATCGCGCTGCGGGTCGATTTCGAATTTGCAGCGCCGGCATAGCGTGCATCCAGCACCGAATAGACCTCGGAGACGCTGCGGGCGCGGCCGTCCTTGGCGTAGAAGATCGAGCGGTTGGCGGATGCCGCATTGGGAAACAACCGCGCGCCAACGGCTTGCGGATTGTCCTCGGCATTGGCGATCAGCTTTGCGGCGCCGCCGACGCCCATGAAATGGGCCATGTAGAGTTCGCTGTCGCTCGGCCTGCGGCCAAGCAGTCCAGTAAGCTTGAAGCTGTTCGACTGCGTCAGCGCAGCCGCCATGCTGGATGCGGCCTCCGGATCGTCGCGCAGCTTCATGATCGATCGCTTCATCGCGGGATCATCGACGGTGTAGGTGCCCGACGAGGTCCTGGTGATGGCGTCGGAATAATTGCCATAGCCGAGCTGGGCGCCCGCCTCCTTCACCGTGCCGAGCCAGGTCTGGTCGATGAACTGGTAGAGCCCATGCGCCGACGATGTGGTGGCACCGGCGCTCGGATCGAAATCCGATTCCATCTTGGCGGTGGTCAGCATGTATTGGAAGCTGACGCCCGCGACGTTCGAGGCCTGCTTGATC
Source organism: Bradyrhizobium sp. LB8.2 (assembly GCF_040548035.1). Taxonomy (NCBI): domain Bacteria; kingdom Pseudomonadati; phylum Pseudomonadota; class Alphaproteobacteria; order Hyphomicrobiales; family Nitrobacteraceae; genus Bradyrhizobium; species Bradyrhizobium sp. LB8.2. The sequence goes on along the minus strand of NZ_JBEPQV010000027.1, from coordinate 109,579 downwards.
GCACCGGCGACGCGTGCCCGCGACGGATCGAGAACCGCCGTCTGCGAGCCACTGGAATTGTCGACCGACATGATGAAGGGCCCGCCCCGCGCGGCGTTGAGCGGCGCCGGCAATTCGGCGCCCTGTCGTCTCACCGTGGGACAGGTATGGTTAATGCGGGGTTAATTCGGCCGCCAGCCCGCCTCCGCATGACGGCAGGACTATTTCTTGTAGACCGCGTCCGGATCGAACAGCCGCTCCGCATCGACGAAGACGAGCTTGGCGCCGCCGTCTTCGGCCTCGACCTTGCGATAGAAGCAGGAGCGTCGGCCAGTATGACACGCCGCGCCGATCTGCTCGACACGGAGCCAGACCGCGTCCTGGTCGCAATCGGTACGCATCTCGACCACGCGCTGGGTCTGACCCGACGTCTCACCTTTTCGCCACAAGGCATTGCGCGAGCGGCTGAAGTACCAGGCTTCGCCGGTCGCGATGGTCTTGCGCAACGCTTCGAGGTTCATGTGCGCGACCATCAGCACGTCGCCGGTCGCGACGTCGGTCGCGACGACGGTCACGAGGCCAGCGGCGTCGAACAGGGGCTGGAAGGACAGCCCTTCCTCGGTCTCATGGGAGTGAGCGGACACAACGCCCTCGCCGGTCAATTCGCGAGGTCAGCGCGTGCCTCGCACCAGGGACAGAAAACGAGCCTGCTCCGCCGGATTATCGCGGAACATGCCGGTGAAGCGGCTGGTGAAGGTGGAGGCGCCATGCTTGGCGACGCCGCGCACCGACATGCAGGTATGCTCAGCCTCGATCAGCACGGCAACGCCGCGCGGCTTGAGGACCTCGTCGATCGCCGCAGCGATCTGCGCGGTCATGTGCTCCTGGGTCTGGAGCCGGCGGGCGAAGATGTCGGTAAGGCGCGCAAGCTTCGACAGGCCGACCACGCGTTCCACCGGCGTGTAGGCGATGTGCGCCTTGCCGTAGAACGGCATCATGTGGTGCTCGCACTGCGAGGTGAACTCGATGTCGCGCACCAGCACGAAATCGTCATACCCGGCGGTCTCGCCGAAGGTCCGATCGAGCACCTCGGCCGGGCACTGGTGGTAGCCCTGGTAGAGCTCGTCGAAAGCCTCGACCACGCGGCGCGGTGTGTCGAGCAGGCCCTCGCGGTTGGTGTTCTCGCCAATATAAGCGAGCAGCGTCTTCACCGCCTGCTCGGCCTCGGCGCGCGCCGGGCGCGGCTGGTCGGCGCGGACGGCAGCCGCGAGGAATTCGGAAGGATCAAGCTCTGCCGGGCGGCTCTCGGGCTGCCGATCGGAGGGCTTGCTGGGGCGGATGGATTTGATTGTAGCGTCCATGTCTACTCCGTTCGACGGCCTTGCGGCCGGAGTGTCACCGGCAGACGGGGCGGCGAAGCCGCCGGACGCCTGTAGAGAACAGCTTTGACGAAAAAGGTCCTTGGGTCATCACGCTGGCAGCGCAGATCTGAAAGACCGCCAGCGCACCGCTGGGCTGTTTTTCCGCCAGTTCCAGCACTATATAGGACCATGGACGCCGCCCGCCAAGGCCGATCGGGTGAGGAAGTGCTGGACTCCATCACATGCTGAACGACATCTATAACAAGCGGATCATCGAACTAGCCGGGAATATTCCGCGACTCGGGCGATTGTCGGATCCCGATGCCACCGCGACCGCCCACTCCAAGCTGTGCGGCTCGACCGTGAAAATCGACCTCAAGATGGAGGGCGACAAGGTCACCGACTTCGCCCATGACGTGAAGGCCTGCGCGCTGGGCCAGGCCTCTTCATCCATCATGGCAAGTCAGATCGTCGGATCGACTGCGAGCGAACTCCGTGAGTTACGCGAAACTGTTCGCAAGATGCTGAAGGAGAACGGCGCGCCTCCTGAAGGCAAATGGGAAGAGATCAAATTCCTTGAGCCGGTCCGCGACTACAAGGCGCGCCACGCCTCGACGCTCCTGACCTTCGATGCGGTGGTCGATGCCATCGGTCAGGTCGAGGCCAAGGCCAAGCAGCCGGCTCCAGTGCAAGGCTGACTCCGGGCTCGTAGCCAGAGACCCCGGAAACGAAATCGGACATTCGAGGCTATTTCTGCGACGCCGCGCCCGGCTTGGCTACGCCGCCCGTCGGCACCAGGGCTTCCGCCGTCTTGGTCGACTTGGCAGGCTGCTCCGGTTCCGCGCCGAACCTCGCCTGCGTTTTCGGTGCAAGCTCCGCCATTGCCGGCGCTGAGATGTCCACATGCGGCAGCACGTCGGCCACGAGATCAGTGGTCACAAGATTGGTGAGCTTGAGCTCGCCTGCGTCGAGCTCGTGCAAATCTTCCCACGGCGGGACGCTGAGCGCGAGCGACAGCAGATCGCCGGCACCGCCCATGTCGAATGTGTATTTGGCGAGCCGACCGATGTCGCGCTCCACGATCATCAGGTCCTGCGCGCTGTAGCTCGCCGCCCTGGCATCGTCGGCGCGATCGCCCATCCAGATCTGGTGGACCCGGACATGGGCCGCGTCCGGCACGTAGCGCTTCTTGCCGGCCAGCAGCAGGAACACGCACATGGATTCGCAATAGGCCTCAGGCGCGACCGCCGGACGGGCCGACTGGCCGCCGCGGTTCTGAACGCTGATGCCGACCGTGGTCAAAAGTCCGAGATTGCGGAAGCGCCGGCCGAGCGTGATCGCGTCGTTGACGGAACCGCCGCTGGAATCGAGCACCACAGTGGCGCCGCCGAGCTGGCGTCCGCGAGAAAATTCCTCGAAATCCCTGGGCGTATCAGCGGTGATGATGCCGGTCGCGCTGACCCATCCGCGGCAATTCGGCTCGCAGGCGATCCAGCCAAACTTCATTGGCAGCTTGCGCTCTTCGAGGGCAACACCGGCTCGCGCCGACGACCCGAATGTGGCGACGGCGCCAGCGAGCATGACCCCACAGGCAGCGGCTCCCACCAGCAACCAGCCGCGAAGATTGAGCGCCCTCAGAAATTTCAAACCGATCCCTTCCCCAAGGCTCCTAAAGCGATTCAGGTAAGCCCTGCTCCGACGTTCCAATGAGTCTCACATGAACGTCACAAAAATGGTATCCGGGGGAATACAGATCGTCCACCGGTACTTGCTGCACTGCTCCCAAAAAGCACGTAAAATGTGGCGTACAAACAACAGCTTACAGTTCCCTGCGTCGGAACCGCGCATAACCTCGCTCACAATCGCAGCAAAGCGCCCATGAAGCATTCAGCCTGCGAGCACTGTTCCACTCCCGTCGCGGGCGCGTTCCGGCTACCGCGCAGATTCGGCCGCGCTCTGATCTGGCTGTACCGCCACACGCTCTCGCCGCTGGTTGGCTACAATTGCCGGCACCTGCCGACCTGCTCCATCTATGGCGACGAGGCGATCGAACGGTTCGGGCTCTGGGCTGGCGGCTGGATGACGCTCGCTCGCCTGATCCGCTGCAACCCGTTCGGTACCTCGGGCATCGACAACGTGCCCCTTACCGCACCACAAAGCGCGCGCTGGTATTTGCCGTGGCGTTACGCCCGCTGGCGCGGCGTCAACGCCCCTTAAGCAGGATGGAGCGCTGCCTTGAGTGGAACTGGAATGCTTCGTTCGCGTTGATGTGATGCTCCCACGGGAGGAAACAACAATGCGCTGGAAAATCAGCCCTCATTTTCACTTCAGCCTTGGGCTGGGTTCCCGGGGTGGTTCGAGAGGTCACGACCCCAGAACCCTTGACATGATCGCCATCATCGCCCTGCTGGTGCTCGTCGTCGGCTCCGGCTGGTACTTGGCGACGAGTATTGCAACGCCGCCCAGCACGACGGCGTTCATCGTACCGAGCCAGAGCGTTCACTGGTAATCAGCGGGACCAGAAAAAGCGTCCGAGCGGTGGTGGGATCGGCTCCGGCGGACGTGGCCGCTTCGGACGCGGCGGTTTCGCCGATGGCTCTGCGGATGAGGTCGTCTCCGCATCCGGCGCTGTGTCGCTTCCCGGTACCCTCACCGACAGCAGCAAGTTCGATTCATGCATGCGCCAGCGATAGCCGACGCCGAAATCGATCGGCTGGGCGCGCGTGAACAGGTTGGCGTAGCGCTCCTGATAGCGGCCGGGAAATTCGCTGATCGGCCCGAGGTAGCGGCCGAACGGGAAGAACCGCCATTGCCGCGCGTTGTAGCTGGAAAGCGGAATGCCGGAATCGTCCTGGATGATGGTCGCGCTGTTGGCAAGCAGCCAGTCGCGCGCGACGGTGAAATTGCCGGAGTGCAAGAGATAGGACGCGCTCTTGATCAGGCTGTTGCCGGGCCCGAGCGTCTCGCAGAACTTCAGGAAGCCCGCCGCGCGTGCACCTGAATTGGAGAGATCGGTCGAAAAATAATACAGGGTGCGCGCTTCGCCGTCGCTGCCGACGAAGGTGATGCGGGCGCCGCGCGTCGCGTTCGGTCCTGGATTGTCGTTGCCGACATGCATCCCGCCCTTGTCGTCGAGCGCGACCATCTCGACATTGCGGATGGTCTTGCCGGACCGGACCAGGAAGACATAGAGGATCGGCAAGGTGCCGTTGACCTGGTTGGTGTGCAGGTCGACTTTCATTTGCTTGGTGATGAAGAAGGAAAAATTCAGGATCGAGCCGAGCGATCGCTCGACATTGTAGAGCGCGGCGCCCACCGAACCGCGCGGCAGCCGCGTCAGGTCGGGCACCGCACCGACCGGCTCCAGCGCGCCGAGCACGTAGGTGCTGGCCTTCGAATAAAAGGCGTTGGCATAGAGGAAGTCGGGGCCGCTGAACAAATAGAACATGGTCGGCCTGGGTGCCGCCAGATTGACATCGGACCAGTTGCGGATCTTCGCGAGCTGACGCTGCTCGAGCTGAGCGAAGGCGCCGTCGAAGAACTTTGCGTGGCGCTGCCAGCCCGGGTCCTTCGTGAGCGGCACCAGCGGCGAATCCGCCGAAGGCTGCATGCCCGCGAGGAAGCGCGCGGTATCGTCGAAGGTTGCGTCGGCGGCACGCGCGGACGAAACGGCCGCAGCCAGCAAAGCGAGAGCGACGGCCGCAATTCTCATGGGTCGAAACATGTCTATTCGCGATGTGATGACGTGCCAGCGGCGACCGGCCGCCTGCGGAAAACAGCATAAATCAACAGGCCCGAGAGCATGACGAGCATTCCCGACAGCGACTGCAGGGGCCGCTCGGTCAAAAGGTAGTACATCATGAACGCGGTCACGAGCAGGAAAACGAGCGGTGTGAACGGGTATCCCCAGGCCCGATAGGGCCGCGACAAATCGGGATCGGTGATGCGCAGCTTGATGACGCCGGCGACCGTGAAGAACGAGCAGAACAGCAGCGCGAACTGGATGAAGTCGAGCACCGCCTCGAAACTGCGCGTGAACAGCAGCAGATTGGCGACGGCGAGCTGAAACAGGATGGCATAGGCCGGCGCGCCGCTCGTCGACTTGCGGGAGAACACACGCAGCGCCGGAATGTCCTCGCCCATCGTCATCATCACGCGCGGGCCGATCCACATCATCGCACTGATCGAGGAGATCAGGCCGAAGCAGATCATCGCGCCGACGATCCGGCCGCCAAGGTTGCCGAAGATCGCGCTGCCGGCGACGCTGGCGACGTCGAGCTGACCCGCGAGCGCGCCGACCGGCGTAGAATAGAGAAACACCGCATTCAGCGCGACGTACAGCACGAGCACGATCAGCGTGCCCGCGAGCAGTGCACGCGGCAGGTCCCGCTGCGGCATGTTCATCTCGCCGATGATGTAGGTCGCGGCATTCCAGCCCGAAAACGAGTACATCACGAACACAAGCCCGATCGCGAAGGGGGCGCTGACGATGTGTGCGAGGTCACCAGCCTGCGGGGTGAAGGCGATTGGCTGCGGGGTGCCAATGATGAAGCCGGCAACCAGGAAGGCCACAATCAGTACGACCTTCAGGATGGTCGAGATCAACTGGAAGGTCGAGGAGTGCCTGACGCCGGTCAGTTGCACGAGCGAGACGAGCCACACCACGGCGATGGCAAGCGGGATCGGCGGCACACCGGGCACGACCGATTTGGCGTATTCGCCGAACGCCATTGCGGCGAGCGCGACGGGTGCTGCAAAGCCAACCGTCGCCGACACCCAGCCCGCGAGAAAGCCGAAGGCGGGGTGATAGGTGCGGCCGAGGAAATTGTATTCGCCGCTGGAGCGCGGAAACATCGCGCCGAGTTCGCTGTAGGCGAACACCCCGCACAGCGCGACAAGGCCGCCGACGGTCCACAGCAAGAGGATCGAGAAGCCCGAGGGGATCTCCTTGACCTGAAAGCCGAGGCTGGTGAAGACGCCGACCCCGATCATGTCGGCAACGACGATGGCGGTTGCGACCAGAACGGAGACTCCCGACCCGCTTCCGGTCAGCCGGCCGGTCCAGGCCGCGGTACCCGCATCTGATGCCGTCATCGGGGTCCTCAACCTCAGGCGTCATGCCTCGTGGGAAGCATCGTGCAGTTCGAGCCAGTCAATTCAAGCAGGGTTAACAAGGGTTAAATGAGGCGGGCTAAATCGGTACTCGGGCACCCTTGCTGCGCGGTCTTGGGCAATAAACCTGCGCAAACACCGGGATGTCCCGTCTCCTTTCCCCACAATCGCGACACGATTACGTGGTCCTTTTGACCGTTCCGGATGTGGGGAAGTTTCTCCGGACACTTAACGTCGCCTAAACGCCCATCGGCTCAGTTGTCTTAATGATTGCCGATGGACTTGTGGTCATGACTTGGGGTCATGGGTGGATGGTCGGGGCCGTTCCGAAACTGAAAGCTGACATTCGTGCCGACCGGACGACGTCCGGCGCGCGCGGTCGTGCGCTCCGGATGGCTCTGATCTCAGCCTCGGTGCCGCTGTCGCTCACATTGATTCAATGCGGCAAAGCGCCCAATCCGGCGGCGCTCGCGGCGAACTCGCAGGCCAACGTCCAGATCGTTGCGAAGACAAATCAGCAGGTCGCAAGCAGCGACACGTTCGAGGATCGCTTCCCGGCCCCGCAGTTCACGGAGCGCTTCCCGTCCGCAAGCGAGGGTTTTCTGCAACGGCAGATGTCGGACTTCTCGCCCAAGCGCGCCGTGCAGCAGCCACAACCGGAGCAGGCGCCCTACAGGATCGCTTCGCTCGCGCCGCAGGCCCCCTACCAGCCTCCGGTGCGCGAGGACCTGACGACGCTCGTCAGCATGAAGTCGTCAGCATTCCCCTATTTCGGCAACAACCCCGCCTCCGACTCGCCGTTCCTCAACATCGCCAAGGGCGACCGCCGCGGCCACCGCAGCTATTCCGGGCGCGTGTTCTGGCAGGACGAGACCTACAGCGACAACCGCGTGCTGATGCACGTGCCCGAACATTTCGACGTGCGTAAGCCAGGCGTGATCGTGGTGTTCTTCCACGGCAACGGCGCAACGCTTGAGCGTGACGTGCGCGACCGGCAGCTGGTGCCGCAGCAGGTCACCGATTCCGGCGCCAACGCCATCCTGCTTGCTCCGCAAATGGCGGTGGACGCCGCCGATTCCAGCGCCGGCAAGTTCTGGCAGGCGGGCGGCCTCAAGCGCTTCCTGGAGGAGTCTGCGAACCATCTGGCCCGGCTCACCGGCGATCCCAACAGCGCGCGCGCCTTCGCCAATATGCCGATCGTGATCGTCGGCTACAGCGGCGGCTTCCTGCCGACGGCCTGGAGTCTCGAGGTCGGCGGCATCAGCGACCGCGTCCGCGGCGTCGTGCTGCTCGACGCCGTCTACGGCGAAATGGACAAGTTCGCCTCATGGATCGAGAGCCACCGCTCCGGCTTCTTCGTCAGCTCCTACACCCGCTACACCGCGCGGCGCGACCGCGAGCTGATGAGCACGCTGCGGCAGAAAGGCATCAGCGTCTCCGAAGACATGGACGGACCGTTGCGTCCCGGCAGCGTGGTGTTCGTCGAAACCGGTGACGGCATCACCCATCGCGACTATGTGACCCGTGCCTGGACGCGGGACCCGCTCAAGGACGTGCTGGTGAAAATGTCAGCGACGCCATCACTCGCACTGACGCGCGTGGCCTCCACCAATCCATCCCCGTCGAGTCGCTGATCAGCGACTAACCGTCCGGCTCGAACCGCAGCTCGTTGGCCTCAGGTTTTGGGCAGCTTCGGAATGCTCTCGGCAAAGCCGTTGAAGCAGGCCAGCCGCTCGTCCTCTTCCTTGAAGAATCGGCAATCGGCGTAGCCCTTGGCCTTCGGCGGCTTCGGCTTCGGCGTTGGCGCGATCACCGCGTCGTAGCAGTTGAGCCGGTCCTTGGTGCCGTCATCGAGGTCGAGGCAGGCCTGGAGCCGCGCCGCGATCGATTGTGGCTTGCCCTTCGGCGCCGCGGCCGGCTTGGCAGCTGCCTCTTTGATCCCGGCCTTGGGCCCCTTGGGCTTGACCTGCACCAACGGCTTGTCCCCCACCATCGGTGGTGGCTTGTCGGCTTGCGCAAACGCGGAGGCTGAATAGAGCACCGCGGCAACCGCCAGAATCATCCTCATTTCAGTCAACTCTCTTTGGTCCCCATACCTCGCGTTCTAGCGCCCCGGCGCGCGGTTTGCCAAGCGCCTTGCGCACACGAAAACGCTTCCGTTCAGGCCGGGGCGGCGGTTGCCGGCCGGGGCCGGGTCAGGACTACCAGGATCAGCGCCAGCACGACGAAACCGACCGCGACGAAGCCGAGCGTATGCAGGAGCTCGCGGGCGAACAGCAGTCCGCCGACGGCAGAGCCGACAGCCTGGCCGATATAGAGGACTGAGGTGTTGAGTGCGACGGTCGCCGATGCCAGCGACGGTGCGGCCGAGACCAGCCGCACCTGCTGCATCGAATTGGTCGAGGCAAAGCCGAGGCCCCAGATCGCGACCGCACCCGCCATCAATGCGAGCGTGCCGGCACTGAGCGCCCAGCCCGTGATCCCCGCAAGCAGCAGGCAGGTGAACAGCAGCGAGGTGCGATAGGGTCCCGAGGTGTCGACGATGCGGGTCGCGATGACAACGCCGAGGAAGCCGCAGACGCCATAGAGAGCGAACACCATGCCGATCGCATCGGGCCCGGCGCCGGTCAGCTTCTTGAGCAGCGGGCCCATGAAGGTGAACACCACGAACTGCCCGGCCATCTGCAGCATCGTGATCGCAAGCAGCAGCAGGATCGTCCTGTCGCGGCCGACGGCGCTCCAGGTCGTCAGGTCCACCGGCGTGCCCTTCAAGCCCGCCGGCAGCCGGATCAGCAACAGCAGGAAGCTGATGCAGCCGAGCGCGCCGATCCCGCCATAGGCGGCGCGCCAGCCATAGCGGCTGGCGATGAAGGTGATCAGCGGCAGGCCGACGGCGGCAGCGAGTGACCAGCCGAGAAAGATGTAGGCGATCGTGCTGCCGCGACGCTCCACCGGCACGATCAGTGCCGCCGTGCCGGCGGCCTGCGGCGTGTAGAGCGCGCCGACCGCGAGCATCGCCAGGCGGATGACAAGGAGGCTCGTGTAGTCGGGCGCAAATGCCGATGCGAGATTGCCAAAGGCGAGCACCGCCAGCGTCGTGGTGAGCAGCGTCCGGCGCTCGATCCGGCTGGTGAGCCAGGCCGTCAGCGGCGATCCGATGCACAGGATGATGGCGCCGAAGGTGATCAGGAGCGCGGCCGCGTGGATGCTGACGTCGAGTCCCGTCGCCAATTCCGGCAGCATGCCCGCCGGTGCCAATACCGAGCAGCCGGTGACGAGATTGCCGAGCATCAGGGCAGTAGGCGCGAAACGGCCGGCGGGTGCATTTTCCATGCAGATGCATGTAGAGCAGACCTGCGACCGGTTAAAGGGCGTCGCCCGGAATAGTTCGTGCGGCGCCCCGGCTTTTGCGCGCCAGTTTCTTGGAAATGCCGGATTGCGCAGGCCGAATCGCCTGATATATCGCTCGTTCCCGCTTACCTGCGCTCGTTCGCAGGAGTGAGCCTCAGGAGACATGCAATGACCGACCAGCCTAAGGACCAATCCAGGTCCGAACAAGCCAAGGCCGAACAGACCAAGGCCGAACAAGCCAAATCCGAATCCGGCTTCCAATACAGCCTCAGCAATTTGAGACCCGTGACCCCACCGGAAAAAATCACTCTCACCTTCCCGGACGGCGCCCGGCGTGAATATGCCAAGAGCATCACCGGCCTCGAGATCGCCAAGGGCATTTCGCCGTCGCTGGCCAAGCGCACGGTCGCGATGGCGCTCGACGGCGTGGTCTCCGACCTCGACGATCCCATTGAAGCCGATGCCAAGCTCGAGCTGATCAACCGCGACGATCCGCGCGCGCTCGAGTTGATCCGCCACGACTGCGCCCACGTGCTCGCCGAAGCCGTGCAGACGCTGTGGCCGGGCACGCAGGTCACCATCGGTCCCGTGATCGAGAACGGCTTCTATTACGATTTCTTCCGCAACGAGCCGTTCACGCCGGAAGACTTTGCCGCAATCGAGAAAAAGATGCGCGAGCTCATCGCGCGCGACAAGCCTTTTACGAAAGAGGTTTGGGATCGCGAAAAAACCAAACAGGTGTTCCGCGACAAGGGCGAGGCGTTCAAGGTCGAGCTGGTCGACGCCATCCCCGGCAACGAGCCGATCAAGATCTACTATCAGGGCGACTGGTTCGATCTCTGCCGCGGCCCGCACATGACCTCGACCGGCAAGGTCGGCAACGCCTTCAAGCTGATGAAGGTGGCCGGCGCCTATTGGCGCGGCGACAGCAACAACCCGATGCTGACCCGCATCTACGGCACGGCGTTCGCCAAGCAGGAGGACCTCGACGCTTATCTGAAGCAGATCGAGGAAGCCGAAAAGCGCGACCATCGCAAGCTCGGGCGCGAGCTCGACCTCTTCCATTTCCAGGAGGAAGGTCCGGGCGTCGTGTTCTGGCACGCCAAGGGCTGGACCATCTTCCAGCAGCTGATCGCCTATATGCGCCGACGCCTGAGCGGCGACTACAGCGAGGTCAACGCGCCGCAGATCCTCGACAAGTCGCTGTGGGAGACCTCCGGCCATTGGGGCTGGTACCGCGAGAACATGTTTGCGGCGCAGTCGGCCGGCGACGAAGCCGAAGACAAGCGCTGGTTTGCGCTGAAGCCAATGAACTGCCCAGGCCACGTGCAGATCTTCAAGCACGGATTGAAGAGCTACCGCGATTTGCCGCTGCGGCTCGCCGAGTTCGGCGTGGTGCACCGCTATGAGCCGTCCGGCGCCATGCACGGCTTGATGCGCGTGCGCGGCTTCACCCAGGACGACGCGCATATCTTCTGCATGGAGGATCAGCTCGCCGACGAGTGCCTGAAGATCAACGAGCTGATCCTGTCGACTTACGCCGATTTCGGCTTCACCGGCGATCTCACGGTGAAGTTGTCGACCCGGCCGGAGAAACGCGTCGGCACCGACGCGATGTGGGATCACGCCGAGCGCGTGATGGCCACCGTGCTGCGCGAGATCCAGACGCAGAACAATCACATCAAGACCGAGATCAATCCGGGCGAAGGCGCCTTCTACGGGCCGAAGTTCGAATATGTGCTGCGCGACGCCATCGGCCGCGACTGGCAATGCGGCACCACGCAGGTCGACTTCAACCTGCCGGAAAGGTTCGGTGCGTTCTACATCGACCACGACAGCGGCAAGAAGCCGCCGGTGATGGTGCACCGCGCGATCTGCGGTTCGATGGAGCGCTTCATCGGCATCCTGATCGAGCACTATGCCGGCAACTTCCCGCTTTGGCTGTCGCCGGTGCAGGTGGTGGTCACCACCATCACGTCGGAGGCCGACGAATACGCCAAGCAGGTTCTGGAGCAGGTCCGGCGTGCGGGACTTCGGGCCGAGATCGACCTGCGCAACGAAAAGATCAACTACAAGGTCCGCGAGCATTCCCTGGCCAAGATTCCGGCACTGCTCGTGGTCGGCAAGAAAGAGGCCGAGACACAGTCGGTCTCGATCCGGCGGCTCGGCAGCGACGGCCAGAACGTGACCACGACGGTGGAGGCGCTCGCCGCCCTCGTCGACGAGGCGACCCCGCCGGATGTGAAGCGGGCGCGTGGCGCGGCCTGATTCCTGAAATCGATCTAAACCCGCTTTCGGTTGCGGGCGTGCATGCTTATCTCGGCATGGCACGCCCGACGACCAGCCGAAGAGGATATCGCAGTGCCTGACGCCATCGAACTCCTGAAGACCCGCCGCTCGGTCAAGCCGCGCGAGATGTCCGGACCCGGGCCCTCCCCGGCCGAGCTCGAGACCATCCTCACCATCGGCTCGCGCGTGCCCGACCATGGCAAGCTTGCGCCCTGGCGCTTCATCATTTTCGAGGACGATGCGCGTCAGCGCGCCGGCGAGGTGATCGCAAAGGTGTTTGCCCGGAAGAATCCCGGCGCGCCTGCCGCCGATGTCGAGACCGAGCGCAAGCGCCTCACGGATGCGCCGCTGGTGATCGGCATCGTCAGCTTCACCAAGCCGCATCCGAAGGTGCCGGCCTTCGAGCAGGAATTGTCGGCCGGCGCCAGCGTCATGAACATCGTCACGGCCGCGACCGCGCTCGGCTACGGCGCCTGCTGGCTGACCGGCTGGTTCTCGTTCGATCGCGACGTGCTGGATGGCCTCGGCCTCAAGCCGGACGAGAAGCTCGCCGGCTTCGTCCATATCGGCACCCCGACCAAGCCGAGCGAAGACCGTCCGCGACCGGTCCTTTCTGAAATCGTGACGCGATTTTAATCGAAGGCGTGTTGACGCCTTCGACGTCTTGCGGCTTTGATCCCGGCGAGGGAGGAAGCCCGGATGAAGCGTCGTGAATTTCTGGTCGGAGCCGCGCTGCTGGCCGGCACGATGGCGCGGAGCCGCGCCGCCGATATCGCCGCTCCGTCGTCCGACGGGCTCGACAGCATCACAAAGTATTTTGACAACGAGGTGACGAGCGGCCGGCTGCCGGGCGCCGTGGTCCTGGTGCAGCAGCACGGCAAGCCGGTCTATCTGAAGAATTTTGGCGTGCGCGACACCAGAACGGGTCTCGCGATGACGCCCGATACGATCTTCGCCATCCATTCGATGACCAAGCCGGTCACGTGCCTCGGCGCGATGATGCTGATCGACGAGGGCAAGCTTGCGCTCACCGACCCGGTGTCGAAATACATTCCTCTCTTTGCCGACACCAAGGTGGGACTGGAGGTCACCAATCCCGACGGCACGTTGCATCTGGATCTCGTGGCCCCGGTCCGTCCCGTCAACATCGAGGATCTGCTGCGGCACACCTCGGGCATCAGCTACGATTATATCGGCGGCAAATGGGTCGAGCAGGCCTACAAGGCTGCCGACATCTTCGAAGGTCAATTCAACAACAGGGAATTCGCCCAACGCATCGCAAAGCTGCCGCTGGCGCGGCAGCCGGGAACGCTGTGGCGCTACGGTCATTCCACCGACGTGCTCGGCAGCGTCATCGAGATCATCTCGGGCCAGACGTTGTACGAATTCCTCAAGCAGCGCATCCTCGATCCGCTCGGCATGAGCAGCACCAAATTCGCGCTGGCGAGCGCGGACGAGCTCGCTCGGATGGCGCGGCCGCTGCCCAATGACTTCATTCTGCTTGCCGCCGAGCGCGACCGCCTCGACCATCCCGAATGGCAATCCGGGGGCGGCGGGCTGCTCTCGACCATCACCGACTATCAGCGTTTCTCGCAGATGCTGCTCAACGGCGGCGAGTTCGAGGGCAAGCGCTATCTGAGCCCCGCGGCTTTCAAAGCCATGACCACGGATCACGTCGGACCCGGCTCCGGCGTTGGACGCGATTATTTCTATTTTCCGGGCGACGGCTTCGGTTATGGCTATGGCCTTGCGGTGCGGACCGATCCCGGCAACGCCAAACCGCCGCCGCCGGGCTCGCTCGGCGAGTTGAAATGGGACAGTGGCAGCGGCACCTATTTCGGGGTCGATCCCAAGCTCGACATGGTCTACCTTCTGATGCAGCAAACCCAGAACGAGCGCAGCCGCATCACGCCTGCCTTCAAGGCGCTGGTCTATGACTGTTATCCGTCCGAGTTACGCCGCCCGTGAAGCACGCTGGCCGAAATCGGCGAGCAGCTTTGCGATCTCGGCGCCGCAATGACGAACTGTGACGACAACGCTCGTCTTTCTCGTGTCCCGGACGCGGTGCGGCACGCAGTGACGCTCCGCGGAGCCGGGATCCAGGAAGCCGCGCCGTTCGCTGTTGCATGGGCCCCGGCTCTGCAGCGCACCGCGAAGAGGCGCTGCGCTGCGTCCGGGGCACGAGATCGTTGTTGAATAACTGACATGGGCTTGCATCCTCGCGGCGTGTTTCGCCCGAGCTTTGCTTCGTCGCTTCACCCTCAATTGAAAGAGGGTGCAGGGAAGACCGGGAGCCGGCTGGCTCCTATTGATCCGCTATGCCAAGGGCAGATTGCGCTACATTGCACAGCGGGAAACAGGGCAACCGGAGCATCCCGGCCTTCCCTGCGCAATGGTTGGAACGGCTTATGTCGTGTTCTCCCCGGGGAGCGATGCACTATTGCCCCCGTCGCCCTGCGGATGGCTGATGCGTGTGCCCGGTTGGGCTGCACACATCACCGCAAGACTTGGCGCACAGACCCCGGGCGCCAGGACGACACGATTTGGCCGTACGCCGATCACACCGGTCGTGCGCGCGACGCCTTCGCTCACGGCTCTCCGCCCTGCGAAACCATTCGCGCCGATGTGATCCACGTCCACCGCCGCCCGGCCCGCGTTCGTGACGATCGCGATACGCCCTCTTCCTTGGGCCGGAGTGAGCGGAAGATACGATAATTCCGAATTCTGTAAAGGCGAATATTTTTACGCCTGCCCGTTGACCGACAATTTGTGTGTGTTGCCCGACAGGCACCGCAAGGTCTCGCGTAGCCCAGGATGAGCGAAGCGACCTCGCGGCGCGGCAGGCTGTAGAGGCGCGCATCGGTCAGAAGCTCGACAATTACCTTGGGATGGCGTTTGCCGAAGGCGGCTATCGCCGGTGAGAGCATCACCGTCCCGAACCAGTCCGACGACGACAGGCGCAGCAAGCCGTCGAGCTGCGTCTCCGCGCCGGACGCGCGCCGCTCCAAAGCGAGCGCCTCCTCTTCAATCCGCTCGGCATGGCGCAGCACGGCTGTGCCCTCGTCGGTCAGCACGAAACCATCCGTCGTGCGCCGGAACAGCGTCTGTCCGAGCGACTGTTCGAGCGCAATGCCCGGCACTTCACACTGGAGAACGTCGGCAATGCCTATGCGCTGATCCGCGATCACGCGGCGCAGGGCAAGCTCGTCGTCGACATCTGACGGCGCTCGCAGAGACGTTTCGGAGCCCGGAGGGAGCGAATCCGGGCTACGGAGCTGTGCCTGCCGCTAGTCCTCGCTGGGGGCCGCGGAGCGGTTGCGCAGATGGGCCTGCGACAACAGGAAGAACAATGCGCGCTCGCCATGATATTTGGCGGACGGCCGGGAGCGCTCGAAGCCATCGGCAAATATCTTGCCGGCGTGGTCGCACACCCGCCACCGCCAGCCAAACCGCTTTCGTCTGGTGAGGATCACTTCGAACATGCCGACGAGCTTGGTCCCCTGCTCCTTGCCGGTCTCGCAGACGCACGAGCCTGTTCCGGCCCCCCGTTAGAGGGATGCCCGACATATAACGCAGCAGGATGGAAAGCGAATAAAATTGATTATCGGAAACAGGTATCTTGCACCGGCTGTGAGGAAGTCGAGACGCTTCCGGAATAAGCGGATGGTGCCGGTGTTGATCGGCGCGTAGCGAAAAGTATCTGCTTCCCGCACGCGCGACGCGACTGGCGGTACTAAGATATGGGACATTCGTGCGCTGAATGAGAAGCGTTCGCCAAGCGCACGAACGACAGCGTCGGCCGCATGCGGGATCCCGCTTAAGCGCTAACGCGCGACGACTTCCACTTCGCCGTCGACGCCGTTGACGACGTTGAAGCCGCGCTCGTAGACCTTGCCCTCGTTCTTGGCGATGGCGCGGTATTCGCCTTCGGAGAGCACCACGCGCGGGAAGGCGCCGATCGATTCCTTGATGACGTCGCCGCCCGGGGTCAGCACCGACCAGGCGGTGTTGGCGAGCGCCTCGCCCCCTCTGTCGCTGACCAGCTTGAGCGTGATGACGGCGGCGCGGTGGGTGATGGTGACGTCGGTGAGCTTGCTGGCCTGGACGCGGATGTCCGAGCGCACCACCGAATTGGCGTCGCCGTAGTTCGAGATGATGTAGTAGGTGCCTTCCGGCAGCAGCACGACGTCGCCGGCGGCGACGTTCGGCACCAGGGAGGCGCGCTCGCCGGATTCGAACTGGCTGCCCTTGTAGATCGCGAACGATATCTGGTTCTGCGGAATGCGGCTGGTGCCGACCCGGCCCTCGATGCGCAAGCCGCCGGCCGGCAGCACGAATGATTCGCGGTCGGTCTCGGCCTTCAGGCTGACGGTGCGCACCGCGCTGACGAGGCCAAAGGCAACGTGCACGACGTAATTGCCGGGCGGCAGCACGATGTTGGGCGTGGCGTTGCGGTCCTCGCGGATCAGCTTGAAGGTGCCGTTCTCGTCGGGACGATCGGCAAACACGCGCCAGACCAGGCCGCTGGTGATCGGCGGGGTGTCCTTGCCGTATTTCGCGGTCAGCGACAGTACGCCCTGTCCGGGGACGGCCGCGTTGAGGGGCGCGGCGGACGGCACGGTCGTGACCGCGGGCGGCGGCATGCTGGGCGTGGTCGGCTGCATGAGGGTCGGCGGCAGGCTCGGAGGTCCGGCACCCGGGCCGGAGGGCGGCGCCAGGCTGACGGCGCCGCCGGGGTCCGGCACCGAAGCGGGCGGCACCGGCGGCGGACGATCAGAGAAAAGCTGCGCCCGCGCAGCGTTTTGGCCGAGAGTATAGAGGCAGGCAGCAAGGATCAGCATCGGCAGCAGCGATGCGCCGCGCCGCCATCCGATGATGCCGTCACCCCCGAGAGTCATGCCACCTGCTTTTCACCGAAAACGCGGCAAATTCAAGCCTCCGAAACCCCAAGAAATACGGCCCAATCCGGTTTTGGAACCCGGTTGACGCCCGCGCGATTACCCCACACGCAACCGCCCGTCGCCATACTCCTGCCCCGTGTCCTTCCCAAACCGGCATAAACCATGCTCCGGCCCGGTTCTGGCGGAGCGCGAGTGCGGCGTCTAATCTGATGGCAGGTCCAGGCGTAGGAGAGTTTCGGTGCTGGATATATTGAAGGGTCGGGGTTCGAACGGCGAGAAGGTCGGCGAAAAGGTCGGCCTCGGCAGCATCCGCCGGCCGGTGATTGGCCTAGCCCTCGGCGGCGGCGCCGCGCGCGGCTTCGCCCATATCGGAATCCTGAGAACCCTCTTGGCCAATGGCATCGTGCCTGACGTGGTGGTCGGTACCTCGATCGGCGCGGTGGTCGGCGGCCTCCATGCGGCCGGCCGGCTCGATACGCTGGAGGAGTGGGGGCGCAGTCTGCAAGGTATGCGCAACATCCTCGGCTATCTCGACATCCGTCTCAATGGCTCCGGCCTGATCGGCGGCGAGAAGCTTGCAACGCGACTTGAGGAGGCGGTCGGCCAGACCCTGATCGAAGATCTTCCGATCAAGTTCGCGAGCGTCGCGACCGAGGTCCGCACCGGCCACGAAATCTGGCTGACGCGCGGCCGCGTGGTCGACGCGATGCGTGCCTCCTATGCGCTGCCCGGCATCTTCTCTCCGGTCCTGATCGGGGATCGCTGGCTGGTCGACGGCGCATTGGTGAACCCGGTGCCGGTCTCGGCCGCCCGCGCGCTCGGCGCCGAAATCGTCGTCGCTGCAAATCTTTCCAGCGACATCTTCACCTATTCGACGACGGTCTATTCGCACGGCGCGATGCCTGAACCGGTCGTTCCTGCGGCCGAAGAGACGACGTCAAAGCGGCGCTTCCCGAGATTCTTCTCGCCCGAAAAAACGGTGAAGCGCGAATTCTTCGGCGGCGGCAGCGCCCGGCCCGGCCTCTCTTCGGTGATGGTCGATGCCTTCAACATCATGCAGGACCGCATCACCCGCGCCCGCCTCGCCGGCGATCCGCCCGATATGCTGATCACACCGCGGGTCGGCCATTTCGGCTGGTTCGACTTCCACCGCTCCGAGGACCTCATCGCCCTGGGCACCCGCGCCGCCGAGCGAGCGCTGGAGTCCATCCAAGAGGCAATCCACGAGCTGGCGCCGACGCCCGAGAGCACCGCGCCCAAAGCCGACCAGCAGGACTGATCAGGCCGTCTTGATGTAATCGCGCAAGGCTTCCTGCTCGGACTCGTATTCCTGCACCCGGCGCTTGACGATGTCGCCGATCGAGATCAGGCCCACCACCTTGCCGCTGTCGATCACGGGCAGATGCCGGAACTTGCCGGTGGTCATCACCTCCATGAGCTCGGCGACCGTGTCGGTCTCCTTGCAGGTGACGACCTTGCGGGTCATGACCTGAGAAACCGGCTCCTCGAGCGCGCCGGCGCCGCGCTCGCCGATCACCCGCACGATGTCACGCTCCG
This sequence comes from Bradyrhizobium sp. LB8.2, assembly GCF_040548035.1. Classification (NCBI taxonomy): domain Bacteria; kingdom Pseudomonadati; phylum Pseudomonadota; class Alphaproteobacteria; order Hyphomicrobiales; family Nitrobacteraceae; genus Bradyrhizobium; species Bradyrhizobium sp. LB8.2. Next base: position 91,029 of record NZ_JBEPQV010000027.1, on the reverse strand, counting down.
ACAGGATGCCTTCGAGCCGGCTCTGGTTCATCACCAGCACCGCGCCGATCTTCTTCTCACCGAGCAGCTTGACCGCGGCCGCCAGCTTCGCGTCCGGCTCGACGCTCATGACCTGGTGGCCCTTGTTGTTGAGAATCGAACGTACCGTCATTGCCGCCTCCCTGAATCCGAACCGCCCGCTTTTCGCGGTTGGACTTGTTCATCGAGCCTTCAACCAACAGACTTGGAGTCTTCAACTAACAGTCTTGAACTAACAGTCCTGAACTAGACAGGCTTGGCGCCGGTTTCACCCTCAGGCGCTTGTCGAAGCATTGCCTCTACGGGCTTGTCGCTTCGGAACATTCTTCACGAGAATGATGGATGAATTCGGGCGGCGCCGCAAGCGCCGCTTCAAATACGGTCTGAAATGTCCTGTGATGACGCATCCGCAGCATCGCTTCGCACGCGCGGCACGGGATCGAACAGAGTGAACAGCAACAGGCCGGCAAGGAAGCCGCCGATATGCGCCTGCCAGGCAACGCTCGTGGTCTCGCTATCGACGCCGATCGCGCCGACACCGAAGACGATGTTGACGCCGAACCACACCGCGAGGAAACCGAGCACCCGCCCGTCGCGCAGCGCGCGCGATAGCGGCAGCGCCGGAACTCTCGCGGCGGTATCGGCATCCGATCGGCTGAACGACAGGAAGCTGCCGCGAACGAAGGCGAAGCGGATCGCCGCCGCCATCGCGCCCGACACCGAAGCCGAAGCGCCGATCATCGGCGCCACCGCGTGCTCATGGGTGACGAGATGGGCGAGCGCGCCGGCCGCCGCCGTCACCGCGAGGAACAGGAAGAACCTGATGGTGCCAAAGCGCCGCGCCAGCGCGCTCCCGAACGGCAACAGCCACAGCACGTTGAAGCCGAGATGGGTGAGATTGGCGTGCAGCAGCGAATAGGTGACGAAGCTCCAGATTTTTGCGCCAGCGCCGCCCGGAATCTCCAAATTAAGCAGCGAGGAATCGTAGCGCTTGGGGATGAAGCCGAAGACGTCGATGGTCCAGTTCTCCAGTTCCGGCGGCAGCAGCACGCGCAGATGGATCACCGCCAGCAGGATGATGTAGGCGGTCAGCGCCACGGGCAGCGTCAGGATCGGCTCGCGCGGAGCCTCCTCATTGACGGCCGGCACGTCCATCGAAGCATCATGCAACGAAGGATCTTGCGGCGGGGAATCTTGCGGGGAATCCAAGGCAGCTTCGCTTTCAGGCGCGATCGGAGCGACAGACTTAACGACAGGCCCTGGAGATAGTCGCCTTTGCCCGCCCTGCGCAAGTGCACAAAAGGAAAAGGCAGGGCCCTGGGAAAGCCCTGCCTGTCCGTGTCGGACTTCCGGTACCCAGAGAGACAGGGGTATCCCCACCCCTCCCCGCGGCCGGTGACCAAACTGTTTGACGCCTGTGTACAGGCCTCGTCGAGAACCTGGAGAAAAGCGGCGAGGCTTTGCGACTGCGATCACCATAGCAGCGGGGCGGCGGACGGAAAGCGCATAGTTAATTTAACGTTAACGACGCAAAGGCAGCGCCAGGGAGGCCGAAAACGCCTCCACGGCATGGACGGTGCAAATCCCCTCCTGCACAACAACACAGGGATCGCGGCTGCACTGAAGCGGGACAGGATTGTCCCGCGAGGTTGCGCCCCGGGATAAGCGTTCAGTCATGAAACATCCGTCGAACCGCGAGTTCTTCGCGTATTGGGACAAGAAGCGCGGCACCGAGCGGGCCCCTGACCGGGCCGATATCGATCCGGCTGCCGTGCGCGGCCTGCTGGGCGACATCTTCGTGCTGTCCTGCGAGCCCAGTCTCGGCTTTCCGTTTCGCGTCGCCGGCACGCGCGTCTGCGCGCTCGCAGGATGCGACCTCAAGGACGCGAGCTTTGCAGCGCTGTTCAACGAGGCCAGCCGCCGCGAGATCGAGGAGATCACGACCGTTGTCGCCGACGAGAGCCTCGGCGCGATCGCCGGTATCACCGCCACGCGTGAGGACGGCAGCAAGGCGCATCTCGAGCTGTTGCTGCTCCCGTTCAACGCCCGCCCGCATACGCCGGTAAGCGTGACAGGCGTGCTTGCGCCATTCGACGACGAATGCGGCGCGCTTGGCCCGTTCACCCTCACCTCCTGGCGTTATCTGCACCAGCCGGAGAAGCTCTTGCCGCGCGCGATCCGCAAGCTGCAGATCGCACGCGGGCTGATGGTGTATGAGGGACTGAGGTAGGAGTGACCCTCGTCTCACGGCGCGCAGCGTTTGCAAGCCGCCCGATCTTCATTGCAGTCAGACGCGCCGGCCCCCCGGCGCGCAGGCTCGCGATCCGTGATTGGAACCTTATCTGTTGAAGTGCGTTTATCCGCCTGCCGTCGCTGGTGTCTGCGCGGCAACGCGGCTCGGTCGGAGGCGATGCGTTTGCTAGCCGCCGGGCCTCCGTCGAGGGGCGATTCCCGTGATGGAGCACGCGACCAGAGTTGGTAATCGCCTGTTAGCTGCGTTACCGCCGGCCGACTTCGCTTTGCTTGCACCGCATTTGCGGAAAGTACCGCTCCAGCACGACGCAGTCCTGGTCGGGTCGGGCGACCGCATCGAACATCTCTACTTCCCCTGCAGCGGCGCGATCGCCCTCATCATGGAGTTGCCGAACGGACAAACGGCCGCAACCGCAGTGATCGGCAACGACGGCGCCGTCGGACTCATGACGGCGCTCGGGCCCGTCCGATCCCCCCTGACCGCGGTTGTCCGCGTGGCCGGGACCGCACTGCAGATCTCGCCCGCGCGATTTCACGCGATGCTCGAACGCAGTCCCGCCGTCGCAAGCGCGGTTCAGATTGTCACCAGGGCGTTGATGACGCAATTCCTGCACGTCGCGGCCTGCAATGCGCTGCACTCCGTCGAAGCGCGCCTCGCCCGCTGGCTGCTGCACATTCACGATCGGACGGATGGCGGTGATGTCCTGCCCTTGACCCAGGAGACGTTGTCGGAATTGCTCGGCGTCCGCCGTACCACGGTCACGCACGTCGTGAGTGCACTTCGAACATCAAGGGCGATCAAATCCAATCGACGCGGCCAACTCGAGATCGACAGGCAACGGCTCGAGGTCGTCGCATGCGAGTGCTACAAGGTGATGAGCCGCAGGATCGATCGGATCGTTTCGCAGGATGCGTTAAGACTCCTTCACGCCGCGCCGGCGCGGGACGGCTGCCCGCCTCCGGACTTCCCGTTCGCCAAGACCGACTCGTAAACCCAGGCCTCCCTGGCGAACCACTCGTGCGTCGCCGCGCACATCCGGCAATAGGTACGCGAAAAGAATACAGTACTGCAGCGAAACCTTTCGCCATCCATCTCGATGCCTGTCGGAATTGCGCTCCCCGTCTCCGGGCACTTGATCATCACCATACCCATCTTGATTTCCCTCCAGCTTGGCATCACCTCACGGCAAGGCTGGCCGCCATCGGCTGGACGGCGTCTCTTCTCGCGAAGACGCTCGTCCAGCCGATCCACGTGGCCAGTAGCTTCGATTCAAGCAGCCCTATGCAGAACCCGGTTGAAGCTGTTCTTGATCGGCTCGGCCGCCTCGGTCGCGACCTTCTGGGCCAGATCCCAAAGCTCCCGATTCTGGGCGGAAGCCGCTTCAAAGGTCTTGCGGCCGTGAGCGGTGGAGAGGTTCACGAGGTCCGCAAACGACTTCACGTCTGCAAGCTGGGAGAGGAATTCCAGCGCGGAGCTGGTATTGTTGTTGGATATTTCGATGACCTTGGTGCCGTAGTCGGCGGCACGCTTGGCATTGGCCGAACAGGCATCGCGGAGAGCTTCGGTGATCTCCTCGGAAGTCGCCTTCATCTGCTCGAAATTTGCCTTAGCCCGCGTGGCGGTCGGCGCGGCGAGATCGCCGAAGATCGCCTGGATGTTGAAGAACGGTATGTCGAATTTGAAGTTTGCGTTTCCGTTCGCCGTCCCATTCAGCGGAGCGGCATTCGTTTCGGCTTTCACATTGGCATCACTCACGGGCATTCATCCTTTCAAGCGAAACTAGATAATGGATTGAAGACTCCCCAAGGCGCCCAGGTGCGTACTGCACCGGGACACCAGTGCCTCTACTTTCACGATGGTGGGATGCTGCTGCGGATATGCAGCTCTTGCCCCCTGCCGGAGGCAACTATGACCGACGAAGGTCGAAGCTTCGGTTCGCTTTCGGACTCTCAATTTGAATTAGTTCGACTCGTGCGATGCTGCGGCGCAATCAAAATTCTGCATCTTTGAAGTTGCTGCTGTTGCATGCGCCAACCTGAGATCAGCGCCGGCGAGCTATTAAGAGGCTCGATCCCGGAGCCGTTTGAGCCGGAATGTTCTGCCGCTTGCGCAACCGGCAGGTCGACCTGCAACGGTCCCTGTGCGATAAATTGGCCGGTCACACGCGGGCTGTATCAGGGGGCTGCGGCAGTTCTCGTTCGACGTGAGCGAGCGCCGCGATCTCGATGCAGCCTCTCACCTGGACGAAACGACCATGTCCGACATCATCAATTTCGGCTCGCTTCAGCTCCGCTTCCTGCAGAGCAAGGATGACACCGGCGGCAGCGTCGATATTTTCGAAATGACGTTGCAGCCGAATGCGCGGATGCCGATCCCGCATTATCACGACCGCTGGGACGAAACGATCTACGGGCTGTCCGGCGTCTCGACCTGGACGATCGATGGCAAGCAGAACGATCTCGGCCCCGGAGAATCCGTCTTCATCAAGCGCGGCATCGTGCACGGCTTTACCAACCGCTCGACCGGGCCGGCGACATGCCTGTGCATCCTGAGCCCCGGGGTGCTGGGCACGCAATATTTCACGGAGATGGCCGCGCTCCTGTCGGCAGGCGCGCCACCCGACCCCGCGAAGATGAAAGAGACGATGCTGCGCTATGGACTGGTGCCGGCGCCGGCTGCGTGAGCCAAGCTCGCCGCCCAGCGGAAATGGCCGGTCCCGCGCTAGCGATCCATCACGGCCGGCGACGCGGCGAATGCGGTGGGAATCATCGCGAGCGATATTGCGAGCGTGAGCGCGAGGCGGATCGAGGACGTCATGGTATCTCCTGTCATGCAATGGGCTTGCATGGGGTAGGACGCCGCGCGAGCCGTGGTATTCCTGAGATGACGGCAAAGATATTTTTCGCTGCGTGCCTCGTCGCATCGGAATAAACTGGGATGATTGAGACGGAACGACGGATCGACATGAGCAAGCCGCATTGGCGTCCCGCGCGCGCGTCCGACCTGCCGGCGATCAGCGCGATCGCAGCGCGCATCCACCCCGATCTGCCTGAACGCCCCGAGGTGTTCGCGGAAAAGATGCGGCTCTATCCCGATGGTTGCCGCGTGCTTGCCGCGGAGGACGAGATCGTCGGCTACGGACTCGCCCATCCCTGGACGCAACACCGGATTCCGCCGCTCGACGGCTTCCTCGAACAACTGCCCGGCAATGCGGACTGCCTCTATGTGCACGACGTCGCGGTGCTGCCCGGCTTTCGCGGCGGCGTCGCGGGCGATTATGTCGCTGCGATCGAGCAGCTCGCGCGCGCGTCAGGGGTCGCGACGCTCGCGCTGGTGTCGGTCTACGCCACGCGGCCGCTGTGGGAACGCCTCGGCTTTCGGGCCGTCACGGCGAACGCGGAGCCGCGTGCAAAGCTCGCGTCCTACGGCGACAACGCGACCTACATGCTCCGCGATCTCGCTGCGACGTAATGCCCCTTCACGGTGCAGTCCCGCGGCAACATTCTTGCCGACGCCGGAAGGCGGCCGTCAGTCTCGATGCTTCTTTTTCGTCTTCGGCTTCTTTCCGGGTGCGCCCTTCCCAGGCCACGAAGTGACCGAAGGCTCTGCGTGGCCCGGCTTGTTCTTGTGCTTCTTTTTCTTTGCGAAGGAAGGAGCATCGTCGAATTTCGGTCCGCGCTCGCCCTGCGCCTTGTCGTATGGCTTGCCGTGCAGTTTGCCGTGCGACTTGAACCCACCCGGCTCGCGCGGGCGATCGTCGCGACGTTCACGATGGTCGCTGTCGCCGCTCTCGCGCCGAGGCGCGTGGGACCGCTCTTCCGAAGACGCCTGCCGCTGCGGCGCATCCGCCATCGACTCGATGCGGATATTGTCTTCCTTGTCCGGACGCTTGATCTTGGCGGCGAAAGATTCCACGACCCGCTCGGAAATCTCGAACTCGGTCGTGGTGTCCATGATCTTGATGGCGCCGATGTCGTTCTTGTCGATGCCGCCGCGGCGGCAGATCATCGGCAACAGCCAGCGCGCTTCCGCATTCTTGCGTCGCCCGATGTTGGCCCGGAACCAGACGGTGGCCTCCCCCATGCCGTGACGCGGCGAGGATTTCCCCTTGGAGCGCGGCCCCGCAGAGCGATCATCGCCGCGCGAAGTGCGGGCATCGTCGCGCGGTGCGCGGGCATCGTTGCGACCGCGATCGTCGCGCGGTCGGCTGCTTCGCTCGCCCGGATCCATGATGTCTTCGGGCGACGGCAGCCGCGCGCGATAGAGCCGCGCGAGCGACGCGGCGATCTCCTCAGCCGACCGCTCGGCGAGCAACGCCTGCGCCAGCGCCAGATCGTCGGCGGTCGTCTCCTCGGTGAACAACACGTCCTTCATGCGCTCGTGATCGAGCTTGCGGATCTCATCCGGTTGCGGCGCCGTCCCCCAGACCGCGTCGATCCCCGAGACATTCAGCAGCATTTCCGCACGCCGCCGTCGCACGGGCGGCACCAGCAGGATACTCGTCCCCTTGCGACCCGCGCGACCGGTGCGGCCCGAGCGATGCTGCATGACTTCGGCGTCGTTGGGCAGGTCGGCGTGAATGACAAGGTCGAGGCTCGGCAGATCGATGCCGCGGGCGGCGACGTCGGTCGCCACACAGACGCGCGAACGTCCGTCCCGCAGCGACTGCAGCGCCGTGGTTCGCTCGTTCTGCGTCAATTCGCCTGACAGCGCGACCACCGAGAAGCCGCGCTCCAGCAGCGCCGCCTGCAAATGCCTGACGTGATCGCGCGTGCTGCAGAAGACCAGAGCGCTCGGCGCCTCGTAGAAGCGCAACACGTTGACGACCGCGTGCTCGGCATCGCCGGGCGCGATTCGGATCGCGCGGTACTCGATATCGGCGTGACCGCCTTCGTCGCCGGCGACCTCGATCCGGAAGGCCTGCTGCTGATACTGCTTCGCCAACGCGACGATGCCGCGCGGGAACGTGGCCGAGAACATCAGGGTGCGGCGCGTGTCCGGCGTGGTCTTGAGGATGAACTCCATGTCCTCGCGAAAGCCGAGATTGAGCATCTCGTCGGCCTCGTCGAGAACGACCACCTTCAATTCGGAGATGTCGAGACGGTTGCGCCGCAGATGATCGCATAGCCGGCCGGGCGTACCGACGACGATGTGAGCGCCGGCCGCAAGCTCGCGCTGCTCGCGCCGCGGATCCATGCCGCCGACGCAGGAGACGACGCGCCCGCTCGCATGCTCGTACAGCCACGCCAGCTCGCGATGGACCTGCAAGGCAAGCTCACGGGTCGGCGCCACGATCAGGGCAAGCGGTGCACCCGCCCGCTCGAACCGCTCGGCGCCATCAAGCAGATCCTTGAACAGGTCCTTGGCCATGGCCAGCCCATAGGCCAGCGTCTTGCCGGAGCCGGTCTGGGCCGAAACCAGCAGGTCGCGGTCAGTGGCTTCGTCCGTGAGCACGGCGAGCTGAACGGGGGTCGGACGGTCGTAGTTGCGCTCGGCCAAAGCTCGGGCGAGCGGCGGACTCATGGTCGGAAAAGACACGGGATAAAACCTTGGTTGGTCCAGGCGCGGAACGTTGAGCCGCGCGACCTGAAGCTGCGTAGGCGGCAAATGGTCCAGCCGCACGCGTGGTGATTTGATTTGCACGCTCTTTACGCCAAGCGCGGGCAAATCACCATGCCTATGACGCATGGCTTTGGCGCCATCGAGAATAAGCTTACCGCTGGCGGCACCCACTACATCCAGCGTTTTCCGGCCGTTTTTCTGCATATAGCGAAATTTTGCGTCAAAGCCACCACCGCAGCGCGCAAGCTCGCATAGAGACGACGCGCCGGCCCTAATCCCGGGAGGTCACCAGTCTGCCGAAGCTGCCGACCAGCCTGACTCTTGCCCGCGCAACAGTGTTCTTCGCCGCGCGGCTCAGTGCGCGGACGGCACGCCAGGCCTCGGTTGCTTGCAGCCATGCCCTCACCTCGGCGAACTTCCCGTAACCCCAGGCGAAAGCCGGAATCCGCATCAGCTTGTCGCGCGTGAGATGGAACAGGCGCTCGACCAGCACCAGCTTGAGCAACTCACCGACGATGAGAGTGGCCGCGGCGCACACGAACTGACCAGTTGCCGCGAGATAGGCCGCCACAGGCTTGATCGGCTCCAGAATGATCACGGGCACCGAAAACAGTGCGAGCGACGCATAAGGCGGCAGCGATCTGATCCAGGCTCGCAATCGCTTGAATTCGAGATGCCGCCCAAGCCAGCGCGAAATCGGCCTCGCCACGGCCATGAAGACCGCATCCACCAGGAAGTAGATAGCCGCCAGGATGTAAGTGACTGGTTTCAGGATCCGCTTCACGATACCTCTCTCGCGAACTGAAAGCCGGAACTAGGGCCTAAGTTTCACCTCGGCGTGAATAACTCGCGAATTTCCGATGGAACTTTTCGGGCGGCGGCCCGGCTCCCCGCATTTCAGATCTCCGCATAGACCTCCAAAAGATTGCCGTCGGGGTCGCGGAAGAACAGCGTTCGATGCCCAAACGGCTGGTTCGTCGGCGGCGACAGCAGCGCAACGCCGTGTCGCATGAGTTCGTCGGCGCACGCATCGACTTCGGCCGCGGAGACCTTGAAGGCCAGCTGCAGCGAGGCGCTGCCCGCTGGCGTCGGCGCATCGGCCGCGGTCCGGCTCGACTTTGCGAGAGCGAGCGTGTTGCTGCCCAAGCGGTACTCGATCCAGTTCGACGACAACTCTCGCAGCAGCGGAAACGCAAGGACGTCTTCATAGAAGCGGCGCATCGCCACCATGTCGCGCACGAAGATGACGGTGTAGTCGATCGCGCGGATGGCGTGGAAGGGGGAGCGCGTGCGTTGGTCTGGTTCGGGTGTCTCGTCCATCGTCATGCCTTTCATTCCAAACGTCCGCACGCAGCTCGTATGGAGCGTAGCGGAATATGAGGAGCCACAAGCGAGAATCCCGGCTTACGCTACAGCGCAATCCGGGCCACGAATTTCTCACTCCACCAATTCCGGCCACGGCACGATGGTCGACTTCACCGTCTTCATCGCCATGGCGTCCCTGACCGCCTGCGCGACGCCTTCTTCCGTGAAGGGGTAGATCGTCTGCATCTTCAGCCAGGGATATTTGTCGCGGGTGCGATAGAGCATGTCGACGCCGAGCGGCAGATCGTTGCCAGTAAAGCCCCAGGAGCCCAGCACGTTGAGGTCTTTGGTGCAGATGCGGTGCCAGGAGGTCTCGATCGAACCGGCGTCGGTGAACTGGCCCATCTCGACATAGGTGCCGCCGTCGCGCAGCATCTCGATTCCTTCGGGGCCGGCGGTCGGATGGCCCGAGCAGTCCATCACCAGATCGGCGCCGAAGCCCCCGACAATCTCGCGCACGCGCGCGATACGATCTTGCGGCGATTTGATCTCCTCGATGTTCACAGTCGCCTCCGCGCCGAATTCGCGCGCGAGCTTGAGCCGCGGCTCCTCCGGCGCACCGACGCAGATCACGCGCCCTGCTCCCATCTCCTTTGCGGCCGCGACGGCGAGAATGCCGATCGGACCCGAGCCCTGGATCACCACCGTGTCGCCCCAGGTGAAACCACCGGCTCGGCCAGCGCGGTTGAAGGCGCGAATGCAGGAGGTCAGCGGCTCCGACAACGCGCCCAGCCGCAGCGACATGTCGTCGGGCAATTTGTAGATCTTGGTGCCCGGCAGCATGTCGAGATCGACATAGACATATTCGGCCCAGCCGCCCCACATGTGAGGCGCTTTGTCGAAGCCGAGATATCGGCCGTAATAGACCGGCGTCAGGCACTTGTTGGCTACTTGCGGATAATGGATGCAGTAATAGCAGCGGCCGCAGGGCATCAGCGGCGGGATCATCACTTTCGATCCCACCTTGAGCGGCTTGCTCATGAAGTCTTCGGTGAATTCTTCGCCGCATTCGACGATCACGCCGCCGATTTCATGACCGAGCGTGAACGGCCAAGGCAGCGGCTTCGGCCAATGTCCCTTCAGAATGTGCAGGTCCGTACCGCAGACGCCGCACGCGCCGACCTTGATCAGCGCGGCCTTTTTGCCGACCTTCGGCCATGGCACGCTGCGGATGACAGGCTCGCTGCCTGGTCCCGCGTGCGTGCAGACGCGGATTTGGTCCATGGCTGTTTCCTCGCTGCCCGCTTTTGTTATGTTTGGTGGTGCGGGCTGCGGGGAAGCGTATGTGAGATGCGCGGTTGTGCCAAGCTGCGGTCTCGTAGCCCGCATGAGCGAAGCGCAATGCGGGACCGGCGCTCCCGGATTTCGCTGCGCTCCGTCCGGGCTACGGCGCCTGCCACATTCACCGCCGTCATCCTGAGGTGCGAACCTTGCGATGCATTTGCATCGCAAGGTGAAGCCTCGAAGGATGGGCCACAGGCGCTCACGGCCTATCCTTCGAGGCGCGCAAGGGCGCGCACCTCAAGATGACGGTTGAGCTTGTGGCAGCAGTGCATGGCTGATCTCCAAGCACACCCAAGTGTCTTGAGCGCTCCCGGCTGAACGTGTAGGGACGGCTCAAGTCCTTTCCAGGTGCCCCCTTGAACCCCCTCCCCCAAAATCCTGTCGTCGCGTCCGGATCGTTCGCGGCGATGAAGTCCGTGCCGTACCGGCTCCAGTTCATGGCCTACGTGCTGGCGATGATGGCTGACAATATCGAGCATGTGATCAGCTATTGGGTGGTGTTCCAGAAATTCCATTCGCCGGCGCTGGCGGGCTTTGCGGTGCTGTCGCACTGGCTGCCGTTCCTGTTGTTCTCGGTCGCGGTCGGGGGGCTCGCCGACCGCTTCGATCCGCGCCGCATCATCCAGTGCGGCATGCTGCTATTCATCGTTGCGTCGAGCGGATGGGGCTTCTTCTTCATCACCGATACGATCCAGATGTGGCACGCGATGCTGCTGCTGGTGGTCCATGGCTGCGCCGGCGTGCTGTGGCAGACGCCGAACCAGCTCCTGCTCTACGACCTCGTCGGCTCGGCGGATCTTCCGAGCGCGGTGCGGTTGAACGCGATGGCGCGCTATCTCGGCATTTTGGTCGGACCTGCCGTCGGCGGCATCATCATGCTCACGCTCGGCACCTCGCATGGCATCATCTTCAACACGCTGTTCTACTTGCCGATGCTGCTGTGGCTGTTCTGGGCGCCGGTGCGCGACAACAGCGTGGCCGTGCGGCGCTTCGCCGTGCGCGGCCTTGCCGACATCATGCTGACCATCCGCGCCATCGGCACGCAACCGGTGCTGACGGCGATGACATGGCTTGCCGGCCTCACCTCCTTCATGATCGGCAACGCCTATCACGCCCAGATGCCGGGCTTTGCCGGCGATCTCGGCCACGGCGACCCCGGAATCTCCTACAGCGTGCTGCTCGCGGCCGATGCTGCCGGCGCGCTGCTCGCGGGCATCGCGCTGGAATCCTGGGGACGGCTCAAGGGCACGCCGCGCACCGCGATCATGCTCGCCATGTTGTGGAGCGTGGCGCTGCTCGGCTTCGCCTCGGTGCGGATCTATCCGGTTGCGATCGTGCTGTTGTTCTTTGCAGGCTTCTTCGAGCTGTCGTTCAACACCATGGCGCAAGCGCTGGTGCAGTTGAACGCGCCGTCCGACATTCGCGGCCGCGTCGTCGGCCTCTACAACATGGCGGGGCTTGGGATGCGGGCGTTCAGCGGCATCACCGTCGGGCTATCAGGTGCGGCGATCGGCATTCACTGGTCGCTCGGCCTGTCGGCCGCGGTGCTGCTGGCGCTGCTGAGTCTCCTGTACCAGCGCGCGGTGAGGAAGGCAGCCGGTTGACTCCGGCCTCTCTCCACCGCACCCTCGATACAGGGCTGGGGAGATGAGGCGTTGCGCAATCGCTGGAGCATTCTTGCGATCCTGTTCGTCGTTCGCCTCACCATTGCGTTCCAGTTCCAGAGTGTGGCTGCGGTCGCGCCGCTGCTGCAACAGACTTTTGGAGTCGGACTCGCCGATATCGGCATCCTGATCGGGCTGTATTTCACACCCGGCATCGTGCTGGCGCTGCCGGGCGGCGCGATCGGCCGGACCCTTGGCGACAAGCCCACGACCATCGCGGCACTGCTGCTGATGACGGCCGGCAGCCTGGTCATGGCCGCCACCGATGTCTGGGGCTGGCAGCTGGCGGGCCGGCTTGCCTCCGGCGCCGGCGGCGTGCTGCTGACCGTGCAGCTCACCAAGATGGGCACCGACTGGTTTGCCGGTAAGGAGATCGCCACCGCGATGGCGATCTTCGTCAACTCCTGGCCGGCGGGCGTTGCGATCTCGCTTGTGGTGCTGCCGGCAATCGGCACCGCCTATGGCGCGGGCACCGTGTTTCTCGTGGCCGGTGCGCTGACCGCGATCGGCATTGTGCTGATCACGTTTTATCAACCGCCGCCGGGAGCCACCGCCAGCGCAGCCGGCTTCGGGCGGCTTGATCCGCTTGCTCTCTTGGCGGTGATCGTCGCGGGCGCGATCTGGGGCCTCTATAATGTCGGCTTCGCCATGATCTTCTCGTTCGGCCCAACACTGCTCGCCGAGCGCGGCTGGAGCATTGCCGCGGCGGGATCGGCGATCAGCCTCGTGATGTGGCTGTCGGTGATCTCGGTACCGGCAGGCGGCTATCTCGCCGATCGCTTCAAGCGGCCGCTCGTGCTTGCGATCGCGGCCAGCCTCGTGGTGGCGGGGCTGCTGGCCTGGCTGACCCGATCCGACGCCGTGATCACGATCCTCCTCCTGATCGGCCTGATCGGCGGCCATCCGGCCGGCCCGATCATGAGCCTGACCGCTCGCGTGCTCGTGCCGGAAACGAGGGCGATCGGGATGGGCGTGTTCTACACTCTCTTCTATGCCGCGATGATGCTGGGACCAGCGGTGGCGGGCCGCCTCGCCAAATCGGCCGGCACCGCCGCAGTCGCGCTCGACCTCGGCGCACTGACGGTACTGGCGTGCCCGCCGCTGATGTGGCTTTTCGAGCGCATTGTGTCTGTCCGTCATCGACGCGCCCAATCCTAACGCGGCATTAACCCTGTGCACCTTAGGGTCGTCCCGGACTCCGCCAGGCGGGGGGTCGGGTTGTGAAAATGGCGTTGGCGAACAAAAAATTTCTTCCGGCCGCCGAGGAACGTCGGCGTTTCCAGCGGGTGAAGGTTCACCTGCTCGGCCGCTACATGCTGCCGGACCGCCGTGAATTCCCCTGCCAGGTAATCAACATGTCGCCGGGCGGGCTGGCACTGCTGGCTCCCGGCATCGGCAACGTCGGCGACCGCGTGGTCGCCTATCTCGACCATATCGGTCGCGTCGAGGGCAAGATCACCCGCATCATCGACAATGGCTTCGCCATGACCGTGGGTGCGACGCCGCGCAAGCGCGACAAGCTCGCCGCGCAGCTCACCTGGCTCGCCAACCGCGACATCCTCAATCTGCCGGAAGACCGCCGCCACGACCGTATCGTACCGCGCAACCCGATCGCGGTGCTAACGCTCGAGGACGGCACCAAGATGACCTGCCGCATCATCGACCTCTCGCTGTCGGGCGCCGCCATTGCCGCCGAGAACCGCCCGCCGCTGAACTCGACGGTTCTGCTCGGCCGCGTGCAGGGCCGCGTGGTTCGAAACCTCGAAGATGGCTTCGCGCTCGAGTTCATGCATTCGCAGCCGATCGAGACACTCGAAGAGAGCGTTACCGCACGGTAAAGCGCGAAGGCGCCAAATCCCCTGTATTTCGAGCCCTGAAGGCGGCCTCCGCGATGCGGACGCCGCCTTTTTCATGGGTCGTGACGAGCCTCGCGCGGGTTAACGCGAGGGCTGCGGACGCGTGCAAACAACGGTTCCGCCAGCGTTTCCGCGTTAATCGATAAAATTTGAATCAATTGCAGTCATATCGAATTTTATTCGAATTTGATTCAAGTATAGTTTGAATTCGTCGTGCCTTTTACTTGTATTCGTCTCGACTTTACTTGGCTGATTTAGCGGCAACTCAAAAGCTGCGTGCGCAATGTGGTCCCAACAAGAAACGGGGGCCGCTATGTTTGATTTCAGGGGACAGGGGAAGGGAATGGCGCTGGCCGCCATGCTCTTCGGAATGAGCGCGGCAGCGCAGGCCGGCGAAGGCCGTCTGCTCTACGCAAGCCTCGGCGACACCACGCGTTCGCCGATCGGCTGGGTCGAATTCTGTGCGGACAATGCCGCTCAGTGCCAGGGCGCGCCGACGCAAGCGCGCGACATCGTGATGTCGCAGGCCGCATGGCGCGACCTCGTCAAGGTCAATCGCTGGGTCAACGAGACCGTCAAGCCTTTGACCGACCAGGAGCACTGGGGCGTGATCGAGAAGTGGTCGCTGCCGTCGGACGGTTACGGCGACTGTGAAGACTACGTGCTGTTGAAGCGCAAGATGCTGATCGATGCCGGATGGCCGCGCGAGGCCCTGCTCATCACCGTCGTGCGCGACAAGAAGGGTGAAGGACACGCGGTGCTGACGGTGAAGACCGACAAGGGCGAGTTCGTTCTCGACAATCAGAACGAGAACGTCGTTGCCTGGACGGAGACCGGCTACCGCTTCGTCAAGCGACAGTCGCAGAGCGATCCCAACGTCTGGGTTTCGCTGGGCGATACCAGGCCGGCGGTCTCCACCGCCAGCGCAAGAGACCAGTAAGAACGAGACAAGGAGTTACGCGACCCGGTCACATCCCCACCCCTCCCCGTCCCAGACCGGTTCGCGCGCGGCCAGGCTTCCCCCAAAGCCTGGCCGCAACTTTTTTGGGGATGTGCTTCGCTCAATCCTGCTGCGTCTGCCGCGACCAGGGTACGCGCGCGGCGGTGAAATCGCGCCATGTGCCTTGCAGGGCGGGCTGCACCCCGACCGACGCGCGCGCCTGCCAGCCGGCGATCGCCGCCGCGGCGATGGCGCAGTCAGGCTCGGTACCGAGCCCTTCGAGCAATGATGCCGTGACCGCCATGTCATTGAAGGCGCCGAGCTGCTCCTGCAAGCCGGCGAGCCTGCGCGAGAATTTTCGCGCGGATTTGCGGTCCTCGTAGAGCGGCAGCAGGAACTCGCTGAGATAGCGCAGCCGCTTGGTCGCGAGCCGCACCCGGTGCAGATCTTCCGCCGCAAGCGACTTGAAGCGGCGGCCGCGCTTGAGCAGCTTCGCATGTTGCTCCGACAGAATGCGCTGCGCGAAGTTGACGGCGGGCTCGGCGAGCCGGCCGGGGTCTCCGGCGGCGACGTCGTTGCGCCAGCCCCGCGTCTCGATCCAGTTTCCGAGGCCGATCAGGAACGCGGTGCACCGGCGATCGTCAAGCGCGTGATGCGCCTTGCGATAGGCGTCGGACCGACGCGCGGCCGCAACCCGGCCCAGTGCATCGAAGCCTGCGACCGACGGACAGGCCTTTGCGATCGTCGGCAAGGTCTCGAGCCGGAACACGTCCCAGTCACGCGCGGCGGAGAGGTCTTGCGCCAGCCATCTGGCTTCCGACCGCAGCGCATCGAGATTGCTGAGCGCGCCGACCGATCGCATCAGGTCCAGTGCCGATCGAAGCCTGCGCAGCGAGACGCGAAGCTGATGCACCCCTTCCGGATTGCGACCGTCCTCGGCCGCGGGCAGCGATTGAAGCAAATGGAGGAAGCAGGAGCGCAGGATCGTCGCGAACGCCTCGTCGAGCGTAACCGACGCATCGAGGCGAAGTTTTCGCGGACGTCGCGCCGAGGGCGGTTTGTTGGCGGCAAGATCGAAGCCGCGCGCCGATTTGGTGCGAACCGACGGCTTCACCGCCCCGTGCTCGGCAAGCCGCAATGCGATCTCGTAGATCGCGCTCGCGCTGCCGCTCTTCAGCTCAAGTTCGATCTCGCTCACCGGTAACGTCCGGTCGCCGGCCGTGAGGACGCCCCGGTCAAACGCGATTTCGACCGTGCCGGACGGCAGGTCAATCATCCGCGCATGACGATGAACGTCGGCCGTGAACACCGCTTCGAGCGGCTGCGCTTCGAGATGGCTGGGAAGCTTCTCCGCAATGAAGGGCATCGCCAGAGCCAGGTCGGGCGCAAGCGACGACACCCTCGCCTCCCACTCGCCGCGGCGCAGTGGATCATCCACCGCATCGGTTTTCACGGTTTGCACGAAGCGTGCGCCGCTCTGACGAACGCGCAAGCTCAAGCCGTTGCGACGCAGCGTCCGTTCCGGCGTGTCATAATAGACCGACTTGAGATGATTGCGCGCGCCCTTGTTGCGCGCGTTCGCCGCGATGACCGGCGCTGCGTTGAAATGCGCCATGCGATCGGCATCGACGAGAAGCTTGAGCTCGATTTCACCGGCGTGCCGCGCGGCGGCGTTCGACTGGGTTGGCCCGGGTGCGGGCGTCGTCTCTTGCGATGGCGTCTGGTCGATCACAGCGCCCTCGATGATCCCTGGTTCCGCGCCGGGCTCGGCCGGTTCACGCTGCCTGAAGAAGCCGGCGACGACTTGCATTCTCTTGTCGTCTTTCGAGACAGGATTCCCGTCCGGCGCGCTCGAAGTCTTGCGAGCCGGCTTAGCGTCTGATTGAGCATTCCCGGTGACATGACACTTCAATGACAGAGCGCCATTCTATAGCCGGTACCGTCCGCAAGGAATAGTCACGTTACGCCGCGGTGGTGTGGCCGTCGACACGATGTACGCGCAAAAATCGGGCAACGCCTGTCACAATCCGGGGTAACGATGCGAATTAAATTGCTGCACTGCGCGTGCGCGTCAGCGTGCCAGACTGTTCTTGTAGATCCTGCCGCCCTTCATGATCAGCACAAAATTCTTCGCGGGATCTTCGACGAGATTGATGTTGTCGAGCGGATTGCCGTCGACCAGCAAGAGATCGGCAAGCGCGCCCTCCTCCACCACGCCGAGCTTACCTGGGTAAGGATTGCGCAGGCCTGACAGGTTCAGCAGCTCCGCATTGGTCGACGTCGCCATCGCCAGCGCTTCGGCCGGTGTGTACCAGCGCGTCAGCGCGGCCAACATCGAGCCCTGCCTGTCCGCCAAGGCCTTCGAGAACAGCACGTCAGTGCCGAACGCGGTCTTGATGCCGTACTTCTTCACCAGCGCGTAGACGCGATCGGTGCCGGCAACCACCTGCCGCATCTTGTCCTGCTCCGCAGGCCCCAGCGCAGCGGCGCCGGAAATATCCAGGAATGGCTGCGTGCTGAGCCAAATCCCCTTCTCCGCGATCAGCTTCGCGCTCGCCTCGTCCATGAGGTGACCGTGCTCGATGCATCTCACGCCGGCTGCGATCGAGCGCTGGATCGCGACCGGCGTGTAGGCGTGGGTGGCGACATAGGTGCCCCAATTGTCGGCGGCCTCGACGGCGGCGCGCAGCTCGGGCTCGGTGAAGGTGGAGACATCGAGCGGGCTGAAGGGCGACGCGACGCCGCCGCCTGCCGTGAGCTTGACCTGCGAAGCACCCTGCATGAGCTGCTCGCGCGCGCGCACGCGCACCTCGTCTGGACTGTCGGCGACCATGCTGCCGCCGATCCGCTCCATGCGGCTGAGCATGCCGCCGATGGTGCGCGGCAGATCGGAGAGCTGGCGGAAATCACCATGACCGCTGGTGATGGTGATGATGGCGCCCGAGGGATAGATGCGGGGACCGGCGACAAGATCCTCGTCGATGGCCTGCTTGAGGCCGAAGCTCGGCCCGCCCATGTCGCGCACGGTGGTGAAGCCGCGCATCAGCGTCGCGGTCGCCTCGCTGGCCGCAAGCAGGTTGTTGTAGCCGATATCGCCTGCGAGCGCGGCCATCGGCGTCGGGCGCACCAGCATCGTGTGCCAATGCGCATCGATCAGCCCCGGCATCAGCACGCGGCCGCCGCCGTCGATCACCTGACCGGTGGCTGCGATGTCGGCAGTCGATATCTTCTCGATCTTCCTGTCCCTGACCAGAACATTGGACGCAACCGAGAGCGTCCCGTTCTTTCCGTCGAAAATCCTGACGTTACGGAACAGGACGGCAGCGTCCTGCTGGGCCGCCGCAGGCGACGCATTGCAGAGAAGCACTGCAAGCAGCATCGCGAGCCCGACCCGCACTTTCAATCCCGGCATGATCTCCCGCTCCAGAACCCAACCGCTCGATGGTAGTTGATGCCTCGTGCCCCGTGGAGTCAATTTGCAACCATAGAGAGATTCTGCAATTCAGCCATCCGACTGCGGCAAAGGTGCACCGCGAACTTTACTGGGGAATATCAGGAAACTGAGTAAGCGCGGCTGTCTCACATACATCGAACTCAAATCAAATGCAGACGCTGCAAAAGTCCACGATCAACGCCAGATTGCAATTTGCGCATTCGAGAGTACGATCGTGCCGGCCTGCTCGACTGGGGAGAGAAGTAACAGGGGCCGCGAGCGCAGGCGCGAAATGACGAGGCGCAACATGGTGGCACAAACAACTGACGGACACGTCATGCTGGTCAAGAAACTCGGCGGACTCCTCGCAATCATCATCGGATGTCTGCTGACGGGAATCGGCGTGACCTTCGAATACGGCGGCACGACGTTCGCCGGCGTTCTCTTCCTGATCTTCGGCGCGATCCTGCTCGTGCTGAAGATCATGAAGCGCAACGAAGGGTCTTCGCTGCCGTAGCCAAACGATGCGGTTCGTTAGGCGCCCAGCACGTCCGCGAGCCGCAACTCGTCCGCGGCGGGATCTTTCAGAAACAGCTCGGCCTCGATCTCGTTCAGATGCGACAACATCTGCGCGCGGGCGACCGCTCTGTCGCGTTTGCGGATCGCGGCGACGATGCCGGCGTGATGATCAGTGCCGCAGGCCGGCGTGTCGTGGCGGCGATAGAGCAGGATGATCAGCGAGGAGCGCGCGATCAGCTCCTTGAGGAAACCGAGATAGATGCTGTGACCGCTCATCTCGGCGACGAGGCGATGAAAGTCGCCGGAGAGCCGGACCGAGGCGCGCGCGTCGCCGCGCGATTCCGCCTCGTGTTCCTCGGCAAGATGCCGCTGGAGACGATCGATCCAGGCCGGTGACACCGCGTCAACGGCGTGATCGACGATCGTCGGCTCGATCAGGCGGCGCGCCTCGAACACTTCGCGGGCATCCGCAGGCGTCGGGCGTGCGATGAAGGCGCCGCGGTTCTTCTCGATGTTGACGATGCCCTCATGCGCGAGCTGCTGGAGCGCGGTGCGAACCAGCGTGCGGCTTGAGCCGTAGATCTCGCCGATCTCGTCCTCGCCGAGTTTCGTGCCCGGCAGCAGACGATGCTCGAGGATCGCCGCGGTCACGCCTTCCCGGATGCGGCTGACGCGATCGTTCGCATCTGGCGCGTCGGATTTCGGTCGGGACTTGGCGGCCATGGGTGTGAGGACTCGATCGGCAACGTTCGGCCTCGAATGGTAGTCGACGAGCTGTATCCAATCACAGGCGAAACTTTATACAATCCGCGCCTGTTTTGTGTGCACGCAGCGGCGAAGGCAGCGAGCCGCCGAGACGCACGAGATTCGATCTAACGATCTGACTCCGCTGCACTGTTTTGCAATTCGGCCAGCCCAGGACGATTCAAGCGCGCTTGGCACGGACCTTGCGGAGAGAGGCGAAGCATCGCCCTCTCCCCGGACACGCCATGGCCACTCCCGCCGCTCTCGAACTGGTCGCCGTCACCAAGCGTTACGACACGACGCTGGCGGTCGACACCGTCAATCTGAAGATCCCTGCAGGGACCTATTGCTGCCTGCTCGGCCCCTCCGGCTGCGGCAAGACTTCGACCTTGCGCATGATCGCGGGCCACGAGGCGGTCAGCGAAGGCGACATCATCCTTGGCCCGCAAAACGTCACCGACCTCGAGCCCGCCAAGCGCGGTACGGCGATGATGTTCCAGTCCTACGCGCTGTTTCCGCACCTGACCGTGCTCGACAATGTTGCGTTTGCCCTGAAAATGCGCGGCGTCGACCGCGCGATCAGGCACAAGCGCGCCGGCGAACTGCTCGAGCTGGTCGCAATGAGCCCCTATGCCGGCCGACTGCCGGCCCAGCTCTCCGGCGGCCAGCAGCAGCGCGTGGCGCTCGCCCGCGCGCTGATCACCGAGCCGCAGATCCTCTTGCTCGACGAGCCGCTCTCCGCGCTCGATCCGTTCCTGCGGGTCAGGATGCGCGGCGAGCTGAAGCGGCTGCAGCGCGAGCTCGGCATCAGTTTCATCCAGGTCACCCACGGCCAGGAAGAGGCAATGGCGCTTGCCGACCACATCGTGGTGATGAACCAGGGCAAGATCGAGCAGCAGGGCTCGGCCCGCGACATCTTCCATCACCCCAGCACCGAATTCGTGGCGCGCTTCATCGGTGGCCACAACGTCCTCAGCGACGCCGGCAAACTCATTGCCGTGCGCGCCGATCAACTCGGCATCACGCCGTTTGTTGAGGGTGCGTTCGGCGCACCGGCGCTGCTGACCCAGACCGAGTACCAGGGCTCCTATGTCGCCGTCTCGCTTACGCTCGACGACGGCACTGCCTTGTTCGCCCACGTTCCCGAGACCGTGTTCGACGCCCGCCCTTTCCGTCCGGGCGATCGCGTGCTGGTCACCTGGGATCCCGCCAAGGCGCAGCGCCTGCAATAGCGTTCATCGATCGAAAATGCGCAACAGAGGAGTGACTGGTATGACCGAGACGACCAAAAAGACCGGCGTCAGCCGCCGCACGCTATTGAAGAGCACCGCTGGTCTCGCCGGCCTTGCCGCCGGCTCCGGCGCAATCACCGGCTTCCCCTACGTGATGTCGGCCGAGCCGAAGGTGCTGCGCTATCTCGGCACCGCCGTGAACGAGGGCGACGACATCTCCAAGCAGTGCCTGAAGGACACCGGCATCAAGATCGAATACATCACCGCGACCACCGACGACGTCACCAAGCGCGTGATGACCCAGCCGAACTCCTTCGACGTGCTGGACACCGAATATTTCTCGCTGAAGAAGATCGTGCCGTCGGGCAACATCCTTGCCCTCGATTCCAGGAAGATCAAGGAATTCGACAACATCACGCCCGTCTTCACCAAGGGCCAGACGCCCGGCGGCAAGAAGATCGGCGGCCAGGGCACCGCGCCCTGGAAGGTGCTGTATCTCGAAGGCAAGGACTCCAAGAAGTTCGCGACGTCGGCGACCGAATTCGTCACGCTGATTCCGACCGTCTACAACGCCGACACGCTCGGCGTCCGTCCCGACTTGATCAAGCGACCGATCAGCTCGTGGGCCGAGCTGCTCAATCCCGAGTTCAAGGGCAAGGCCTCGATCCTCAACATCCCCTCGATCGGCATAATGGATGCCGCGATGGTCGTGGAAGCCTCCGGCAAATACAAATATGCCGACAAGGGCAACATGACCAAGGAAGAGATCGATCTCACCATGAAGGTGATGATCGAAGCGAAGAAGGCCGGCCAGTTCCGCGCGTTCTGGAAGGACTTCAACGAGAGCGTCAACCTGATGGCGTCGGGCGAGACCGTGATCCAGTCGATGTGGTCGCCGGCGGTGACGAAGGTGCGCTCGATGGGGATCGCCTGCACCTTCCAGCCGCTTAAGGAAGGCTATCGTTCCTGGGCTTCCGGCTTCTGCGTCTCCAAGGGCGTGTCGGGCGCCAAGCTCGAATGGGCCTACGAGTTCGTCAACTGGTTCCTGTCCGGCTATGCCGGCGCCTATCTCAACCGCCAGGGCTATTACTCCGCCGTGCTCTCCACCGCGAAAGCGCACATGGAGGCCTACGAGTGGGCCTACTGGATGGAAGGCAAGGCAGCCGAGAAGGACATCAAGGCACCCGACGGCTCGCTGCTCGAAAAGGCCGGCGCCGTGCGCGACGGCGGCTCCTACGAGGACCGCATGGGCGGCGTCGCCTGCTGGAACGCGGTGATGGACGAGAACGACTACATGGTCCGCAAGTGGAACGAGTTCATCGCGGCGTAATCTGATGGACACATCGGAGGACATCCTGCAACAGGCATCCCCGGACCTTGTCCGGGGGTCGGGCACAGCGCGCGCCGCGAAAGCGGCGCGCCTGTCGCCATCCTTCGTCTCCTGGCTCCAGGCCGGGCCGATGATGTTGGTGTTTCTCGCCTTCTTCTTGATCCCGCTGGTCTTCGTCGTCATCGTCTCCTTCTGGGACTACAACGAATACCAGTTGCTGCCGGCCTTCTCCGGCCGCGGCTACACCGACACGTTCGAGGGCTGCATCGCGCAGCTCCCCGATCTCTGCACCATCGCCAAGACCTATTTGAAAACGCTGAAGCTGTGCTTCCTGGTCTGGGCGATCACGCTGTTCATCGGCTTCTGGGTCGCCTACTTCCTGGCCTTCCACGTCAAGTCCAGGACCTGGCAGATGGGATTGTCGCTGCTCTGCACGATCCCGTTCTGGACCTCCAACGTAATCCGCATGATCGCCTGGATCCCGCTGCTCGGGCGCAACGGCCTGGTCAATTCCGGTCTGGTCAAGACCGGTGCGATCAATCAGCCGCTCGAATGGCTGCTGTTCTCCGAATTCTCCGTGGTGCTGGCGCTGGTCCACCTCTTCACCTTCTTCATGGTGGTGCCGATCTTCAATTCGATGGTGCGCATCGACAAGTCGCTGATCGAGGCCGCCTATGACGCCGGCGCCACCGGCTTCCAGACGCTCGTCAACGTCATCATCCCGCTGGCCAAACCCGGCATCGTGATCGGCTCGATCTTCGTCATCACCATCGTGATGGGCGACTTCATCACCATCGGCGTGATGGGCGGCCAGCAGATCGCGGCGGCCGGCAAGATCATCGAGACGCGGGTGAACGCGCTGCAATTCCCGGCAGCGGCCGCAAACGCCGTGATCCTGCTCGTCATCACCTTCCTGATCATCACCATGATGTCGCGCATCGTCGACATCCAGAAGGAGCTATAGGCGATGAAGGAGGGACGCCCGCGCAGCTTCTACGTGCTCGCGATCTTCTTCGCGGCCTACACGCTGTTCCTCTACGGCCCGATGATCGCGATCTACGTCCTGTCGTTCCAGGGGCCGCAGGGCGGCCTCACCTTCCCGATGAACGGCGTCTCGACCTTCTGGATCGCAAAACTGTTCCAGGGAACCGGCATCGTCGATCTCGGCGCGGCCTTTCGCCGATCGCTGCTGCTTGGCATCATCGTGATGATCGTTACCGTCGTGCTGTCGGTTGCTGCCGGCATGGCGTTCCGCAGGAAGTTCAAGGCGCAAAGCATCTTGTTCTATTCGGCGATCGCGAGCCTCATCGTTCCCTCGATCATCACCTCACTCGGCATCTCGTTTGAATTCCGCATCATCGACGATCTGATCAAGGCGCATTGGAACGAGAACTTCGAAACCTCGATGGGCCTGCTGACCTCGGGCCTTGGCGCACATCTGACCTGGACGCTGCCATTCGGCCTGCTCATCATGTTCGCGATCTTCAACCGCTTTGATCCCCGGCTCGAAGAAGCCGCACGCGACCTCGGTGCGACGCCGTGGCAGGCCTTCCGTCATGTCGTGCTGCCGATCATCCTGCCGTCGGTGATCGGCATCGGTCTGTTCGGATTCACGCTGTCCTGGGACGAGCTGGCGCGCTCGAGTCAGGCGATCGGCGCGGTGAATACATTGCCGCTCGATCTCCAGGGCCTTACCACGACGGTGACGAACCCGGATATCTATGCGCTCGGCACCATCATCTCCGCGGTGTCGTTTGCGGTGATCACGGTTGCGCTCGGCACCATCCACATGCTCAACAAGCGGCAGGCGGCGAAGGGCTCGGACGCCGGCAAGGGACTTGTCTGATGCGGCTTCACGTCGTCAATCCCAACACTACGGCGTCGATGACGACGAAGATCGCCGCTGCCGCGCGCGCGATCGCCCTGCCCGACACATTGATCGATGCGCGCCAGCCGGCGATGGGCCCGGTCTCGATCGAGGGATTTTACGACGAGGCCTTTGCGGTGCCCGGCATGCTCGGCTGCATCCGCGACGCCGATCGCGACGGCGCGGACGCCCACATCATCGCCTGCTTCGACGACACCGGCCTCGACGCCGCGCGTGCGATCGCGACGGCACCGGTGATCGGCATTGGCGAAGCGGGCTTCCACATGGCGAGCCTGATCGCCGCGCGCTTCGCCGTGGTGACGACGCTCGGTGTCTCCATCGTGCCGATCGAGCATAATCTTAAGAGGTACGGTCTCATCGAGCGCTGTGCCCGCGTCCGCGCTGCCGAGGTGCCGGTGCTCGCGCTTGAGGAGCGCAATACTGATGCGCTCGCAAAAATCTCCGCGGAGATCACAGCCGCGATCCGCGACGACCGCGCGGAGGCCATCGTGCTCGGTTGCGCCGGCATGGCCGATCTCGCTGCAGAACTCGCTGCCACGCACGGCCTGCCCGTGATCGACGGCGTCGCCGCCGCAGTGACCTTGGCGGAATCACTGGTGCGCCTGGCGCTGAAGACCTCCCGGCTCGGGCCCTATGCGGCGCCGCGATCGAAGACCTATGCCGGGCCGCTTTCTCTGTTTCAGCCCTGATCCCTACACTGATGAGACCTTCAGAGGTCTCAAGGCCTGTGTTTGCTGGCTTTTTTTGCTCTTAGCCTCTTTTTGGTCCCATTCCTTGCCGAAACGTAACGTTTTCGGGACACCCCGGTGATCTCAGGGTTGCCGGTTTCGCCACTCACCAAGTTTCAATTTGGGTTTGTCAGCGATGATCGATCTCGCAGAGGACGCACCGTCCAACCCCCTTCTTCGTCTCGGTGCCCAGCCCATCGCGCTGACCGCCGCCGCCCTCTTCCTGCTGATCGCCGGCATGACCTCGATCGCGATCTGGCGCGCCTATACCGGCTCAGCTCCTGAGACCGACCGGGTGGTGGCGTCGCGGCAGCTTCAGGCCCGCACCGCACAGGCCTCCGAGCAGCTGTTCGAGAAGACCAAGGGACTGGAGGCGACCCAGCAGGAATCGATCGACCAGCTCCAGGTCGTGCAGGACCAGCTCCAGACGGTGAAGCGGTTGCTCGCATTCCAGCAGGCCGACACCAAGCGCCTGTCCGAGCAGGTCGCAACGCTGAACGAGTCGATCGACGGCCTGCGGCAGTCCTTTGCCAGCGTCCGGACGACCGAGGTGGAGACCCCCTCGGTTACCCGCAGGAAACCGGTGCGGCAGCGCGTCCACGCCAGCGCGCGCAAGCGCTCGCGCGGCTGAGCTGCTCGCGACGCAGCTTTAAATTTTTTGACTTGTGAACTGGATCACATTCGCCAGTATGAATCTGAGCGATGCTAGCCGTTACCGGATGGCGTGAGCCGATTTCAATGTCCGGGGCTGGCAAGGTCGTTGACGGTATACTGCGTCGACGACCTTGTTTTTTGATGGGTACAGCGCCTATTCGCAGACATCCACACGGCGGATACGCCAGCCTGACGGCGTCATGACGCGCTTGCGCACGACGTAGCAGCCGCCATAGCCACCATCGTCGTAGCCGGTACCATAGTAATACGGATTGCCGTAATAGGGTTGGCCGTAGCCGTAATAGCCGCCGTAGTAGCCGGCTCCGGCGATACCCGCCCCGATCGCGATTCCCGGCCAGAAGCCGCCGCCACGCCAGCCGCCGCCATGACCCCAGCCACCGCCATGGCCCCAACCGCCGCCGTGGCCCCAGCCGCCGCCACCGTGACCGAAACCGCCGCGCGCCTGGGCCGCCTCTGGGGCCGACAGCCCGACTATCGCGACGGCCAGCGCCGCCATCATCATCTTGCGTAACATCACTCGATCCTCCGCGTGGACACGCTCCACGCCTCAAAGCAGGACCAAGCTAGCGTCCCTTGGGCATTCCGGACAGCTATACTGCCTCACTTCCGCGCGAGCATCAGCAGCCGCGGCAGATGCTCTTGAGCTTCTTGTCGAGCAGCCGGTTCTCGGTGTTGACGGTGGCATCAGCCTCACCTGCGCCTGTGCCGGTGCCGGTGGTGACGCCGGGCGAACCACCAGATGATTGCGCCGTACCCAGGCTGTTGGTGCCGGGTGGCGAGGCGGGAGAGTTTGAGACACCACCACTACCCGTGCCGGTCGATCCAGCGGAGCCGGTTGCGCCGCCGGTCGCTTGCGCGAACGATACGGCCGGCATCGCCGCAAGGACAAAGATCACGAGGACGGTCTTGAGGAGGACTGTGGACAATCTGGCCATCGGAAACTCTCCTTCGCCGGTCAACGGCCGCAGCCAAGGCCGGTTCCGGAACAAAGGCCGTTGCATCAACTTGAAAGCGGCAAGGCAGGCACGATCATGCCCAAGCCAAACGCGTTCGACGCGGCAAAACAGACAGGCGAAATCACGATGACGGATCGCGATCCTCTTGCAGAGGGCGAACGTGCCGCGCGCGAGAACATTCCGGCAGAAGCCAATCCGTACCAGGACGGCAGCAACGAGCATGCGTTGTGGGCCGCCGGGCACGAGAAGGTCGCCGGAGCGATCGAAGCGAGCGAGTCCGAGGGAAGCTGACGCGCGGGTGTTTCTACGGTACGAAACCAAATGCCGGCCGCGCACGGCCTGCGTGCATCTCAGCCGATCCGTTTCAGGCCCTTGGCGAACCGAGGACCGTTTGCGGCATAGAATCTGGCTGCGCTCCCCATCTTCTGGACCTGGCTGTCGTCGAGCGTGCGGATCACGCGCGCCGGCGAGCCGATGATCAGGGACCGTTCGGGGAATTCCTTGCCCTCGGTGATGACGGACCCGGCGCCAACGATGCTGTTGCGGCCGATCCTGGCGCCGTTCATCACGATCGAGCCCATGCCGATGAGCGCGCCCTCCTCGATGGTGCAGCCGTGCAGGATGACATTGTGGCCGACCGTGCAGTTGCTGCCGATGACGAGGGGAAAGCCGAGATCGGTGTGGCAGGTCGAGCCGTCCTGTACGTTGGCACCCTCGCCGATCTCGATCCACTCATTGTCGCCGCGCAGCACGGCACCGAACCAGACGCTCGCACCCGGCTTCAGCCGCACGCGGCCGATCACGGTGGCGGTCTCCGCGATGTAGTAATTGCCGTCGGCGGGAAGGTCGGGCGCCTGCCCGTCGAGCTCGTAGATCGCCATGAGGGTCTCCTGTCACGCAAAGACTGGCATAGCGAAACGGAGGCCTCGACGCAAAGGGCCGCCGCGCCGGCAGCTCTTAAAGCGCGCGCATCAGACCAGAACGCCGGCTGCGCGCAGCGTCATCAGGAAGAAGGTGCCGCTCATCATGCTCCAGAAGCCGGCGATGACGGTCGCCATCATCACGAACTCGACTCGGCGGCTTTCCACCTGCATGCCGCGCAGGGTGTTGCGCATGATGATGAAGGGCGCCGCGAACACCAGGAACGGAACCGCCGCGAAGGTCTTCGGCGCCACGCCGTCCTGCAGCAGGCCGAAGCCGGCAGGCCGCTGTGCGACCGCCTGGTATCCGCTCACGAGCGCGCCCGCGAGCGCAAAACCGATGAAGATGGAGAAGAAAGTATTGAGAGCTTCAGGTGTCATCGGAACGGTCCGCCCTTACGCAACGCCGGAGTCTTCCTGTGACAAATAGGGCTGGTTAACGCTACATTATCCTTAAGGGAAGGTTAACGCCGCCGGCCATCCCGCGCAGGCCCCTCTCCCTTTCCCGCAGCCGGCGAACGCTCCGCGAAATCGCCGCCGCGTGGCATATTCGCGGCTGATTCGTCGGCCATCGGCCGACTTCGGACTCATTCGCGCGGCTCATGACGGTGTTTTCGGCAACCTCCCCTCAGTCTCCCCGGACGCGCACCCGGGCACACGTCGTCCCGATCGTGCTCGGCGGCGCGGCCGCGGTGTGCGCGGTCGCGCTCGTCGCCTATTTGCTGTGGCCGACCTGGGGCCCGAGCGGCGCGAACGCCCCGGACAAGCTGCCGGTGAGCGTCGGTGGCACGCTGTTCAACCTGCCGATGACAGCGATCCGCATGAAGATCCAGCGCCACTCCGGGCCGCAGGAGCGGATCGATCTCGACTTCCTGTACCCTTCGCTGGAACCGCCGGGCGCGCCGAAGCACGTCACCGCCGATAGCGTGGATGCGGCAATGCAGCCGATCGACCGCATCTTCCTGTCGATCGCCGCGCATCGCGATGCGCTCTCGCCCGAGCAGCGCACCGCCACGATATATCCGCGCTATCTCGACCAGGCTGCGGCGATGCCCGCGGACGGGCTGACGATGCGGATGTTCCGCGCCGATACGCCTTACGGCAGCGAGGATTTCTATTCTGCTGCAAGTCCTGCGCTGACCGCGCGCTGTACGCGCGATGCAGCGACGCCCGGCATGTGCCTCTCCGAACGCCGCGTCGGCGGCGCCGACCTCACCTTCCGCTTTCCGCGGAGTTGGCTCTCGCAATGGCGCGATGCGGCGGAAGCGATGGACCGGCTCACCGCGCAGTTGCGCGGGCCGCGGCTCTAACACTCGTGGTGACGATTATTCCTGATCGACGAGATCGTCCTCGAGGATCGCCATCTGGAATTGGAACGAGCGATCGTCGTCCTCGTCGTCGACGAAGAGCACGCCGATGAATTCCTCGCCGATATAAACCTCGGCGGAATCATCCTTCTTCGGCCGCGGCACGACGCGGATCTTGGAATTGCCGAATACGCGCTTCAAGTACGCGTCGAGCTTCCTAACTTCCTTGACGTCCACGGTAAGTCTCCAATCGAAATCTGGGTTGGCGGGGTTTTAGGACGAGACGAGACCAACCGCCAGCATGAATTGCCAAAGAATTTGGGGACCAAAGGGCCGGAAAATCCGACCCTTCTGACAAGCTCAAAGTCCCGTCTCAGAGTCCCATCTCAGAGTCCCATGGCGTTGATCATCTGATCCATGGTGCGCGACGGCTCGGCGCAGCCGGCTTCGCCGACGACCTTGGCGGGCACGCCCGCGACCGTGACGTTGTGCGGCACGGGCTTGACCACGACCGAGCCGGCCGCGATGCGCGCGCAATGGCCGATCTCGATGTTGCCGAGGATTTTTGCGCCGGCGCCGATCAGGACGCCGTGACGGATTTTCGGATGGCGGTCCTCGTTCTCCTTGCCGGTGCCGCCGAGCGTGACGCCGTGCAGGATCGAGACGTCGTCCTCGATCACGGCAGTCTCACCGCAGACGAAGCCGGTGGCGTGGTCGAGGAAGATGCCGCGGCCGATGCGCGCGGCAGGATTGATGTCGGTCTGGAACACCGCAGACGCGCGGCTCTGGAGATAATAGGCAAAATCCTTGCGGCCCTTCAGCCAGAGCCAGTGCGCGAGGCGATGGGTCTGGATGGCGTGAAAGCCCTTGAAGTAGAGCAAGGGATCGATGAAGCGCGAGGTCGCGGGGTCGCGGTCGTAGACGGCGACGAGGTCGGCGCGGAAGGCGTTGCCGAGATCGGGATCGTCGCGCAGCGCCTCGTCATAGGTCTGGCGCACGAGATCGCCCGACAGCGCGGAGTGATCGAGCCGGTCGGCGACACGATGGATCACCGCATCTTCCAGGCGGCTGTGATGCAGCACCGTCGAATAGATGAAGGTCGCAAGCTCCGGCTCGCGGTGGACGATGTCCTCAGCTTCGCCGCGGATCCGATCCCAGATCGGATCAAGCGTTGCGAGCTTCCCTCCCGGATTGACCTGATGCACTGCCATGGGATCTGTTCTTTCGAATTGGCTAGTTTTGCTGGCTCTATAACACAGTCTAGGCGACAAAGTCCCGACGGGCTTGCCTGAGAGTGAACAGTGCGTTGTCCCGCGAAAGTATGCCAACGCGTTGAATCACAACTACTTATTCTGACGCCCCAAGCGGCAAGGTCGGCTCAAAATGGTCAGGGTTTCGCCAAATTCAAGCCGGGCGGCGTCAAACTATTGGTGAATTCCGCCTCAACGGTGATTGCGGGCATGGTCCGCGCGAGGACGGAGCGGATTTGACCACCACCACCACCGATCATTTGCGCGCGGGGGCCGCGGGCTCATTCTGGCTGCGGTTGGCCGCGATGGCCCTGCCGCTCATGATGATCGCACCGGCGTTCTGGAACGGCTATCCGCTGTTGCAATGGGATACCGGCGGCTATCTGGCGCGCTGGTACGAGGGCTATCTCGTCCCGAGCCGCTCCACCGTGTTCGGCCTCTATCTGCATTATGGCGAGAGTTTTGGTTTCTGGATCAACCTCGCGGTCCAGTCGGTGGCAACGCTGTGGCTGCTGCAGCTCACCTTGCGCGTGCTCGGCCTGATGCAGACGTTCCGCTTCGTCGCGATCAGCCTGCTCTTGATCCTGTCGACCGCGCTGCCCTGGCTTGCCAGCATGCTGCTCACCGACATCTTTGCAGGGCTGTCCGTGCTATCGCTGTTCCTGCTGGTCGTCGCTGGACCGCGGACCTCCGTGCTCGAGAAAATCTCGCTGTTCGTCTTCACCGCCTTTGCTGCCGCGACCCACAGCGCCACGCTCGGCGTGCTGCTCGGGCTCTGCGTCGCCGGCTGGATGGTGCGGCCGTTGCTGGGGCGCCGGCTTCCGATCGCCGGATTGGCTCAAGCGAGTATGACGATCGTCGCCGGCGGCCTGATGCTGGTGTCGGCGAACCATGCCTTGTCGGGCAAATGGGCCTGGACCCCCGGCGGCTACGGCGTCGCGTTCGGCCGCATGATGCAGGACGGCATCGTCGCGCGCTACCTCAACGACCATTGCCCGCGCGAGCGCTACAAGCTCTGTCCCTATCGCAACGAATTGCCGGCGACCGCCGACGAATTCCTGTGGGGCAAGAGCATGTTCAACACGCTCGGCCGCTTCGAAGGCATGAACGACGAGATGGGCACCATCGTCGTGCATTCGCTCACCGACTATCCGGCGTGGCAGGCCGGCGCAGCCTTGAGAGCCATGGGCCAGCAATTGCTGCATGTGGCGACCGGCGAAGGCACCAATGGCTGGATCCCGCACACCTATGGCGTCATCGAGCGCTACATCCCCGCGCAGGTCGCGCAGATGCGCGCGGCGCGCCAGCAGCACTGGGCTGTCAATTTCGACGACGTCAACTGGCTGCACGTTCCCGTCGCGCTGGCCTCGATGCTGGCGCTGGTCGTGTTGCTCGCGCTTTCGCTCAGGAACCGCCGGCTCGACGATCTGACATTGCTGGCGGCAACCGTCGGGCTGGCACTGCTCGGCAACGCCTTCATCTGCGGCGTGATTTCCGGACCACACGACCGCTACGGCGCGCGGATGGTGTGGGTTGCTACCTTCGTGGTGTTGATGGCACTGGCGCGGCGCTTGAGCAACGACGAACCGGCGGACGAGACCTCAGCTGCGGCGTGACAGGAAATCGAGCACGCCGGTCTTGTAGACCTTGTCGCCGACCGCACGCATGTGATCGCGGTTCGGAATGTCGAGCACTTCCGAACCCGGGATGATGGCACCGAGTGCGCTGGCCGAGCCCGCGACGTCGTCGGTGCTGCCAACCGCGATCAGCACGGGCAAATCGATCCGCGCGGCCTCGTCCTTCGTCATGAGGTCGCGCGTGCCGCGCAGGCAGGCGGCGAGTGCCTTGCGGTCGGAACGGGTTTGGTCTGCAAAAGCACGAAAAGTGCGCCCGACGGGATCGGTGACGTCGTCGAGCGAGGGCGCTTCCAATGCCTTCGCCACGTTCTCTCCGGGCCCGGTGCCCTCGATCAGGCCGCCGATGCCGATGCCGCCGAGGATTGCCGAACGCAGGCGCTGCGGCTCGTTGAGGGAGAGCCAGGCCGTCATCCGTCCACCCATCGAATAGCCCATGAGATCGGCCTGCGGGATGGCGAGGTGATCCATTAGCGCGAGCACGTCGCCGCCCATCGTGGGGATCGAGTACTGCGATGGCTCGTAGAGCTTTGCGCTTTCGCCATGGCCGCGATTGTCGAGCGCAATGACGCGGCGGCCGTTCTTGCGCAGCTCCGAGACCCAGGTCGGATAGACCCAGTTCACGTTCTTGCTGGAGGCAAAGCCGTGCACCAGGATGATCGGATCGCCCTCGCCTTCGTCGAGATAGGCGATTTCAACGGCGCCGTTGTGAAAGCTCGGCATCATCAGTTCCGCAATCTTGAGGGGAAGAAGTCGATCTTAGGCCGTGACGGCAGCGCTTGCCAGAGCGGCTTCGGCTGCGATTTGGGCCCGGCGAAGTCGCCGCGTCCGTCTGCGATCGCACCAGGCCTGGGTCAGGCGCTCCGTCGTCGCCTTGATCGACGACAACAGGCCGAACAGCGTCAGGGCCGCGCCGAACAGCCAGAGTGCGAGATTGAACGCGCCGCCGATCAGCAGCAGCGCGCCGCGGCCGAACAGCTTCATGATCGCGCGCGTCTTGCCGCCCTGCGCTTCCGCGAGCCGGGCCGCGCGTGCGACATCCTTGGGGCCTTCGGCGATGCGCAGGCTATCCATCGCGCCGCGCGTGCCGGTCCTCTCGACGACACGCGTGACATCCTTGCCGAGCCGAACCAGTGCGCCGGCCTTCTCGGCGCGGAACGCGGCTTTGATTGCACTCGCGGTCTGGCCCGGTCGCAGCACCGAGCCGGAGGCAACCGCGTTCTGGAGCATCGGGGTATCAACGACCTCGCGCGCGGACCGGCCGGCCCATGCCGCGAGTCCTTCGCCGAGTCGCCCCACTTTGCGCGCGTCCTTCACCAGCGTCAGCCCGGCGCGCACCGGCGCGGCGCCGCCGACGGAGACGTAGGTCACGGCCGTGACCGCGAGACCAGCGGCCGCAAGGCCCAGCACCAGGCGATCGGTCTCCTCGCCCATGGCGAGATGCTTGCCCTCGCGGACGACGTCCCTGATGTCGCCGATCACGAAGAGATCGCCGGCCACGGTTCCCGACAGGCTCGCAACATCCTCCGCGTTGCCGGTGACGAGCCCGGTGGCAAACCGTTTTGCGAAATGCGAGGTGGAATTTTCGTCTTTGACCGCGTCGCTGACGCGGCTCAGGAGGTCGTCAGGCAGCGCGACGTTGCGGTCGCCCGCCAACGCGACAAAACTGTCCGCGAGATCGGCGTCGCCCGATGCGAGCGCGGCCTCGATGTTGTTCTGAATCAGACGATCGTTTTGCCGCAGCAGCGCATCGAGCTTGAGTTCGGAGAGCGCGGCGGGATCCTCCTGGGCGGCCAAAATCGCGCCGGCCTCGCGCGCATGCGGTGCTACCTGCGCGAGCATGAAGCCGCATGCCGCAATACCGGTCAACGCTGTGCTGATTCGCAGCCATTTCATGCGGAAAACCTGGACGGTCCTGAGATCGTTGATGCCTTGACGGTTCGTCTTTCGTCGCAATTGCGCTCGCCCACCGACATAGTATGCCAAAGTTGCGACACAACGTCCCCGACGAAAGAAGGGCTTCTCTCAAGCCGCAAGATTGTGTCGAATTTGCATGAGCAAAACGAGCATGGGGCAATTGCGGACTTTCGGTTCCGCTGGACTAGCAATCATCTTGACCCGCCAGTATGGTCCGCGGCGCCATAATGATGCCGCGTCTGTCGTGATTGTATCTGCTGCCATTGCCACTCCAGGATGAACTACGATGTCCGACCATGTCGTCCCGCACTTCCATAACGATGCCGGTGTCCCCGTCATCGAAATCGGCTCGCAAGAGTTCATGTGCGTGGGCGCCAACCCTCCGTTCGACCATCCGCACGTCTTCCTCGACCTCGGCAACGACAACGAGATCATCTGTCCCTACTGCTCGACGCTGTACCGCTTCGCCGCCGACCTGAAGGCGGGCGAAGCCCGTCCGCCGGAATGCGTCCTGAAGGACAAGGTGGCCTGACCGCTGCCATCGGTCAGGGGTGGCGCTCTCCCGAACCATTGTCATTGCCGGTGCCGGCATAGGTGGACTGACGGCTGCGCTTGCGCTCGCGGCCCGCGGCTTCCGCATCGTCGTGCTGGAAAAGGCCGAGCGGCTCGAGGAAGTCGGCGCCGGTCTGCAACTCTCCCCCAATGCCAGCCGCGTGCTGGTCGAGCTCGGCCTCACCGAGCGGCTCAAGCTGCGCGCGGTGACCCCGGAGGCGGTCTCGATCATGAGCGCGCGGGCCGGCGGCGAACTTTTGCGCATGCCGCTGGGAGAAGCTGCCGCCGCGCGCGCCGGCGCCCCCTATTGGGTGGTGCACCGCGCCGACCTGCAATCCGCCCTCGCCGGCGCAGTCGCCGACCATCCCGATATCGACCTGAAACTCGGCGCGACCTTCGAAGACGTCGCGCCTCACGCCAAGGGGCTGACGGTCGTCCATCGCAGCGGCACGATCCGCCGCAGCGATCTCGCCAGTGCGCTGATCGGCGCCGATGGCATCTGGTCGACGGTGCGCCAGCATCTGTTTCCCGAGGTGCAGCCGCGCTTCTCCGGGTTGATCGCCTGGCGCGGCACGCTCGATGCCACGCAACTGCCGAAGGACTACACCGCGCGCCGGGTCCAGCTCTGGATGGGCCCGAACGCCCATCTCGTCGCCTACCCGATCGCAGGCGGACGCCAGATCAACGTGGTCGCGGTGCTGCCGGGCACCTGGAACAGGCCGGGCTGGAGCACGCCCGGCGATCCCCTGGAGGTGATGGAGGCCTTCGGCGCGCGGCGCTGGCCGGCGGCGGCGCGGATGATGCTCGCCACGGTCGATCGCTGGCAGAAATGG
This sequence comes from Bradyrhizobium sp. LB8.2, assembly GCF_040548035.1. NCBI lineage: Bacteria > Pseudomonadati > Pseudomonadota > Alphaproteobacteria > Hyphomicrobiales > Nitrobacteraceae > Bradyrhizobium > Bradyrhizobium sp. LB8.2. The sequence continues at coordinate 56,168 of NZ_JBEPQV010000027.1, read as the reverse complement.
GCGCTGTTCGGCGTGCCTGACGACTGCCCCTGGAGCAAAGGCCCGGTCGCACTGCTCGGCGACGCCGTGCATGCGATGCTGCCGTTTGCGGCCCAGGGCGCCGGCATGGCGATCGAGGATGCCGCCGTGCTCGCGCAGCATTTGACCCTTGAGACCGCCGAGAGCACCGCGGGCATCGCTGCTGCACTGAGACAATACGGCCGTGCGCGCCAGACGCGCGTGCGGCGGGTGCAGCGGACGGCGCGGCAGCAGGGCCGCATCTATCATTTCAGTGGGCCGCTCGCGTTCGCACGCGATCTTGCGATCCGCACGCTCGGCCCCGACCGCATGCTGGCGCGGCAGGACTGGATCTACGACTGGCGTCCCTGATGCGAGGCGCCGTCGGCGCGATGTCTCAGCGCACCGATCTTGCGGATTTCGGGGCAGGCTTGGCGCCAGGCGCGGGCGCCGCAGCCGGTGTCGCCTCGGGCGGCGTTTCCCGGCATTTGTTGCGACGCCAGGCGTCTTCGGCTAGCTGCGCCTGCCCGCGCACCGAGATGTATTCGTTGCGATAGGCGAGTTCTGACACGACGGCGCCGCCGGTGCCCGTCTGCGCCTTGTCCATCAGCCTCTGCAAGTCCGCGGTGCGGGTGGCGAGCGTCTTGCGCTCCGACTCGAGCTGCTTGCACTCGTACAGTTCGTATTTGGCGGGATCGGCAAAGGCCGGGGCGACCGTCTCGCTCATGCCGGCACAACCAGACAGCGCCAAGCCGGCCGCGACCAGTGCGACGGCCATGCAGCACGCGCGCAGGCGATGTTGGATCAAAGCTGACATGCCGGATGAATAGTCCCAGTGGATTGAGAATGCCTAAAGCAGCAACAGATGTCCGCATTGAGGCTTTGCCTTGTGCGGCCGGCTCGCTTAAGGAAGAACCGCCCAACCGGCCCACCAGGCGCCAATTCCAGACGGCCGGAAGGGACTTAAGTGTTTGATCTCTTTGGATCAAGCGGGCATGGCGGAATTGGTAGACGCAAGGGACTTAAAATCCCTCGGCGCGCAAGCGCTGTGCCGGTTCGACCCCGGCTGCCCGCACCACGAGAGCTGACGGCGCGAACGTGCAGCAGCATGATCCACAAGATGCACTCATGCCGACCTCCCGCGTTCAATCCTTCAGCGTGCAGGCGATGACGCAATCATCGTGCACTCGCAGGTGCCGTTCCGGCTCTGCCTGCCAGCCATCCCGAAACATAGCTTGTGCAATGCAGCATGGGCGTTAGATAAAGCCTCTGAAATCAGAGGTGAGCTTCCTTGTCCGACGTCAATGCCGACGATTGGGTGTCCGCGGGACATCGTCCGATGGATTTTCCCGAATTCGTCATCGTGATCGCGTCGATCATGGCGCTGAATCCGCTTGCGATGGACATGATGCTCCCGGCGCTGCCCAATATCGGGGCAGCCTTCGATATCCCCGTCGCCAACCATCTTCAGTTGGTGCTGTCGACCTTCCTGATCGGCTTCGGCGCCGGCCAGTTCGTCATGGGCCCATTGTCGGACCGCTTCGGGCGCCGCCCAGTGCTGCTCGGCGGCATGGCGGTCTATGCGGTGGCGAGCGTGCTGGCGGTCGCGGCGCCTTCGTTCGAGACGCTGCTGCTGGCGCGTGCGCTGCAAGGGCTCGGCACCTCGGCAACGCGCGTGATCGCAACCTCGATCGTGCGCGACTGCTATGTCGGCCGCCGGATGGCGAGCGTGATGTCGCTCGCCATGATGGTGTTCATCGCGGTGCCCGTGATCGCGCCCTCGTTCGGTCAGGCGGTTCTGCTGGTGACGGCGTGGCGCGGCATCTTCGTCGTGCTCATGCTCTACGGCCTGCTCGCGCTCGCATGGAGCGTGCTGCGACTGCCTGAAACCCTTCCAGAGTCCGAACGCAGATCGCTGGCGCCTGCCGACGTGCTCTCGGCGTTCCGGCAGACTGTGACCAACCGCCAACCATCGGCTATGCGACGGCTGCCGGCAGCGTCATAGGCGCGCTATTTGCCTATGTCTTCTCGGCCCAGCAGGTCTTCACCGGCATCTATCACCTCGGCCATTACTTCCCGATCGCCTTCGCTGCGATCGCGGCCGGTACGGCCATTGCCGGCTTCCTCAATGCAAAGCTGGTCGGGACCCTCGGCATGCGCGTGATCTCGCACGGCGCGCTGACGCTTTACACCGCGGTCGCGGCTGTGATGCTGCTGACGGAAAGCCTCGGCATGCTGCCGCTTCCCGTATTCATGGTGCTCTCGGCGCTGATGATGTTCTCGTTCGGCATGATGGTCGCCAACTTCACCGCACTCGCGATGGAGCCGCAGGGCCACATCGCCGGCACGGCGTCCTCGCTCTACGGCTCGATCACGACGTTGATCGGCATCGTCGTCGGCATGGCGATCGGACAAAGTTTCGACGGCACGCTGATGCCGTTCTCGGTCGGCTTCTTCGTGTCGTCACTCGCAGCTCTCGCGATCGTGCTGGTGGTGGAAAAGGGACGGCTGTTTAAGCCGCATCATCGCTCTATCGCGTGAGGAACTTCGCGGCGCTCTCGATGTTGTACTGCAGCAATTTGAAAGGCTGCTCCATGGAACCGGAACACCGTAAAGACCACGATGCCGCGGAGCGAGCCAAGACGGAACGCACGCCGTCGAACGCCGAGAAGCCCGCCTTTACCGTACCATTCGCGAGCGAAGGGCTCGAGCGGGTCCGCGACAGCCACTGCTGAGCGCGACGCCTGTTCCGCCGCGCGTCTGCTGGCGCTGAAATCGTCTGCGGCGCTCTCGGGCGTTCCACGGGGCGGCACCATCATCACTATCACTTCCCGCGAGAGACCGGGCCGGCCCCATAGCTGCGCCTGCGCGGTGAACTCCCGCCTGACGAAGTGCCCGGCGCGCCCGGACACCAACTCCATCCACCGGCTGCAATCATCCTGATCGCGGAAACAGAGCGCGGCCCAGCCGCGGTCCAGCGTCGTCTTGCGCGGCAAGCCCGAGGCATCTTGATACGCGAACGGCCGCGCGTAGTGCGGGTGGTCCGGGCTGTAGAACGCCGTCGCGAAGGCCAGCGAATCGTCGCCACTGACGGCGGCGAGCGGCTCGCCGGTCAGTTCGCGCCACTGGCGTGTCAGTTCGCTGGCTGCCTGCGCGTAAAGATTGCGCCCCTCCTCGTAACCGTGATCGTTGCGATAGACGGCATGGATCGGCGCAGCGACGAGGACGGCCGCGAGCGCGACGCCGGCCACGATCACGGTGAGGTTGACGGTGTAGAAGCGCTGGATCGGGTAGCTTGTGCCGCAGACCACGAGAACGGCGAACAGGAACAACCCCTGCAACGCCCACAGCGACGGCAGATCGGTGCCGATCACCAGCGAGATCAGGACCGGCAGCGCAATCGTGCCGATGGCAACATAAAAGAGAAGCCGCAGGCCCGGATTCATCGCGGCGAAATCGGCCGGAAACTGCTTCAGCCGCGTACCGGCGATCAGGACCCAGAGCACGACCGACGCACTCATCGCCGCCGCCAGCCCCAGCAGGAAGTTCCTGACCTCACCGAGCGAGCTCGCAGCATTGCCGTTGGCATGGTTCAGCGCATAGGCGAAGGTCGACGCCCCCGTCGTCGCGAGCCAATAAAGATGCGGTGACAGAGCAGCAAGCCCGACAACCACCGAGATCCAGGGCGAAGCCGACGTGAAATAGGCACGTCGCGCCGGATGCGCCAGCGCGGCAAACGCGAAGCTCGCGATCAGGAAGATCGAATAATATTTGCCGACCATTGCCAGCGCCGTCGTCCATCCCACCGCGACGGCCCACAGTGGCGCGCGCGTCTCGAACGCGCGCAGGAAGCACCAGGTCGCCAGCGGCTAGGTTGCGAGCAGCACGGCATTGGCGTTGAAGCGTTGGGCGTGGAATTGATAGGCCGGCGTCAGCATCAGGAGCAAGAGCACCAGGATACGCTTATGCCCGCTCACGAATTGACGCGCGACCAGATCGACGAAGACCAACGCGAGCCCGGCATTGGCCATCGCCATCAATTGCAGCGACCAGTCGCTGAGCGGAAAGACGGAGGTCCAGCTCGCGGCAACCCAGCCGGTCAACGGCGGGTGCTTGTCATAACCCCACGCGAAATGTCGCCCCAGCGTCCAGGCCTCCAGCGTATCAGGATGCAGGCCGCCGCCGGCATAGGCGACGGCGAGATAGAGCGTCCAGATCGCAACGAAGCAAGCGATGAGAAGCGGCACGGCCCAGCCCGCCTCGACGCCGTCGAGCCAACGCAGAAATGGCAGGCGCCATCGCGCCGGCGTGCGATCGGACCGTTCGGCCATCGCCTGGAATGCAAAATCGATCGGCACGGGAATCAAATGGAGGAAGGAAGGTGATGCGCGAGAACGACACATCTACTTCAGAGCAGAAACAAATAGCAATGATTGGAAACTAGAAGATTTTGAAAATGTCCGCCTTCTCAGCTTGCGCAAGATCGACGAAAGAAAACGGCGCCGCTGATGACAGCGGCGCCGCATGATGATCCGGACGAAATGTGCCGAGGAGGCGCCTTCGCCTTACTCCGACTTGTCGATGTTCCAGAACAGCGGGGTCGCGGGACCGTCGAGCACGCCGGTCAGCGATTTACGCCAGCCGCTCGGCAGGAGATACTGCCCCAGCGGGATGTAGATCACCTGCTCATAGGCTTCCTTCTGGATGTCCGCCGCGATCTTCTTCTGCTCGTCGAGCGAGGGCGCGCGGACGAAAGCGTCCTTTAGCTGCTCGATCTTGGCGTCTTCCGCCCAGCCGAACCAGCCGCCCTTCTTGCCCTGGCCGCCGATCGAGAGATTGGCGATCGGATTGGAGACGTCGGCCGCGACCCAGTTCGTGAAAAACATGTTCCAGCCGCCCTCCTTCGGCGGCTTCTGGCTGGCGCGGCGGCTCACCACCGTCTGCCAATCGGTCGCTTGCAGGTCGACCTTGAAGCCGGCCTCGCGCAGCAACTGAGCCGCAACGATCGGCTGTGCCTTCAGCGTCGTGACGTCACCGGGCGCCATGATCACGACCGGGGTGCCGTCATAGCCGGACTCGGCGAGCGCCTTCTTGGCTTCCGCCATGCCGTTGCCCTTGATCAAGGTCTCGGCACCGACCTCGGTCGCGAATGGCGTATCGCACACGAAGAAGGCGCCGCAGATCTTCTGATATTTGGCGTTGCCGACGAGCGCGTCGAGAACGTCCTTCTGGTTTATCGCCAGAAAGGCAGCACGGCGCACTTTGACATTATCAAACGGCGGATAAAGGAAGTTCATCCGGCCGAGCGTCTGGAAACCGAACTTGTTCGAGACCTCGAGCGTGATCTCCTTGTTCGCCTCCAGCAACGGCAGCAGGTCGTAGGGCAGATTCTCCATGAAATCGATGTCGCCCGACTGCAACGCGTTCACCGCGGTCTGCGAGTCCGGCATGGTGATCCACTCGACGCGGTCGACCTTCACCACCTTGCCGCCAGAGGTCCAGCTCGACGGCTCCTTGCGCGGCACGTAGTCGGTGTTCTTGACGTAGACCGCCTTGACGCCCGGCTGGAATTCCGACTGCACGAACTTGAAAGGACCCGAGCCGATCTGCTCGGGGATCTGCTTGTCCGGCGGCGTCTCGGCGAGGCGCTTCGGCATCATGAAGGCAACGCGGGAGGACGGCTTGCCGATCGAGTCGAGCACGAGGCCGTAGGGCTCCTTCAGCTTCAGCGTGATGGTCTTGGCATCGGTCGCCTCGATGCTCGCGGTGAAGTCGAGCAGCTTCTGGCCCATGCCGTCAACAGCGGCCCAGCGCTTGAGCGAGGCAACGCAGTCTTCCGCCGTGACCGGCGCACCGTCATGCCACTTCAAGCCGTCGCGCAGCGTGAAGGTGTAGGTGAGCTTGTCGTCGGAGATCTTCCAGTCCGCCATCTGCGGCTGGATTTTGAAGTTCGAATCGGGCGCCACCAGCGTGTCATAGATCATGTAGCCATGGTCACGCGTGATGTAGGCCGTGGTGAAGATCGGATCGATGATGCGCAGATCCGAATGCATCACCGCCGTGATGGTCTTGCCGGCCGCAAGCGCCGGCGAAGCCAGCGCGGTCGAAAGCGCGACGACCGACAGCGCAAGTTTGGAGGCGAACGCGCGAGCCCCCCGGCGCATCAACTTAAACATAAAAATTTCTCCTGACGTGAAACTGTTCAAAGGCAGGTTATTGGTTGAGCATCCGGTTCGTTCTTTAGGCGAACCAACCTCATGCAATGCCTTTATCTTTCCGAGACTTGCAGACAGTGCCGAGCGCGTCAATCCGGTTTCGCTGCAAGCCCAAGCGGCGCGCGCACGGGCTCCACAAGGATCGGTTTGGCTCTACAACACTTTCCGCTTGTCTCGCCCCGCCGATGCAATGCGCGTTCCATCTTCCGAAGCTTGAGAGACATTGAGATGAATCCAGCCAATCTCCCCTTTGATCCCGAAGCGATGCTCCAGGGCCTGCGCGGCTGGGTGGAATGCGAAAGCCCGACCTGGGACGCGGGCGCCGTGAATCGCATGCTCGATATCGCAGCGCGGGAGATGGCGATCATGGGTGCGACGATCGAGCGCATCGCCGGCCGCCAAGGCTATGGAGGCGTGATCCGCGCACGCTTTCCGCATCCGAAGCAGGGCGAACCGGGCATCCTGATTGCCGGACACATGGATACCGTCCACCCCGTTGGCACCATCGAGAAGCTGAAATGGCGCCGCGAGGGCAGCAAGTGCTACGGGCCCGGCATCTACGACATGAAGGGCGGCAACTATCTTTCGCTGGAAGCGATCCGCCAACTAGCCCGCGCCGCGTTCACGACGCCGCTGCCGATCACCGTGCTGTTCACGCCCGACGAGGAAGTCGGCACACCCTCCACGCGGGATATCATCGAGGCGGAGGCCGCGCGCAATAAATACGTGCTGGTGCCCGAGCCCGGCCGCGCCGACAACGGCGTCACCACCGGACGTTACCCCATCGCGCGCTTCAATCTCGAGGCGACGGGCCGGCCGAGCCACGCCGGCGCGACCTTGTCGGCGGGCCGCTCGGCTATTCGCGAGATGGCGCGGCAAATCCTCGCCATCGACGCGATGACGAGCGAGGACTGCACCTTTTCGGTCGGCGTCGTGCATGGCGGACAATGGGTCAATTGCGTTGCCACGACCGCCACCGGCGAGGCGCTGTCGATGGCCAAGCGCCAGGCCGACCTCGATCGCGGCGTCGAGAGGATGCTGGCGCTCTCCGGTACAGCCAATGATGTCGCATTCAAGGTGACGCGCGGCGTGACACGTCCGGTGTGGGAGCCTGATGCCGGCACCATGGCGCTTTACGAAAAGGCGCGCGGTATCGCCAAGTCGCTCGGCGCAGAACTGCCGCATGCGAGTTCCGGCGGCGGCTCCGACGGCAATTTCACGGGCTCTATGGGGATCCCGACTCTCGACGGCCTGGGCGTGCGTGGCGGCAACGGCCACACGCTCGAAGAGTATATCGAGGTCGAGAGCCTGGCCGAACGCGGCCGGCTGATGGCGGGGCTGCTCGCGACTCTGGAGTGACAACGCGCGCCAGCTCACCAAAACTGAGCCAAATCGCCAAAACAGGGTGACCGCACTGCAAAAACTGTGGTCCGGATGGCACGGGAATTGCTGAAATGTTAGGCTGATGGCAGAACCCTGGCTGCAGCCGCGGCCTCTGATTTGACTCTAATCTGACGGGATCCAACTTGCTCGGATATCTCCTTCGCCGAATTCTCGCCGCCGTGCCCGTGATGGGCGTGGTGGCGCTGTTCGTGTTCCTCCTGCTTCGCCTCACCCCGGGCGATCCCGCGGCAATTCTCGCCGGCGACAACGCCACGCCGGAACGGCTCGAGCGCATCCGCACCTCACTGGGCCTGAACGAGCCGCTGATCGTGCAGTTCATCACCTGGCTGAACAAGCTGCTGCACGGCGATCTCGGGACTTCACTGATCTCCAACCTGCCCGTCATGAAGATGATCGGCCAGCGCGTCGAACCGTCGATCTCGATCGCGCTATCGACCATCGTTCTCGCCGTCATTGTCGCTGTTCCCCTGGGCGTCATCGCGGCGTGGAAGCACGGCACCTGGATCGACCGCTTCGTGATGGGCCTGTCCGTGCTCGGCTTCTCGGTGCCGGTGTTCGTGGTCGGCTACATCCTGATCGAAGTCTTCGCCATCGACCTGCGCTGGGTGCCGGTGCAGGGCTTCCGCAGCATCTCGAACGGTTTTGGACCGTTCTTCGAGCGCATCATCCTGCCGACCTGCGCGCTGTCCTTCATCTACATCGCGCTGATCGCGCGCATGACGCGCGCGGCGATGCTCGACGTGCTCGGCGAGGACTACGTCCGCACCGCGCGCGCAAAAGGCATCAACGAGGTCGCCGTGATGATGCGCCACGCGCTGCGCAACGCGGCCGTGCCCGTGATCACGGTGATCGGTACCGGCTTTGCGCTTTTGATCTCCGGGGTCGTGGTCACCGAGAGCGTGTTCAACATTCCCGGCATCGGCCGCCTCACGGTGGATGCGGTGCTGGCGCGCGACTATCCGGTGATCCAGGCGATGATTTTGCTGACGTCGTTGATCTATGTCGTGGTCAATCTCCTGATCGACGTCGCCTACACGCTGCTCGATCCCCGGATCCGGTACTGAGGCAAGGATGGCAACAAAAATGTCGGTCGATACCCTTCCCCAGTCGTCCATTCCGATCACGTCGCCGCTGCGGCCGCGCTTCGGATTCCTCACCTCGACGCCGATCATCGCGGCAGCGACCGTCTGCCTTGCATTGATTGTGCTGATCTCGATCCTGGCGCCGTTGATCGCGCCGCATGATCCGATCCAGCTCGCGCCCTCGCAGCGGCTGAAGCCCTCTTCAGCGCAATTCCTGCTCGGCACCGACGCCTATGGCCGCGACCTGCTGTCGCGCGTCATGTATGGCGGGCGCATCTCGCTTCTGATCGGCATCGGCTCGGCGATCATGTCGATCGTCATTGGGCTGGCGATCGGCCTCGTCTCCGGCTTCTTCAAGCTGGTCGATTCCGTCATGATGCGGATCATGGACGGCCTGATGGCGATGCCGAGCATCCTGCTGGCAATCGCCGTGGTGTCGCTGTCCGGCGCCAGCCTCTGGACCGTGCTGATCGCGATCACGATCCCCGAAGTTCCGCGCGTGGCACGCCTGGTGCGCTCGGTCGTGCTGTCGGCGCGCGAAGAGCCCTATGTTGAAGCGGCGATCTCGGTCGGCTCGTCCCTGCCAAAGATCATGTGGCGGCATTTGATGCCGAACACGATCGCACCTCTGATCGTGCAGGGCAGTTACGTCTGTGCCTCCGCGATCCTCACCGAAGCGATCCTCTCCTTCCTCGGCGCCGGCATCTCGCCGGAGACGCCGACCTGGGGCAACATCATGGCCGAGGGCCGTCAGTATTTCCAGCTCAAGCCGACGCTGATCTTCTGGCCGGGCCTGCTGCTCTCGATCGCGATCCTCAGCATCAATTTGATCGGCGACGCCGCCCGCGACGCACTCGATCCGCGCATGAAGCAGCGGGAAGGCAAGTGATGACCAACCCGATCCTCGACATCAACCACCTCGCCGTCTCCGTCGGCAAGAAGCCCAATGGGCCGAAGATTATCGACGGCATCTCGATCCAGGTCCATGAGCGCGAGACGCTGTGCCTTGTCGGCGAAAGCGGCTCGGGCAAGTCGGTGACCTCGCTCACCACGATGGGCCTGCTGCCGAAGGGCACGCTGGTGCCCACCGGCGGCAGCGTCAAGCTGGTCGGCGAAGAGCTGCTCACCGCGACCGACCGCCGCCTGCGCCAGCTGCGCGCGACGCGGATGGCGATGATTTTTCAAGAGCCGATGACGGCGCTCAATCCGGTGGTGCCGGTCGGCCGCCAGATCGACGAAGTCCTGCGCGCGCACACCAATCTCGACGCGAAGGCGCGGAAGAAGCGCATCCTCGACATGATGGAGCAGGTGCGCCTGCCCCAGGTCGAGCGCATCTTTGCCTCCTACCCTCACCGACTCTCCGGCGGTCAGCGCCAGCGCATCATGATTGCGATGGCGCTCGTGCTCGAACCGAAGCTGCTCATTGCCGACGAGCCGACCACCGCGCTCGACGTCACAACGCAGAAGCAGATTTTGACCCTGATCCGCGACCTCCAGCGCGATCACGGAACCGCCGTGCTGTTCATTACCCATGACATGGGCGTGGTCGCCGAGATCGCCGACCGCGTCGCGGTGATGCGGCAGGGCCGATTGGTCGAGACCGGCACACTCGATTCCATCCTGCGCAATCCGACCATGGAGTACACCCGCAACCTGCTCTCCGCGGTGCCGAGCCTGGTGCCGCGCGCGGCACGGCCTGAGACCAAGGAACCGGTGGTGCTGGAGGCCAATGAGCTCGGCAAGGTCTACCGCGAGCGCGCGTTCTTCGGTAAGGGCCGCGAAGTCGTCGCCGCCGACAAGGTCACGCTGACGCTGCGCAAGGGCCGCACGCTCGGCATCGTCGGCGAGAGCGGCTCGGGCAAGTCGACGGTGGCGCGCTGCATCGTGCGCCTGATCGATCCGACCTCCGGCGGCGTGCGCCTTTCCGGCCGCGAGATCTCGGACATCTCGCGGCGGCTGTTGCAGCCGCATCGGAAGAAGATCCAGATCGTATTCCAGGATCCCTACCGCTCCCTCAACCCGCGCGTCACCGTCGGCGAAAGCATCGCGGAAGGCCCGATCAATTACGGCGTGTCGCATGCCGACGCAATGAAGCGTGCCCGCGAGTTGCTCGAGCTGGTCGGCCTGCCGGTCGATGCGGTCTCGCGCTATCCGCACCAGTTCTCCGGCGGTCAGCGCCAGCGTATCGCCATCGCCCGCGCGCTCGCGCTCGATCCCGACGTGCTGGTGGCGGACGAAGCGGTCTCGGCGCTCGACGTCTCCGTGCAGGCGCAAGTGCTGGAACTGTTCGACGAGATACAGAAGCGGCTCGGCATCGCGATCCTGTTCATCACCCACGATCTGCGCGTCGCAGCACAGATTTGCGACGAGGTCGTGGTGATGCAGCACGGCCGTGTCGTCGAGCAGGGCCCGGCCGCCGAAGTGCTGACGCATCCGAAGGAGGCTTACACCAGAGCCTTGCTCGAGGCAGCGCCCGGCCGCGGCTGGGACTTTGCGAATTTCCGGCCGGTGTCGGAGGGTGTGGCGGCGAGCGCTTAGTCTCTCCCCCTCGCATGACGGCGATTGCGGCAAGCATTCCCAAAACAGCTTGACGCCATGCACGGCGCGATTGCTTCCCACCTTGCTCTCGCCTCAGCGGCAGGGCTAACGTCGCGCACTTTCAATTGCCTGGACTTGAGTTGATGACACGTATCGCCGTCGGCGGCTTCCTGCACGAGACCAACACCTTCGCTCCGACGAAGGCGACTTTCGCAGACTTCCAGCACGGCGGCGGATGGCCGGCGATGACTGAAGGCGCCGACGTGCTGAGGGTGATGCGCCGCATCAATGTCGGCCTCGCCGGCTTCGTCGACAGCGCCGAAGCCAAGGGCTGGGAACTCGTTCCGACGATCGCGTGCGGTGCCGGCCCCTCCGCGCATGTCACCAGGGACGCCTTCGAGCGCATCGTCAAGGTGATGGTCGACGGCATCGCGGCCGCCGGCCCGATCGACGCCGTCTATCTCGACCTGCATGGCGCCATGGTGACCGAGCATCTCGACGACGGCGAAGGCGAGATTCTGGCGCGCGTGCGCCGCGTCATCGGCAAGGACGTTCCGCTGATCACCAGTCTCGATCTCCACGCCAACGTCACCCCCGACATGATGGAACATGCGGATGCGCTGATCGCCTACCGCACCTATCCCCATGTCGACATGGCCGAGACGGGCCGCGCCTCCGCAAGGCATCTCGCGCTGCGGCTGGACACGAAACAGCGATTCGCAAAGGCCTTCAGGCAATTGCCGTTCCTGATCCCGATCAGCTGGCAGTGCACCAACGACCAGCCGACCAAGGGCATCTACGAAAAACTCGCTGCGCTGGAGAGTGATGCGGTTCCGACGCTGTCCTTCGCGCCCGGCTTCCCCGCCGCCGATTTCCGCGATTGCGGGCCGAGCGTGTTCGCCTATGGCAAGACGCAAGCCGATGCCGATCGCGCAGCGGATGCGATCGTAAAACTGATCGAAAGCCACGAGGACGATTTCGACGGCAAGATCTGGTCACCCGATGACGGCGTGCGCCACGCGATGGAACTCTCGAAGGGCGCGAGCAAGCCGATCATCATCGCCGACACCCAGGACAATCCCGGCGCCGGCGGCGATTCCGACACCACAGGCATGCTGCGCGCACTGGTACGCAACAAGGCGAGTGCTGCGACCGGCGCGATCTACGATCCGGAATCCGCCAAGGCCGCCCATGCGGCCGGCGTCGGCGCCACCGTAACGCTGTCACTCGGCGGCAAGTCCGGCATTCCCGGCGACGAGCCCTATCGCGAGACCTTCGTCGTCGAAAAACTCTCCGACGGCCGCTTCATCGCGCCCGGCCCTTACTATGGCGGCCGCGAGATGGAGATGGGCCCCTCCGCCTGCCTGCGCATCGGCGACGTCCGCGTCGTCGTGAGCTCGCACAAGGCGCAGCTCGCCGACCAGGCAATGTACCGCTATGTCGGCATCGAGCCGACCGAAGAGAAGATTTTGGTCAACAAGAGCTCGGTGCATTTCCGCGCCGATTTCGAGCCGATCGCGGAAAAGCTGATGATCTGCGCCGCGCCCGGCGCGATGCCCGCGGACACGGCTACGCTGCCATGGACGCGCCTGCGGCCGGGTATTCGCATCAAGCCGAACGGCCCGGTTTTCACTCCCTCCTCACGCTAACTGGACACAACACATGCCCACGATCGACCGCATCGACGGCTATGCCGACGAACTCACAGCCATTCGCCGCGACCTCCACGCCCATCCGGAGATCGGCTTCGAGGAAGTGCGCACCTCCGGCATCGTCGCGGACAAGCTGAAGAGCTGGGGCATCGAGGTGCATCGCGGTCTCGGCGGCACCGGCGTGATCGGCGTCATCAAGGGCAAGGGTTCGAGCGGCAAGCGTATCGGCCTGCGCGCCGACATGGACGCGCTGCCGATGGAAGAGAACACCAATCTGAAATGGAGTTCGAAAATCCCCGGCCGCTTTCACGGCTGCGGCCATGACGGCCATACGACCATGCTACTGGGCACCGCACGCTACCTCGCCGAGACCAAAAACTTCGACGGCACGGTGCATCTGATCTTCCAGCCGGCCGAGGAAGGCCTTGGCGGCGCCCGCGCGATGATCAAGGACGGCTTGTTCGAGAAATTTCCGTGCGACGAGCTCTACGGTCTGCACAACGCGCCCGACCTCAACCATGGCGAGATCGCGATCCTGCCCGGCCCGGCGATGGCCAGCGCCGACTTCTTCGACCTCCGCATCACCGGCTACGGCGCGCATGGCGCGATGCCCGAACGCTCAAAGGACGCGGTGATCATCGCGACCACGCTGGCGCAGGCGATCCAGACCATCGTCAGCCGCAACGTCGAGCCGCTGCATGCCGCCGTCATCTCGATCACGCAGATTCACGCCGGTTCCGCCTACAACGTCATCCCCGGCGAGGCGCATCTCTGCGGCACCATCCGCACCTTCTCCGATGAAGTCCGCGCCCTGATCAGCCAACGCATCCGCACGATCTGCGCCGGCATCGCGAGCGCCTTCCAGTGCGAGATCGAAGCCGACATCCGCGACACCTTCGGCGTGCTGGTCAACCAGGTCGAGCAGTCCAAGGTGGTCGAGGAGGTCGCGCGCACCGTCGTCGATCCTGCCAAGGTGATTACCCGCGCCCAGCCAAAGATGGGCAGCGAGGATTTTGCCGACATGCTGCAAACCATTCCCGGCGCCTATTTCTGGGTCGGCCACGACGGCTCGGTGCCCGTGCACAATCCCGGCTTCGTGCTCGACGACAAGATCCTGCCGATCGGTGCCAGCATGTTCGCCCGGATCATCGAGACCCGTATGCCGGTAGGTAGCAATGCATAAAAAGAGCGTCGAAGAGGCGGTCACCTCGCTGCACGATCTTTCCGCGGTCGATCTGATCGCGGGCTATCGCGCCAAACAATTCTCGCCAAGCGAGGTGCTGGAAGACGTGCTCGCGCACGTCGCAGCGTGGGAGCCGCATCTTAAAGCGCTCTATGCATTCGATCCCGACGGCGCGCGCGAGACCGCGAAGGCCTCGACCGCGCGCTGGACCGGCGGCGAGCCGTCGGGCTCGCTCGACGGCGTGCCTGTGACGGTAAAGGACAACATCGCGACCAAGGGCGTGCCCGTGCCGCGGGGGGCCGCGAGCGTTAAGCTGGTGCCGGCCGAGAAGGACGCACCGCCCGCCGCGCGCCTGCGCGAAGCCGGTGCGATCATCTTCGCAAAAACCACCATGCCCGATTACGGCATGCTGTCCTCGGGGCTCTCCAGCTTCCATGCGCTCGCGCGCAATCCCTGGGACCTCTCTAAGAATCCCGGCGGGTCCAGCGCCGGCGCGGGCGCCGCTGCGGCAGCCGGCTATGGTCCGCTGCATCTCGGGACCGATATCGGCGGCTCGGTTCGTTTGCCCGCGGGCTGGTGCGGCCTGGTCGGATTGAAGCCAAGCTTTGGCCGCGTGCCGATTGATCCCGCATATGTCGGCCGCGTCGCGGGGCCGATGACCCGCACCGTCGATGATTGCGCGCTGATGATGAGCGTGATGGCAAAACCCGACCGGCGCGACGGCATGAGCCTCCCCGCCGAGCCGCTGAACTGGAAGGGGCTGGAGAAGTCGCCGCGCAAACTCCGTATCGGATTGATGCTCGATCCCGGCGTTGGCCAGGCGCTGGAGAAGCCGGTGCGCGAGGTCGCGATGAAGGCGGCGAAAGCGTTCGAATCCGCAGGCGCCGTCGTCACCGAAGTCGACGGCATCCTCACGCGCGAAATGCTCGACGGCCTCGACAACTTTTGGCGCGCGCGGATGTGGGATGATCTGTCGAAGCTGACGCCCGCCGAGCAGGCAAAGGTGCTGCCCTACATTTTCAAGTGGGGCGAGTCTGGCGCGAAGCTCTCGGGTGTCGACGTCATCAGGGGCTTCAACCAGACCATGGCGATCCGCGCCGCGGCATCAAAGCTGTTCTGCGAGCTCGACTATGTGATCTCGCCGACCGCGCCGAACGTGAACTATCCGGCGGAATGGGCCTCGCCGACCAACGATCCCATGAAGCCGTTCGAGCACATCGCCTATACCGTGCCGTGGAATATGTCGGAGAATCCGGCGATCTCCATCAACGGCGGCTTTGACGCCAGGGGTTTCCCCATCGGCGTCCAGATCGTCGGACGCCGCTTCGACGATATCGGCGTGCTCGGCATGGCCAAGGCGTTCGAGAGCTTGCGCGGCCCGCAGAAGCCCTGGCCCAGCCCGCCCGCGACGTAGAGCTTGGCCACCACACGCCCAGTCCGCGCAAGACGGACGCTGGCGGCCGTGCGTGACGTCTCCTCGATATGGAAATTCAGGACAGGGAAGGAAACCACCATGGCGTATGAGACGATCAAATACGAAATCGCCGAGCAGATCCTCACCATCACGCTGAACCGGCCCGACAAGCTCAACGCCTTCAACGCGCAGATGCAAGGGGAGCTGATCGACGCGTTCGATGCCGCCGACAAGGACGACGACGTCCGCGCCATCATCGTCACCGGCGCCGGCCGCGGTTTCTGCGCGGGCGCAGACCTTTCGTCGGGCGCCGACACCTTTGATCGCGATGCACGGCGCGGGCCCGTAAAACGCTTCGCCGACGGCAAGGTCGACTACAGCGATTCCCAGGTGCGCGACGGCGGTGGCCAGGTGACGCTGCGGATCTTCAAATGCCTGAAGCCGGTCATCGCCGCGGTGAACGGTCCCGCGGTCGGCATCGGCGTCACCATGCAGCTCGCGATGGACATCCGCATCGCCTCCGACGCCGCGCGGTTCGGCTTCGTGTTCTCCCAGCGCGGCATCGTGCCGGAGGCGGCCTCGAGTTGGTTCCTGCCGCGCATCGTCGGCATTTCCCAGGCGCTGGAATGGTGTTATTCGGGCCGCGTCTTCCCAGCCCAGGAAGCCCTCGCCGGCCGTCTCGTCAGCAAGGTCGTAGCCCCTGATGATCTGCTGCCGACCGCCCGTGCGCTCGCCAAGGAGTTTGCGGCGAAGACGGCGCCGGTGTCGGTGGCGCTGATCCGCCAGATGATGTGGCGCATGATGGGCGCCGACGATCCGATGGAAGCCCACAAGGTCGACAGCCGTGGCATCTACGCCCGCGGCCGCTCGGACGATGTGAAGGAAGGCGTGACATCGTTCCTTGAGAAACGCCCTGCGCAGTTCAAGAACAAGGTGTCGAGCGACATGCCGGACTATTTCCCGTGGTGGACGGAGCGGGAGTACAAGTAACCCACCTTCTCACTCCATCACCAGCGCCACGCGCCCGATCGCTTTGCGCTCGATCAACAATCGCATCGCCTTCGCATACTCTTCCAGCGGCAGGCGGTGCGAGACGTTGGGCCGCAGCTTGCCCTCCTCGGCCCATGTCAGCAGCGCCTTCAGACGCGCCTCGCCAAGCGCGGGATTTTTCCGCACCGCTTCGCCGGCGCGCACGCCAAGTACACTGGCGCCTTTGATCAGCAACAGATTGGTCTTGGCCGAACCGATGCCGCCGGTAAAGCCGATCACCAGGAGCCGCGCGCCCCAGGCGATGCAGCGCATCGAATTCTCGAACACCTCGCCGCCGACGGGATCGAACACGACGTCGGCTCCGCGACCGTCGGTGATGCGCTTGACGGCGTCGCGGAACGGCTCGCGGTCGTAGCGGATAAGATGATCGGCGCCGCGGGATTTTGCGATGGCAAGCTTCTCGTCGCTGGAAGCGGTCGCGATCACGGTCGCGCCCAGCATCTTGCCGATCTCGACGGCAGCAAGGCCGACGCCCCCGCCGGCGCCATGCACCAGCAGCACCTCGCCCGGCTGGACTCGACCGCGGTCGATCAGCGCGTGATAGGCAGTGCCATGCCCGGCGAGATAAGTCGCAGCTTCCGCATAGTCGAACGTCGATGGCATCGGCGTGAGCTGCGACGGCGTCACCACGGCTTCATCCGTGAAGGCGCCGTGCCGCATCTTGACGATGACCTTGGCGCCGACGGCGACGCCGCTCGCCTCTGCGCCCACCTCGGTCACGTCGCCGGCCGCCTCCATACCCGGCGTGAACGGCAGCTCCGGCTTGAGCTGGTATTCGCCGGCCGCCATCAGCACGTCGGGAAAATTCAAGCCAGCGGCGCGGATCGCGACCCGCACTTCGCTCGGCTTCAGGTCGTGCGACGGAAACTCCTCCAGCCGCAACGTTTCGGGCGCGCCGAGCGCCCGGCAGACGACAGCCCGCACCATCAGGCCGCGCTCGCCTTGCGGCGCAGGATCGCCTCACGGATCAGCGGCAGGCGGTCGTTGCCGAAATACATGTCGGTCTTGCCAACGAAGATCGTCGGCGAGCCGAAGCCGCCGCGGGCTACGACCTCTTCGGTGTTGGCCTTGAGCTGGTCCTTGATCGGCTGCCCGGAAATGCCCGCGAAGAATTTCTGCTCGTCGACGCCGACCTTCCTGCAGATGTCGGCGAGCACTGCGTCCTGCGAGATATCCTTGTCCTCGCCCCAATAGGCCTCGAACACCGCCATGGCGAAAGGCACCGATTCCTGCCCGAGCCAGATGCAGCCGCGCATCGCTTTCACACTGTTCACCGGAAACACCGTCGGCGGCATCTTGATCGACAGGCCGGCCGAGCGCGTCCAGTCGGCAAGGTCCTTTTTCATGTAGCGCGCCTTCAGCGGCACCGGCGTCTCGCGCTGCGCATAGACGCTCGGATTGACCGTGTTGAAGATGCCGCCGACCAGGATCGGCCGCCAGATGATCTCCGCGCCGAGTTCTTTGGCGAGCGGCTGGATGTTGTGGAAGGCGAGATAGGTCCAGGGGCTGGAACAGTCGAAGAAGAACTCGATCATGGCGTTTCCGGTCCGGCGTCGCAGGTTTCAAGGCGACTTTTGTTGTTCTGTACCTCGACGTTAAGACATGGCAGGAAGGGGCGCAACACAACCCGCCGGGAGGGCCGCCATGCTGTTTCCAACCACGATCGCCGGCTCCTTGCCGAAGCCGGAATGGCTCGCCGAGCCCAACATGCTCTGGGCGCCATGGAAGTCGCAAGGCGACGAGCTCGTCCGCGCCAAGCACGATGCGACCATGCTTGCCGTCAAAGTCCAGGAGGACGCCGGCATCGACATCGTCACCGAGGGCGAGCAGGCCCGACAGCATTTCGTCCACGGTTTTCTGGAGAAGATCGAGGGCATCGATTTTGCCCACAAGGTCGAGATGGGCATCCGCAAGGATCGCTACAAGGCGATGGTGCCGCAGGTGGTCGCCCCGCTCCGGCTGAAGAGCCGCGTCCACGCCGATGAGGCGCGCGTCGCGCGGATGCATACAAAGAAGAAGCTCAAGTTCACCCTGCCCGGCCCGATGACCATCATCGACACCATTGCCGATCGCTACTATGACGACCGCGTCAAGATGGCCTTTGCGTTCGCCGAACTCCTGAACGAGGAAGCCAAGGCGCTCCAGGCCGACGGCGTCGATCTCGTGCAGTTCGACGAGCCCGCCTTCAACGTCTACATGGACGAGGTCAACGACTGGGGCATCAAGGCGCTGGAGCGCGCGGCGCAAGGCCTGACCTGCGCCACCGCCGTGCACATCTGCTACGGCTACGGCATCAAGGCCAACACCGACTGGAAGGAGACGCTCGGCGCGCAATGGCGGCAGTATGAGCAGATCTTTCCTGCGATCGACGCCAGCCCTATCCAGCAGGTCGCGATCGAATGCCGCAATTCGAAGGTGCCGCTCGATCTCCTCGCGCTGCTCAAGAACAAGATCGTGCAGGCCGGTGTGATCGATGTCGCCAGCGACACGGTGGAGACCGCCGAGGACGTCGTGCAGGTGATCGACGCTGTGTCGAAATTCGTACCCAAGAGCAACATCATCGCCACCACCAATTGCGGCATGGCGCCGATGCGGCGGGAGATCGCCGAAGCCAAGTTGATGGCGCTCGGTGCCGGTGCCGCCCTGGCACGCGAGAAGCTCGGATGATGACGGTGATCCGGACGGCGCTCGTCGTCGCAACAGTTGCGGCGATCACCGCGTCTGCGCGCGCGGAGGATCGCTCCGTGCTCCTTGGCTGCAAGGCGATGGTGGAGCGCGCATCGCGAGATGCGAATGCCGCGAGCGAAGTCGAGCTGACCCGGTGCCGCCAGGTGATCCGCGAATGGGCATTGCGCGATGCGCGGACAAATGTGGATGAAGAAGGCAGGCCGCTCCGCTAATCCAGGGCGGTGGGATGCAGCAGCAACTGATATCCGGCACTGAGCGCGCGCAGTGTGGACGGGGGCGTCAGCAGCATCGGGCTCGCCAGCTCACCCGTAGCGCGGACGTAGCCGGCAGGCGACCACGTTAGCGCTCGTCCCTGTATCACCAGAAAACTCTCTTCGCCCTGCTGCACCATCGCGCCGTCAGGCAATTCTGCGAGGGGCGCAGGCAGCGGGTGCAAGCGCTTGCGATCATGATCCAGACGTTCCAGGTGCAGTTGGGCATCAATCTCCTTCGCACGCGCGTTGCTCACGCCGTTGCCCGTCTCCCACGCCGCGCGAAAACGCTTGGCGTCGTCGCGGCGGCAGAAGAAGCAGGGACGGTGACCCGCGGCAAAGGCCGTGGCCTCGTCGAGAAAGAACAGCTCGGTCCAGCTCCGCCGCGCCATCACCGGCCGCCGCCAGCCGCGGAATTCACACAGGCAAACGATCCAGGCCGGCGACGACCAGCGCTTCCTCAGCAGCGTCTTCGTCGCGGGATCGTGGATGATGCCGCGGTTGCCGGTGAACAGGCCGCGGTGCGGTGTGGCAATGATCTCGCCGGTCGGCGTGACGCGGTTTTGCAGGGGCATCGATGGCTCCGACCGTCATTGCGAGGAGCGAAGCGACGAAGCAATCCAGACTATTTCCGCGGATACATTCCTGGATTGCTTCGCTTCGCTCGCAATGACGGGGATAGTCACGCCGCCCCGTCGCGGAGCGGCGGGTGATAGGACAGCGCTGTGTCCCACGGGAAGAATATCCAGGTGTCCTGCGAGACTTCGGTGATGAAGGTGTCGACCAAGGGACGTCCTTTCGGCTTGGCGTAGACGGTTGCGAAATGCGCATCGGGAAGCATCGCGCGCACCAGCTTGCCGGTCTTGCCGGTATCGACGAGATCGTCGACGATCAGGAGCCCCTTGCCGGTGCCGCCGCCGAGTTTCATCGCCGCATCTGAAATGCCCTTGAGGACCTGCAAGTCACCCTGCTTGTCGTGGTCGTAGCTGGCGATGCAGACCGTGTCGATCACGCGCACGCCGAGCTCGCGCGCGACGATCGCGGCCGGCACCAGGCCGCCGCGCGTGATCGCGATCACCGCGTGGAACGGGCCGACCTCGTTGAGCCGCCAGGTCAACGCCCGGCAGTCCCGATGGAACTGGTCCCACGAGACAGGGAAAGCCTTGCCTGCGCGTTCCTGCGCGCTCAGTTCCGGTGCATCACCAGCCATTGTCGTCTCCTAATTCGTCTGCCGGCAGCTAGCGGGTGATATTCAATCCCGCCAGCATTTCCTTCACCGCCACCATCGCTGCCGCCAGCTTGTCCGCGTCGCGCGAGCGCACCACCAGGTTCGTGTTTGGCTTCTGCTCTTCATCCATGAAGGGATAGCTGCCGATGATGGTGTCGGGGTGCTCGGCGGCAATCACTCGCAGTGGGCTGCCGATGTCACCCTCACGCGCATTGGCGCGGACCGATTCGGAAAGCATGCGCACGCCCGATTTCAGCTTGGGCGAGACGATGTCCATCATCGCCTGCATGATCGAGGGCACGCCGGCCATCACGATCACATTGCCGATCTTGAAGCCGGGGGCGAGGATGGTCGCGCTCTGGATCAACTCCGCACCGTCGGGAATGCGGGCCATGCGCAGGCGGGCCTCGTTGAGATCCTGCTCGCTCCATCGCTCGCGGAAACGGGCGACCACCTCCGGGTGATGGTCGATGCCGACGCCGAACGCCTTGGCGACGCTGTCGGCGGTGATGTCGTCGTGGGTCGGGCCAATGCCGCCGGTGGTGAAGACATAGGTGTAGCGATGCCGCAGTGCATCCAACGCGGCAATGATGTCGGGCTCGTCGTCGGAGACGACCCGGACCTCCTTCAGGTCGATGCCGATATTGGTCAGGTATTCGGCGATGAAGCCGATATTCTTGTCCTTGGTCCGGCCGGACAGGATCTCGTCCCCAATAACCAGAATGCCCGCCGTGACGATCTCGCTCATAAACTATCCCTCACTTTTAGGGCCGACTTTGCCGAGGTAACGCGTTGAAGTCACGCGCTTTTGCTGCCGAAATAAGCAGTCCTCAGCCATTTTTTCAGGCAAGCCGCCGGCCATCCCCGGCAAATGTCCTCTGCCCATGCTTATCGCGCTGGCCCGACCCTTGCTACCGCATGAAAGTCATGCACTCTTGCCGCATGGCCAGGACGTTGCGGTCTCCATCAAGGCCTGACGACCTGTCGAATGGCGCAACGCCTTGCGGAGACAAGTCGGGATCTATGGCACTCGCGTTTGATGAAATGAACATTCCCGGTGGGGACCTTCGCCCCGCCTATCAGGAGCTGGCACGCTGGCTCAAGGAGACGCCTCCCGAGGCGCTCGAATATCGCCGCCAGGAGGCCGAGCTCCTCTTCCGCCGCATCGGCATTACCTTCGCGGTCTACGGCGATACCGAGTCCACCGAACGCCTGATCCCGTTTGACGTGATCCCGCGGATCATGTCCGGCAAGGAATGGGCGCTGCTCGAGAAGGGCCTGAAGCAGCGGGTGCGCGCGCTTAACATGTTCCTGCGCGACATCTATCACGGCCGTGACATCCTCCGCGCCGAGGTCGTGCCCGACGACCTCATCTTTCAGAACCCGGTCTTCCGGCCCGAGATGAACGGCCAGCAGGTGCCGCACGACGTCTACGTGCACATCGCCGGCATCGACATCGTCCGGGTCGATGCAGAGGACTTCATCGTGCTGGAGGACAATGCGCGCACGCCCTCGGGCGTGTCGTACATGCTGGAAAACCGCGAGATCATGATGCGGCTGTTTCCGGACCTGTTCGCCCGCCACAGAGTGGCGCCGGTCGAGCGCTATCCGGACGAGTTGCTGTCCGCCCTGCGCTCCGTGGCGCCGCAAAGCGCCTCCGGCGAGCCGACCGTCGCGCTGCTTACCCCTGGCGTTTACAACTCGGCCTATTACGAGCACTCCTTCCTCGCCGACAAGCTCGGCATCGAGCTGGTCGAGGGCCGCGACCTCATCGTCAAGAACAACGAAGTGTTCATGCGGACGACCGAAGGCGTGAAGCGCGTTGACGTGATCTACCGTCGCGTCGACGACGACTACCTCGATCCCCTCACCTTCCGCCCCGACTCCGCGCTCGGCGTGCCCGGACTGATGTCGGCCTATGCGGCCGGCAACATCACGCTTGCCAACGCGGTCGGCACCGGGATCGCCGATGACAAGGCGATCTACTCCTACATGCCGGACATCGTAAAATTCTATCTCGGCGAGGAGCCGATCCTGAAGAACGTGCCGACCTGGCGCTGCCGCGAGCCGAAGGATCTCGCCTATGTGCTGGACCATCTGAACGAACTCGTCGTGAAGGAGGTGCACGGCTCCGGCGGCTACGGCATGCTGATCGGTCCTGCCGCGACCAAGGCGACGATCGAAGCCTTCCGCGAAAAGCTCAAGCGCGAGCCCGAGGGCTTCATTGCGCAGCCGACGCTGGCGCTCTCGACCTGCCCGACCTGCACGGCCTCCGGCCTTGCGCCGCGCCACGTGGACCTGCGGCCGTTCGTGCTCACCGGCAGCAAGAGCACCACGATCGTGCCGGGCGGGCTAACACGCGTTGCGCTGAAGGAAGGCTCCCTGGTGGTGAATTCGAGCCAGGGCGGCGGCACCAAAGACACCTGGATTCTGGACGAGTAGAGAGATGCTGTCGCGCACCGCCGAAAACCTCTATTGGCTCGCCCGCTACGTCGAACGGGCCGAGTATCTCGCGCGCACCATCGATGCGACGCTGCGCGTCACCGCGCTTCCCGCCGCCTATATCGGCAAGACCAACGAATGGGACTCCGCGCTGCTCACCGCCGGCGTCGCAGCAAGCTTCTATCAACAGTATGAAGAAGCCAACGAGCACAACGTCGTCGATTATCTCTCGTTCTCGGCGGACAATCCGTCCTCGATCAGGAACTGCATCGAGGCGGCGCGGCTGAATTCCCGCTCGGTGCGCACAGCGCTGACGAGCGAGATGTGGGACACCATCAACTCGGCCTGGATCGAATTGCAGGAGGTCTGGAGCAGAGGAACCTCCACGCGCGAGGATCTCGCAAAATTCCTGCGCTTCGTGCAGGAGACCTCGCTGCGCTTCGACGGCTCGGCCTACCGGACCATGCTGCGCAACGACGCCTACTGGTTCTCGCGGATGGGCCTGCATCTCGAACGCGCCGACAACACCGCGCGCATTCTCGACGTGAAATATCATGTACTGTTGCCCGAGGAGGAGCATGTCGGCGGCCCGCTCGATTTCTACCAGTGGACCTCGATCCTGCGCTCGGTCTCGGCGCTGACGGCCTATCACTGGGTCTATCGCGAGACGCTAAAACCCTGGCTGATCGCGGATTTGCTCATCCTCAACGACTCGCTGCCGCGTTCGCTTGCAAGCTGCTACGGCAATCTCGTGCGCAATCTCGACCAGATCGGCGTCGCCTATGGCCGCCAGGGCCCCGCCCAGCGCCATGCCCGCGGCATCCGCAACCGGCTGGAACACAGCAATATGAACGACATTTTCCAGCATGGCGTGCATGAATTCATTCAGGAATTCATCGCGGACAATGCCAGGCTGGGCGAAATCATCACGAAGCAGTATTTGATCTGATGTCCCCCGGCTGACGAAAACGGGATATCGTCATGGCCGGGCTTGCCTCGGCCATCCACGTTCCTGCTTTCGCGCGCGAAGACAAGCCCGGCCATGACGAGCTTCTTCGCAGTAGGCAGTCGGGTCTAACCACTAACTTCACGGTCCACCATGCGCCTGCGAATCCTGCACACCACGACCTATCGCTACGAGCCGGAGGCCACGAGCGTCATCCAGATCCTGCGCATGACGCCCGGCAGCCACGACGGGCAATATGTGGCGGAGTGGCAGATCGACGTTTCGACCGACACCAAGCTCGACACCCACGAGGACGCATTCGGCAACGTCACCCATGTGCTGTCCTGCGGACCCGTCAGCGACATCAGGATCACCGCCGAGGGCCTGATCGAAACCCATGACACCGGCGGCGTGCTGCGCGGCGCCGATGAGCGCTTTCCGGCAGGTATGTTCTTGCGCGCCACCGACCTCACCACCGTCAATCCGGGGATGAATGCAGTTGCGCGCCAGCTGCGCAGCGAGGCCGAGAGCGACACGCTCGGCTTCCTGCACACGCTGATGACGCAGATCGGCGATCACATGACTTTCGACGAGGACCCGACCAACAGCGGCACGTCAGCGGCGGAAGCGTTCACGCTCAAGCGCGGCGTGTGCCAGGACTACGCGCATATCTTCATCGCCTGCGCTCGCAGCGGCGGCGTGCCTGCGCGGTTCGTCTCCGGCCACTTCCTGCGCTCCGACGGCACGGTGCATCAGGACGCCGGCCATGCCTGGGCGGAGGCTTACGTTGACGGCCTTGGCTGGGTCGGTTTCGACCCCGCCAACAGCATCTGCGCCACCGACGCACATGTCCGCGTCGCGATCGGGCTCGATTATCTCGGCGCCGCCCCCGTGCGCGGCACCCGTTATGGCGGCGGCCCCGAGACGCTGGCGGTGGCCGTGAAGGTCGAGCAGGCCGGCCGAAGCGGCCAGTCGCAATCGCAGTCCCAGCGGCAAAGCTGAGCCGCGCCACCCAAGCCCCTCACCGGCCGACTGCTTTCGGCCCGCCGCCCGCGGGAATCGGGGGTTGGAGCGGCCCTTGAAATTGGCTAGTAATTCCGCGCAAACGCGTTCGGGGACTGGAAATGACCTATTGTTGCGGAATCCTGGTTCGGGACGGTCTGGTGATGATCGCCGACACCCGCACCAATGCCGGCCTCGACAACGTCTCGACCTTCCGCAAGCTCCACATCTTCTCCAATCCCGGCGACCGCATCATGGCGATCGCCAGCGCCGGCAACCTCGCAATCAGCCAATCGGTGCTCTCCACGTTGACCGAAGGCCTCGAAGACCCCAACACGGGCGAGATCGAGACGCTGATGAACGCGCCGACCATGTTCCAGGCGGCCCAGCGCATCGGCCGGGCGATCCGGGCCGTGCACGCGACCGAAGGGCCGGCGCTGAAATCCGAGGACGTGTCCTTCGACGTCTCCTTCCTGTTCGGCGGCCAGATCAAGGGTGCGCGCATGCGCCTGTTCATGGTTTACACCGCGGGTAACTTCATCGAGTGCACCACCGACACGCCCTACTTGCAGATCGGCGAGCACAAATACGGCAAGCCGGTACTCGACCGCGCCATGCATTACGACGTCGAACTCTACGAGGCGCTGAAGACGGGCCTGATCTCGATGGATTCGACCATGCGCTCGAATCTCGGCGTCGGCCTGCCGATCGACGTGCTGGTGGTGCGTGCCGACGCCTGCGAGGCCGATCTCAACCACCGCATCGAGGCGGGCGAGCCCTATTTCCACGATTTGCGCTCGCGCTGGTCTGCGGCCTTGCGCGCCGCGCATCAGAACATTCCGCGGCCGCCCTACAAGAACGAAAAAGAACCCAAAACCTGACAGTTTAAGAGAAAAGGCAGGAAACGATGAGTGAAGCGAAAAAGATCGCAGTGGTGACGGGCGCCGGCACCGGAGTTGGGCGCGCGGCATCGCTGGCGCTGATGAACACCGGCTTCACCGTGGTGCTCGTCGGGCGCCGACTCGACATGCTCGAGGAGACCGCGAAGCTTGGCCCCGCGGGGAAAAGCCTCTGCGTCACCGCCGACATGACCAAGCCGGACTCGATTGCCGCGCTGTTCGCCAAGGTGAAGGACACCTATGGCCGGCTCGACGTCCTCTTCAATAATGCCGGCATGGGCGCACCGCCGGTGAATTTCGAGGATCTGACCCTCGAACAGTGGCAAGCGGTGGTGAACACCAACCTCACCGGCCCGTTCCTGTGCACCCAGCACGCCTTCCGTATCATGAAGGACCAGAGCCCCCGCGGCGGCCGCGTCATCAACAACGGGTCGATCTCGGCGCATGCGCCGCGGCCGTTCTCGGCCGCCTACACCTCGACCAAGCACGCCATCACCGGCCTCACCAAGGCTTCTAACCTTGACGGCCGCATGTACGACATCGCGGTCGGCCAGGTCGACATCGGTAACGCCGCCACCCCCATGACCGATCGCATGGTCAACGGCCCCGGCGTGCTGCAGCCCGACGGCACGTCGAAGCAGGAGCCGCGCATGGACGCGAAGGCGGTCGGCGATGCCGTTGCCTACATGGCCGGCCTGCCGCTCGACGCCAACGTGCTGACCATGACTGTCATGGCCACCAAGATGCCATTCGTCGGACGGGGCTAACCAAAAATCTCGAAAACAACCCCATGCACAGTAAGCGCGCAGCGGCGCCCTATTGATTCATCTGCGCTATTTCCGCAGTTGTCATTGCGAGCGAAGCGAAGCAATCCAGTATCCCTCCGGGGCAACAATCTGGATTGCTTCGTCGCAAGGGCCTCCTCGCAATGACGAGAGGAGAGAGCTCCCGCCCTACTCCAAACTCTCCACCTGCCGCAGGCTTGGAAACAGCTTCATCCATAGCAGCGCCACTGCGACCGTGCAGACGCCACCGAGAACGGCGGCCGGCATAGCGCCGAACAGTGCGGCGGCGACCCCGCTCTCGAACTGGCCGAGCTGGTTGGAAGCGTTGATGAAGAGGAAGTTCACCGCGCCGACCCGGCCGCGCATCTCGTCGGGGGTCGCGAGCTGCACCAGCGAGAAGCGGATCACGACACTGATCGTATCGGCCGCCCCGAGAATAGCGAGCGCGAGCACCGACAGCCACATCCAGGACGACAGTGCGAACACGATCGTCGCGACGCCGAACACGATCACGGCCTGAAACATGCGCAGGCCCACATGCCGCGAAATGGCGTGCCGCGCCAGCACCATGGTCATCGCCAGCGCGCCGACCGCCGGCGCAGCGCGTAGGATCCCGAGCCCCATCGGACCGGTCTGGAGGATGTCGCGGGCATAGATCGGCAGCAGCGCGGTGACGCCGCCGAACAGCACCGCGAACAGATCGAGCGAGATGGTGCCGAGGATCGCCGGATTGCTGCGGATGAAGCGGACGCCGGCAAAGACATTGTCCGAGTTCGTCCCCTCCTTGGCGATCGCCTGCGGGCGCGGCCGGATGAAGCCGGTCAGGATCATTCCAAAGATCCAGAACAGTACCATCACCGCATAGGCAAGATGCGGCGCGACCGCGTAGGCAAAACCGCCGAGGGCCGGCCCCGTGATGGTCGCGACCTGGGCCGCACCGCTGGAGACGGCGGTGGCGCGCTGCAGCGAGCCCTGCGGCGCGATCGCCGGCAGCAGCGCCGCGGTGGTCGGACTTTCGAAGGCTCCGGCAATGCCGAGCACGAAGGTCGCCACAAAGATCTGCACTTCGCTGACCAAGCCGAGATAGGTGATGACGCCGAGATAGAGCGCGGTCGCGGCTTCCACCAATTGGCAGAGCTGGACGACGCGCTTGCGCTCGTAGCGATCGGCGGCATGGCCGGCGACGAACACCAGCAGCGCTGTGGGCAGGAATTGCACGAGGCCGACCATGCCGAGGTCGAAGGCCGAACCTGTGAGATCGTAGATCTGCCAGCCGATCGCGACCGCCGCGATCTGGCTGGAAAAGCGCGACAGGCTGCGCGAGAGCAGGAAGAACAGGAAGGCGCGGTGAGAGAGGAGCGCGCGGGCGCTGACCGGCGGATTTCCGGATATTGGCTGGTCTGGCATCGCCTCTTCGGTCACGCTCGGACTATCCGGCTCCTGATGTCGACGCGCTCCGCGTGGCTGACGCGGGCCTGCTTGTCAACAGAGGGATGCTCCGACAATCTCCCGGCATTGCGTTTGCAACGCACGGGCGGCCATAATCATCGGGTTTGGGGACATCATGCTGCGGCTGCAATCGGCACTCGGCGTTTTCGCATTGCTGTTGATCGCCTTGGTACTGAGCGAAAATCGCCGCGCAGTCTCGCTGCGCCAGGCGGCGATCGGCCTCGTCGCCACTTTCGTCACCACGATCGTGCTCCTGAAGGTGCCCGTCGTCGCGCGCACCTTCGGTGCCATCAACGATGCCGTGGGCGCGATCTCGACGGCCTCGCGCGCCGGTTCGTCCTTCGTGTTCGGCTATATCGGCGGCGGGCCCCTGCCCTTCGATCTGAAAGTGCCGGGCGCCGATTTCATTCTGGCCTTCCAGGCGCTTCCTATCGTGCTGGTCATGAGCGTGCTGACGACGCTCTTGTTCTATTGGCGCGTGCTGCCGCCAGTCGTGCGCGGCATGGCTTGGCTGCTGGAGCGGACGCTGGGGGTCGGCGGCGCGGTCGGACTCTCGACTGCTGCCAACATCTTTCTCGGCATGGTCGAAGCGCCGCTGTTCGTGCGGCCGTATCTCGTGCAGATGACCCGCAGCGAATTGTTCCTGGTGATGACCGGCGGCATGGCCGGCATCGCCGGCACGGTGCTGGTGCTCTATGCGACGCTCCTTGCTCCCCTCATTCCTGACGCCGCCGCGCATTTCGTCATTGCCTCGGTGCTGGGCGCGCCGGCCGCGATCCTCGTCAGCCTGATCATGGTTCCGGAAACATCCGACAAGCGCACCGGCGGCGCGCTGGAGGATCCCGAGATGGAAGTCTCCGGCACGATGGATGCAATCGTGAAAGGCACCGGCGCGGGGATCGAACTGCTGATCAACATCGTCGCGATGCTGCTGGTGCTTGTCGCGCTGGTCTATCTCGTCAACGCCATCCTCGGCCTGCTGCCGAACGTCGGCGGCGCCGCGATCTCTTTGCAGCGCCTGCTTGGCCTTGTGATGGCGCCGGTGTGCTGGCTGATGGGATTGCCCTGGGATCAGGCCGTCACCGCCGGGAGCCTGATGGGCACCAAGACCGTGCTCAACGAATTGATCGCCTATGTCGACTTCTCAAAGCTGTCGCACGATGCGCTCGATCCGCGCTCGCGGCTGATCATGCTGTACGCGATGTGCGGCTTCGCCAATTTCGCCAGCCTCGGCATCATGATCGGCGGCCTCGGCGTGATGGCGCCGGAACGGCGCAAGGAAATCAACGCGCTCGGGCTCAAGTCGATCGTATCAGGCACGCTGACGACGTGTTTGATGGGCGCGATCGTGGGGGTGCTGACGTGAGGCTGACGTGAGGCTTGCGTGAGGCTTGCGTCCTCATTGCCAGGATGGAGTGCAGCGCAATCCGGACAATACTTCCATGTTAATCTCGCCTGGAGATTCGGGTGGAATTGATTCATGGGCAACGGCGTTGGTCAGCGTGCATTTCAAAATGCCCGGATTCAGAAACGGCAAAAAGCCGAAGTGACGCCGCTGCTCGAGCGCGCCCTCTATCTGCATAAGGCGGGGCTTCTCACCGAGGCTCAGGCCGCCTATCGCCAACTCCTGGAGCTTGCGCCCGATCAGTTCGTAGCGCTGCATTTGCTCGGCGTGCTGGAGTCTCAAGCCAAAAACTATCAGCAAGCCGAAATTCTACTAAGCCGAGCGGTTGCCGTGGATCCGCGGTCTCCTGAAGCCCAGATGAGCCGTGGCGTCGCGCTGAACGGGCTGCAACGTCATGATGAGGCCCGCGAGAGCTATAAAAAAGCCATCGCTTTGCGGCCCAATTTCGCCGTTGCCCTGTCCAATCTCGGTAACGTATGCCTCGGCCTGGATCTTCACCATGAAGCGCTCGAAAGTTTCGACGAGGCGCTCGCAATCGATGAAAACCTTGCCGATGCCCATAACGGCCGAGGCTGGGCGCTCTGCAGTCTGCGCGACTATGGTGAGGCCATTGCGAGCTTGAACCGCGCGCTATCGATCCAGCCTAATCATGTCTCGGCACTGACGAACCGCGCTGCTGCATGGCTGGAACTTCTGCGATTTGACGAAGCCTCAGCGGATTACAACCGGGTGATCGCTCTCGCACCCGACAACGCGAACGGGTGGTACGGGCGGGCCACTGTCCTGGTCCGAAACAAAGGAATTGCCGACGCATTGCCTGATTGCGAGAAGGCTCTCGCGATCAATCCCGCTTTCTTTCAGGCCCACATCCTCCTTGGCCAATGTCTCGCGGGACTTGGCCGGGTCGACGAAGCCCACGCCAGTTTCGACAGGGCTCTTGCCATCAAGCCTGACTTCGAGGACGCGATCACCAACAAGATCTTCGCGCTCGATTTTGTGGCGGACGCCAGCGTTGCGCAGCATCAACAAGCGCGGCGGCTTTGGTGGGAACGGGTCGGCGCGAAGATCGCTTCAGCAGCGGTAGGACCGCATGACAACAGCTGCGATCCGGATCGCCGTCTGGTGCTGGGTTATGTCTCTTCGGATTTTCACGCGCATTCGGCGGCGTTCATTTTCAAGCCGGTCCTGCAACACCATGATCGGACACAGTTCGAGATCGTGTGCTACTCTTGTTCGCCGAAAGCGGATGCGACGACCGGCGAATTTCAAGGGATCGCCGACCGCTGGCGCGACGCCTCGCAATGGACCGACGATCACCTCGCCGCTCAAATCCGCGCCGATGGCATCGACATCCTGATCGATCTGTCCGGCCATACCAAGGGACACCGGCTCGGCGTGTTTGCGCGGAAGCCGGCACCGGTCCAGGTGCATGGCTGGGGCCACGGCACCGGCACCGGGCTGCGAACGATCGATTATCTGTTCTCGGACCCGGTCGCGATTCCTTTTGCGGTTCGGCAGCTGTTTGCGGAGACCGTTGTCGACCTGCCATGCTTTGTGACGCTGGTGCCGCTGCCGGACGGGATTGCGCGGGCGCCAACGCCGGCGATCTCGAACGGTTTCATCACATTCGGCGTCTTCAACCGTATCAGCAAGATTTCGGACGAGGCGGTGGAAGTCTGGTCCAGGATTCTCGAGCAGGTGCCGGGTTCGCGACTGCTGATCAAGGATTTTGCGCTGGACGATCGGCTGGTCCGCGACAATCTGCTGGCGCGGTTTGCAGCTTGCCGGTTGCCGGCCGAACGCGTCGACCTGCTCGGAGCCACCTCGCGAACCGAGCATCTGGCATCCTTCAATCGCGTCGATATTGGCCTCGATCCGTTCCCGCAGAATGGCGGCGTCAGCACTTGGGAAGCCTTGCAGATGGGCGTGCCGGTGGTGGCGAAGCTCGGTAACAGCCTGCCTAGCCGTGCTGCGGGCTCTATCCTCACCGCGCTTGGCCTGCCGGACTGGGTCGCGAATAGCGATGAGGCGTATGTCGAAATCGCGGCTGCCCGTGGATCGCAGATCGGCGACCTCCAGAAGTTGCGCTGCGAACTGCCCGGACAGATCAGGGCTGCAGCCGCCGGCAACCCCGTCTCATACACGCAAGCAGTGGACGATGCCTATCGCGCGATGTGGAAACGCTATTGCAATGGCCGCTCCCCGCAATGACGACGAGAGAGCTTACGCTTTCAACTCCACCGTCCTGAACTCCGCCGGCAGGATTACCTCCAGCAGCTCGACGTCGTCCGAATAGTCCAAAATCATGTGCTTGATCTTCGGCGGCTGAGTCCAGGCGCTGCCTTCTTTCATCAGCGTCTCGCCCTCTCCGTCCATATAGGTCTTCACCCAACCCTTGAGCACGTAGACCATCTGGAATTCGACGGCGTGGAAGTGCAGCTTCGACACTTCGTTCGGATTGCAGGGACCTTGCAGCCGGATCACGTGCGCTTGCGCGAGGCCGTGGCTTGCAGCAGCGATGCCGAGATCGCGATACTTCGCGTAGGTGCGCAGACCGTCGGCCTTGAAGTCTTCCTCGCGGTGATGGCTGATGGCGATGCGCTGCTTGGGACGCACTGGCTTTTTCGGGGTGACAGTGCGCGCCTTCGCTTTCACCGCCTTGCGCGCCGATAATCGGGGCGCGGCCTTGGCGCCGCTCCGCTTCTTCACCGCGACTTGCAATGCGCTGCGCGATTTTGCTTTCTTGGCCATGGGCCGGCCTCCCGTTTTGTTGTGGGGGAGACGCTAGCACAGAAAAAAGACTCGTAGGGTGGGTTAGCCGTAGGCGTAACCCACCTCTCTCGCTTCCGAGGATACAAACAGTGGTGGATTACGCTGCGCTAATCCACCCTGTCCTACGCATCCCGCGATCAATGCAACCGAAACACACCGTCGACCGCACGCAGCTCGGCCGGCTTGATCAGCTTGGAATGCACGACCGTCACCGAGAACAGTGGGCCGTCGAGCTTCTGCTGCCAAAACGCCAGGAAATCCGTCAGCGCCGGGAATTTCGGAAACATGTCGTAGTTCTGCCAGACATAGGTCTGGAGCAGCGAGCGATGATCCGGCATCCGGTAGAGAATTTCCGCCGTCGTCAGCCCGTAACCCAGCACCTGTTTCCGGAAATCGTCGGAAACAACCCCAACCCGCGAGACCATGCCAACCTCCTTTGCAGGAGCGCATATTCAAGGGGTGGCTTTCCGGTACGCGCCCTACGAGCCACCCGGTGGAGATGCGCTCACAAGATAGAAATGTGACGCAAACTGACAATCCATCTCAAGCCCAAAAGTTTAACAAGCTGTTGAAATTCAATGCGTTAGCAGCAGATGCGGCACCGTGCTAATAAGGTCCGAGTTGGCCGGTTAACGATGGTAAAGAATTCTGGCAGGCAGCGCTTCTGAGTGCTGATTTTTCTGGTACAAGCCCTTGCCCCCGCAAAAATCCTGGCCTATTTGAGGTTCACCCGCCTTAGCACTCGCGGGCCTCGGTTGCTAACATCCTGAAAACATCAATCCGCGCAAACGTTTAGGAGAACTGCATGAAATTCCGTCCGCTTCACGACCGCGTCGTGGTCAAGCGCATTGACGCAGAAGAGAAGACCGCTGGCGGCATCATCATTCCCGACACCGTCAAGGAAAAGCCCTCGCAGGGCGAAATCGTCGCTGTCGGCCCCGGTGGTCGCGACGAAGCCGGCAAGCTGATCCCGATCGACCTGAAGGTCGGCGACCGCGTGCTGTTCGGCAAGTGGTCCGGCACTGAAGTCAAGATCGACAACGTCGATCTGCTGATCATGAAGGAAAGCGATGTCATGGGCGTCCTCGACGTCCCCGCTTCCAAGAAGAAGGCGGCCTAACAGCCCCCTCTCCCCACCCAGCTAGACACCTAAGGAAAAATCCAGATGGCAGCTAAAGAAGTCAAATTCGGCGTCGATGCACGCGACAAGATGCTGCGTGGCGTCGACATCCTCGCCAACGCCGTCAAGGTGACGCTCGGCCCCAAGGGCCGCAACGTCGTCCTCGACAAGTCGTTCGGCGCTCCCCGCATCACCAAGGACGGCGTCACCGTCGCCAAGGAGATCGAGCTCGACGACAAGTTCGAGAACATGGGCGCGCAGATGGTGCGCGAAGTCGCCTCCAAGTCGGCTGACGCGGCCGGTGACGGCACCACCACCGCAACCGTGCTCGCGGCTGCGATCGTTCGTGAAGGCGCCAAGTCGGTTGCCGCCGGCATGAACCCGATGGACCTGAAGCGTGGTATCGACCTGGCCGTGGAAGCCGTGGTCGCCGACCTCGTCAAGAACTCCAAGAAGGTCACCTCGAACGAGGAAATCGCCCAGGTCGGAACCATCTCCGCCAACGGCGATGCCGAAATCGGCAAGTTCCTCTCCGACGCCATGAAGAAGGTCGGCAACGAGGGCGTCATCACGGTTGAAGAAGCCAAGTCGCTCGAGACCGAACTCGAGGTTGTCGAGGGCATGCAGTTCGACCGCGGCTACATCTCGCCCTACTTCGTCACCAACGCCGACAAGATGCGCGTTGAAATGGAAGATGCTTACGTCCTCATCAACGAAAAGAAGCTATCTCAGTTGAATGAATTGCTTCCCTTGTTGGAAGCCGTGGTGCAGAGCGGCAAACCGCTAGTGATTATCGCCGAAGACGTCGAAGGCGAAGCTCTTGCCACCCTGGTCGTCAACCGTCTCCGCGGCGGCCTGAAGGTCGCGGCCGTCAAGGCTCCGGGCTTCGGCGATCGCCGCAAGGCCATGCTGCAGGACATCGCGGTTCTGACCGGTGGTCAGGCGATCTCGGAAGATCTCGGCATCAAGATGGAGAATGTCACGCTCGCCATGCTCGGTCGCGCCAAGAAGGTGATGATCGACAAGGAAAACACCACCATCGTCAGCGGGGCCGGCAAGAAGGCCGACATCGAGGCGCGCGTGGCCCAGATCAAGGCGCAGATCGAGGAAACCACCTCGGACTACGACCGTGAGAAGCTCCAGGAGCGTCTCGCCAAGCTCGCGGGCGGCGTCGCGGTGATCCGCGTCGGCGGCGCGACGGAGGTCGAGGTGAAGGAGCGCAAGGATCGCGTTGATGACGCGATGCATGCGACCCGCGCGGCTGTGGAAGAAGGCATTGTCCCGGGCGGCGGCGTCGCCCTGCTCCGTGCTTCCGAGCAGCTCAAGGGCCTGCGCACCAAGAACGACGACCAGAAGACCGGCGTCGAGATCGTGCGCAAGGCGCTCTCCGCGCCCGCTCGCCAGATCGCGATCAACGCCGGTGAAGACGGCTCGGTGATCGTCGGCAAGATCCTGGAGAACAAGACGTATGCTTACGGCTTCGACTCCCAGACCGGCGAGTACGTCAACCTGGTCACCAAGGGCATCATCGACCCGACCAAGGTCGTGCGCACCGCGATCCAGAACGCAGCCTCGGTTGCGGCCCTGCTGATCACCACGGAAGCCATGGTCGCCGAGTTGCCCAAGAAGGGCGGCTCCGGCCCCGCAATGCCCCCGGGCGGCGGCATGGGCGGCATGGATTTCTGATCCAGCCACTCCGGCAAACCACAAAATGCGAAACCCCGGCAGCAATGCCGGGGTTTTTGTTTTGGGGAATGATCGTTTCACGCCGCCAGAATGACGGGAGGCCTCACCACACCTTCCCCAGCCGCTCCATGTGCGGCTCGCCGTGTTCGTCGAGCGACCAGAATATCCGCGTCACCTTGCCGACGAGATTGTCCATCGGGATGAACCCCATCACGGACATCATGCGGCTGTCGGCGGAGTTGTCGCGGTTGTCGCCAAGCGCGAAGAAATGACCTGATGGCACCGTGTAGACGCTGGTGTTGTCGAGATAACCGTTGTCGACGCAGTCATATGTCATATAGCTCGCGCCGTTCGGCAGGGTCTCGCGCCAGCGCTTGATCCCGGCGCCGGCATCCACACCGCAGGCGGAGCCCCCGGGCACGCTCGCGAGAGCGACGCGCGTCGCCGGACGGTCATTGAGGAAGAGCTGGCCCTGGCGCATCTGGATGCGGTCGCCGGGCAGCCCGACCACGCGCTTGACGTAGTCGACCGAATTGTCCTTCGGCGTCCGGAACACCACCACATCGCCAAACTCGGGCTCGGCCGCAAAGACGCGACCCGATATCCATGACGGCGCGAAAGGAAAGGAATAGCGGCCATAGCCATAGGCATATTTGGCGGCGAACACGTAGTCGCCGACGACCAGCGTCGGCCTCATCGAGCCGGACGGGATGTTGAACGGCTGAAACAGGAAGATGCGAAACAGGAACGGCGGCGACCACAGCACCGGGATCAAGAGGATCAGGATAACGATCGCCTTCCATTCCCGCGATTTGGCCTGCGGGTGGGTGGTGTCCTGGAGAGTGGTCATGCACCTGCCCCGATCAAGCCTGTGGTCGTCGCCAGACTACGCAACCTTCGCGCGAGCGCAATCTCATAACTTGGTTACGCGGCGTGTGGATCGCGTTCACACTCAGCCGCGGGCGATCAGTCGCGCGAAAGATCCCTGAAGCAGTGGCGCACCCATTCAATGGTGAGCCGCGTCGCGGGATCGCGCTTGAGGTGGTTCTGTACCAAAAGCCAAACGTCGCGGCGCCGGGGCAGCAGCGTGGCGCGCAGACTGTGGTCGGAGAGCAATCCTCCGCAGCTATGTTCGGGCAGCACGCCGACGGCTTGGTGCGACTGGATCATGGTCCGGACAATGCGGACATTGTCGGTTACAGAGCGCGCGTTTGTCAGCCGCCTGGCGCGCAAATACTGCGCCTCGGGAATGGCGTCGAGCTCATCGGGAAAGCCGCAAACGACAGGCTCGCCACCCCCGAAATCGACGGGCTCGAAGAAATACAGTCTGACCTCGCCGAGCTTGGAGATGGTGAAGTCGCCTTTCTCCGGCTTCCGCAAGCGGATGGCGAGGTCGGCCTGCCAGCGCGAGAATTTGACGTTGCCGCTGGAGGTGAGGAACTGAAGGGTGAGGCCGGGGTGATCGCGCAGGAACGCGCAGGCATGCGGCGCCAGCAGCTCCTCGGCGACCGCATTGG
The DNA here is from genome assembly GCF_040548035.1 of Bradyrhizobium sp. LB8.2. Classification (NCBI taxonomy): domain Bacteria; kingdom Pseudomonadati; phylum Pseudomonadota; class Alphaproteobacteria; order Hyphomicrobiales; family Nitrobacteraceae; genus Bradyrhizobium; species Bradyrhizobium sp. LB8.2. Next base: position 19,443 of record NZ_JBEPQV010000027.1, on the reverse strand, counting down.
TCGAGGCGATGCGCAGGCGGCCGACCGGGCCGGGCTGACTCTCACCGATGCGATCAATCGCGGCGACGTGCGCCGCCATCGCACCGACATGCTCGAGCACCGCCTCGCAATGCCGCGTCGGCCGCCGCAGGCCGTCGACTGCATCGAACAGCGGTACGCCGAGATCGCGCTGGATGCGCGCGAGACGGCGGCCGACGGTCGTCTCGTCGATGCGCAGCCGCGCGCTGGCGCCGGCATAGGTGCCCTCGTCCCTTAGCGCGGCGATGATGCGCAGGTCGTCCCAGTTCATGGGTGCGAGCCTAGCAGGCGCGGCCGGTGGCTGCAAATCTGCAGCCATATGCTGCAATAGTCCTGCACAATGGCAGGTCGCCGCCGCGCTAATGTCGCGTCACCGATACTCCCTTAGAAGGCCTGACCAGCATGACCGCTCCAAAAACCCTGCTCGAATTGTCGGGCGCCGATCTCAATCCGCCCAAGCTTGCCGAGTCCTGCCTCGTGCTGATCGACATCCAGAACGAATACCGCGCCGGCCCCCTCGCTTTGCCTGACGCCGAGCCCGCAATCGCCCTTGCTGCGAAGCTTCTCGCGCGCGCCCGAAACTCGGGCGCTGCGATCTTCCACATCGCCCACAAGGGCCGCGCCGGCAGCCTGTTCGATCGCGCCGCCGATCGCGGCGCAATCGTCACTGAGCTCGCGCCGCTTGCGGGCGAGCTCGTGATCGAGAAGGAGCTGCCGAACGCCTTCGCCGGGACCAATCTAAAGGCGCAGCTCGCCGCGAGCGGACGCAAGAACATCGTGCTGGCGGGCTTCATGACGCATATGTGCGTCAGCTCGACCGCGCGGGCTGCGCTCGACCTCGGCTTTCGCACGACGATCGATGCCGATTCCTGCGCCACGCGCGATCTGCCCGACGGCCGCGGCGGAACGCTCGCCGCAAGGACCATTCACGAGGTCGCGTTGGCCGAATTGTCGGATCGCTTCGCGATCATTGCGCGCGGCGATGCGCTAAGCTGACGGAGCGCTCGTGATGCTGCAACTCTATTTCTTTCCGATGGCATGCTCGCTCGCCAGCCGTATCGCGCTGACCGAGGCCGACGTCGAGGCGCAGTATCTCCTCGCCCATATCTGGACCAAGACAGTCGTGGACGACGGCAGCGATTTCCTCGGCGTGTCGCCGAAGGGCGCGGTGCCGGTCCTGGTGCTGGAGAACGGCGAGCGGCTAACCGAGAGCGCGGCGGTACTGCAATACATTGCTGATCTGAAACCCGAGGCCGGCCTCGCGCCGCGCTTCGGCGATCCCGACCGCTACCGCTTGCAGGAATGGCTGAGCTTCATCGGCGCCGAGATCCACAAGGCGTTCCTGTTTCCGACCTTCTGGTACAAGGACAACGCCTCGCTCGCCAAGCCGCGGGCAAGGATTACACAGACATTGTCGGTGCCAGCCACGCATCTGGCGGACCGCGAATTCCTGGTCGGTAACAGATTCACCGTCGCGGATGCCCACCTCATTTGGGCCTTGCTGCTGCTCCGTCCGGCAGGCGTCGACATTGCGCAATGGCCGTCCCTGTCGGCTTATCTCGCGCGCATGCAGGCGCGCCCCGCAGTGCGGTCGGCGATCGCAACCGAGATGGCGCTGCGCAAGACCGTGGCGGCGAGCCCGGCGTGACGGGATGCCACGGCCGCCAGATGTGAGGGTTCCATAACGACCGCAGCCGGGCTGAAACGAAGCGCGAAAAAGGGCCGCAACAAGCGGCCCTTTATATCATCTGGAATGAGCCGAGATCACTCCACTCGCGCCAGAACCGCGAGCCTGCGGATGCCCTTGTTGCGATAGGCGTCGAGGAACGCGTAGTAGTCCTTGAACGACACGCAGCCGTTGGAGTCGCCATTCGGGCCGAGCATGAAGGTGTGCGCGAGCAGGCCGTCGCGGCCGTAGATCGCGCTCTCGCCGCCGATCGGGGTCAGGCGCAGCGCAGGCACGCCGTGAAACAGCGCTTCGCGCGGCTTCAGGTCGTAGATATGTGGCGGCGTCACGCCACGCATGCGGATGCGCGAGGAACGGGGATCGTCGAGATTAGAGCCGAGGCCGGAATGTGCCTCGAGTTTGGTGCCGTCGGGCAGATACACCGTCTTCGCGCTGATGTCGTAGACCGCGGTGGAGCGGTCATAAGGCGCCGAACCGCCGAGCATGGGGTTCTGCTCCTTCGGCGCGATGGAAGCGGTCACGCTCGCATCGGCCGAGGCATAGGCGAGCAGGCCGCCGGACGGCTCACGCTTGCCCCAGAGCTTTTCCACCATCGACTGCCGCGGCCTGGTAACTGACATCACCGCGGCCTTGGCGCGATCGGCGAACGATTTTGGCTTCGCCTCCGGCGCCGGCACGATTTCGGCCGGATCTGCCGAGGCAAGCTGCACCGGCGCGTCGGCGCGCTTGGACTTCGCAGCGTCAGCGATCTTGGCGGGACCTGACTTCAGGACTTCCGCGACCCTCGCGATCACGCTCGGCTTCGCCGTGGCTTCGGCTACCTTGGTTGCGGGCGCGGCGCTCGCTGCATTCGATGTCACGCCTTGGGTCGCAGCGGCGGCAAAGCGATCGTTGAACATCTCGCGCGAGATTGGCGCGGCCACCTGCAACCGGTCGGGCAAGAGCGCAAAGGCTTCCTTGACGGCCTCACCGGCTTCGCGCAGTGCGACCCTGGGCGCCCGCTTGATCACGGGCTCGTCGTAGGCGCTGCTGCCGACGGTCGGATAGACGCTGGCGGCAAAAATGTTGCTGTAGACGGTCCAGCCCGCACCAAGCACGACGCAGCCGATCACGGCGGCGCCAAGCGCGTTTTGGGTGGTCATTTTTCGGGAAGGCTTCCGATAAGAATTGCTCGATAATTCTTTGGACTTCCGTGCCGCGATACCTTGCGCAGCGATACTCGTACTCATTCGCCTTGCGTCCAGAACGGTGTCACTCAATCCCCCTTCGAAGCGCCGCTGGTCACGATCCGGGAACAGCATCTCGCAGAGGGGCGGAGCGTCATTAGGGCCACTTTTAGTTAAATGCGGATTAAGTTCGGGCGAATGTGGGGCAATGCATTAACGTCGTCCCATTTCGAGAAAAAAGCCCGCAGAACTACGGACTTAAGCGCATCTGTTAACTATAATTCTCGGCCGGATCGATGCGGTCAGCGAACGTCTCCGACCGCATTTCTAAACGCATCCAACCAAGTCGTTTTCGTGGTCTTCAATGCCGCCGACCATAGCGGCGAAGCGTTGCGCCAGGCTGGTGGACGCCGCCTTTGTCGCTCCGCGCGTGATGCGATGTGCTTCGCCTCTCCCCGTCAGAACGGTGGGAGGAGAAAGACCCTGACCGAAAGTTGATCGCACCGGTCTGGAAAAAACCGTGCCGAGAAAATAGCTGCTGCCTCGGCACTTTTCAGCAGCCTCTGCGTACGATACGGTACCGTATCAACATCGCCTTGAACTGCGCCGGGCACGCAAACGGAGGCTGGCATGAGAGCGATCGCACGCGCTGGATTTTTCACTCTGGCATCGTCGTTTCTGTTGATCGGATCTGCGATTGCGCAGCCTGCTGCCAATGCCGGCTGCACGGCGTCACCGTCGACCGCAGGCACACAGACCTGGCGTTGCGACAACGGCATCACGATCGTTGCGGAAAGCGGCGCCAGATTTGAACTTAAGGACGCCAACCGCGACGGACATATAGACTCCGTGGAGTTGAGCAGCAAAGCGCTGCTGGTCGAGGTCCCCAAGAAGCCCGGCGGCACTCCCTTCAAGGTGCTGACGCCGCAGGCGATCGCCGCGGTGCGCGGCACGAAATGGGCGGTCGATGTCACGGAGGCCAAGACCTCCGTCTTCGTCGCCGACGGCCGTGTCGGCGTCAGCCGCAGGAGCCGCGGACGCGGCGTCGTTTTAGCCCCCGGTGAAGGGGTCGACGTGGAAGCGACCGGTCCGTTGACCGTCAAGACATGGGGCCAGCCGCGCGTCGATGCGCTGATGGCAAGACTCGGTCAATAGGACTTGGCCAATAAGGCTTGGTCGATACGGCCCGATCAGTCAGGCCCTGACAACAGAGAAGATTGCAGTACGACGTAATGAAAAGACGCGTTCAGATCCTGATGGCACTCGCCCTTACCGCCCTGTGGGGCGCGGGCATCTATGCCGGCCACGCCAACGGTCATCTTCGCTTTCTCGATCGCCTCGAGGCGACGCTGACGGATTGGCGGACGCAGGTCCGCGGCGTACAGGCTCCACCCGATCTCGTCACCATCGTCGCGATCGACGACACCGTCGTCAAGCGCGGCGGCAGCTATCCGCTGCCACGCGCCGATCTCGCCCGTGTCGTCGACACCATCGTGCAATTCAAGCCGAAGGTCGTCGCGATCGACCTGCTGCTGGTCGACCGCAGCGCTGCGATCGGTGACGCCACGCTGGCAAATACGCTGGCTACCGGTCCCATGGTCCTCGCCGCTGCGGCAATCTTCCCGTCCGCCAGCGAGACCGTGGCACCCAGCAGTCAGGGCCCCCTCGCCGTGCTGCCGCAGGCCGAGCGCTTCCTGCTGCCCTTGCCGGCATTCGCCGACCACGCCGAGGTCGGCGTCGTCAACGTTGCGACCGGACAATCCGGTTCGCCGCTCTCGGTGCCGATGCTGTTCCGGACGAGCGACAAGGTCGAGCTGTCATTTCCGCTGCGCGTCGCGATACGCGCGCTCGACAAGCCGCTGACGATCGCGCCGGACCACCTCCTGCTCGGCGACCGCACGGTGCCGACCGACACCGATTTCGCGCTGCCGATCACTTATTACGGCCCGCGCCGCACCATCCGCACTGTCAGCGCGCAGAGCATCTTCGACGGCACGCTCAATCGCTCGGCGATCGAGAACCGGATTGTCGTGATCGGCGCCTCGGTCGCAGGCGGCGGTGACTTCTATCCGACACCGTTCGATTCCCTGATGCCCGGCGTCGAGGTGGTCTCGACCGCGATCACCCATCTCGTCGCCGGTGACGGCATCGTGCGTGACCGCAAGGTCCACATCGCCGACGCGCTCATCGCGATCCTGTTGCCAATGCTGCTGGTGGGCCTGCTCGCCTGGCGGCGCAGCGCGCTCGGCCTCGTCGCGGCGGCCGGGGTGATGATCGCCTGGGCCGGGCTCAATCTGTTCGCGTTCACGCACGGCGTCTGGCTGAATGCCGCGACCACGCTCGCCGCGGCAGTGCCGCCGGTGGTGGTCTTCGGCGGCGTGCAGCTGTGGGCGGGAGGCCGGCGCACGCAATATCTTGCCGCGAAGAGCCGGTCGCTCGCGCAATTCCAGGCACCCGCCGTGCAGGACTGGTTGGCGCGCGATCCGAATTTCCTGTCAAAACCCGTCCGGCAGGACGCGGCCGTGGTCTTCATCGATCTCTCCGGTTTCACGGCGCTGAGCGAGCGAATCGATCCGGACGAGCTCCAGGACATTCTGAAGGCGTTTCACGCGCTGATCGACAAGGCCGCGGTCGATTGCGGCGGCATGATCAGCGGCTTTCTCGGCGACGGCGCCATGATCCTGTTCGGCCTGCCCGGCGCGATGCCCGACGACGCCGCACGCGCGCTGAAATGCGCGATCGACCTGCACCGCGGCGTCGAACGCTGGATCGTGTCATTGCCCCCTGCGATCAGGGATCAGCTCGGCTTCAAGATCGGCGCGCATTTCGGCCCGATCGTCGCCTCCCGCCTCGGCGAAAGCCATCAGCACATCACGGCGACGGGCGACACCGTCAATGTCGCGAGCCGGTTAATGGAGGTCGCCGTCCAGAACGACGCGCGCCTCGCGCTCAGCGATGTTCTGCTGGATACGGCCGACTTCCACGGCGCTCCCGACGGCATTCTGACGGGCCCCCTGCTCACGCAGGTCCGCGGCCGCTCCGGCATCGTGACCGTGTGGTTCTGGCGCGACCAGAACAGGCCGAACCAGGCCATGACCAAGGCTGAGATGATCGACTGAAGGCTCCGCCGTCGTCCCGACGAAGAGCTACCGCGCTTCCGGCGGCGGCGAGCGGTCCAGCACGTCGCCCTTGGCGCCTTCGAGCAGATCGATGCCGTAGGTCTCGACCACGAGCGGACCGCGCTTGCGCTGCAATTGCGCAATTTGCGTCACCTTCGCAAAAAGGTCGTGGACGGCGGGATGGCCGTCGCTGCGCAGCTCGTCGACATAGATCATCTTGCCGGCAAGCAGCTTTGGGTCTGGCTCGGCCATGTTGACCCAGCGGATGCGCTGGTTCTGCTGGGCCACACAGGTGCCGCGCGGCAGATAGAAAGCGAGCCAGCCCGTGGTGCCGTAGTCAGGCGCAAGCACGCAGGTCGCGCCATTGCGGGCGCGCACGGCTTCGATCTCCGCGGCAAGCTCGCGCCAGCCGACGCCGACGCTGCGCACGGTCGCATCGCGGCGATAGAGGGACAGCCAACCGGTGTTGGCCTGCACGATCAGCGCGGCAAACATCACGATGCCCACGGGCGCAGCCCAGCGCAGGCAGAAATCCGCCAGGCGCCGCTGGCGCGGCTTCCACTGCACGAGATTGGCGGCGGCGGCCGCCGCGATAACGAAGGGCGGATAGACCGGCGCGAACCAGTTGGCCTCGACGCGGGCATGCAGCGAATGCCAGACGAAATAGGCGACGACGGTCCAGAACATCGTCTCGATCAGCACGCGCGAGGCCAGCGCGCCGGCGCGGCGCCAGGTCAGCGCGTGCAGCCCCATTGCGCCGAGGATGAAGACGAGCGGAGTTGCGAACGCGATCTGGGTCGGAATCAGCTCGGCGATAAAGACCGGCCGAAAGTCCTCGATCTTGGCGCGGCCGAGCTGCTTTGCGAACGAGACCCATTGATGGTCCGCATTCCAGAGGATCACCGGCGAGAACAGCGCGAGCGCAACGAGGCCACCGAGATAGGGCCAGGGCGAGAGAAACCAATGCCGCAGTTTCGGCACGGTCGCGAGCCAGATCAGGATCGCCAGGCCAAAGAACATCGCGGTGTATTTCGACAACAGCGCCGCGCCGACGGCTACGCCGACCGCGAGCCACCAGGCGCCGCGACCGGTTTCCAGCACTTTTGCGAGAAAGAACAGCACGAAGCTGGAGGCAACCAGAAGCGGCGCATCGGGCGTGACGATCAGCGTTCCGACCGAGGCCAGCAGCGTCACGTTGAGCAGGATGGCGCTGGTCGCCGCCACCCGCGCGCCGCCGAACAGGATCGCGGCGGAGCGATAGATCGCGTAGCTCATAGGCAGCGCAAGCAGGATCGATACCAGGCGGACGCCGAGCTCGGTGTCGCCGGCGATCATGGTGCCGGCGCGGATGACGTAGGCAACCATCGGCGGGTGATCGTAATACCCCCCGGCGAGGTTCTTCGACCACATCCAGTAATAGGCTTCGTCGAAGGTGATCGGCGTGAATGCGGCTGCGACGAGCCGCAAGCCGACCAGCGCAAGGATCACCAGCGCCGTATTGCGGACGATCCGCGCGTCAGCCCCGCCCATCGTGAGCTACTTCTTGCGCCAGACGAACAGTCCGGACATCGCGTAGTTCCACACCACGCCCATCAGCGCACCGGCCGCACCCGCAAGCCACCAGATCGGCTCCTGGTCGTAGACCGAGAAGGCGACGCCGACATTGGCGAGCAGGCCGACGCTGCACACGATGTAGAACGCGATCAGGCCGCGCAGCAGCGCAAAGCCCTTCAGCCGCTGGTCGCGATAGGTGAGGAAGTTGTTGAGGACGAAATTGCTGGTCATCGCGATGATGGCGCCGGAGGCCTGCGCTTCCGCGAACGGCTGCTTGAACAGCTCAAGCGATATGAACAGGGTGGTGAGATGCACCACGAGGCCGATGCCGCCGACCATCGCGAACAGCAGGAAGCGTAGCGAGACAGCATCGTTGGTGAACTTCGCCAGCACCAGGCCGAGAAAATCCAGCGCGACCATGGAATCGAGTTTGCTTTCGCCGTGCTGGCGCTCTCCGAACGTGTAGGGAATTTCGATGGCGCGCAAGGTGCCGTTCGCGCTCGCGACGAGGTCGAGCAGGATCTTGAAGCCGTGCACGGAAAGTTTCGGCGCGAGCTGCTCGAAGCGGTCGCGGCGAACCATGAAGAAGCCGCTCATGGGATCGGCGATCTCGACCCGCAGCGCCTTCCTGGCGAGCTCGGTCGCCAATGCACTGGCGCCGGCGCGCTGCTTGTTGAAGCCTTCGCTCTTGTAGCCCTCGATGTAGCGGCTGCCGACCACGAGCTCGGCCTGCCCGCTCGCGAGCAGCGACAGCATTTTCGGCAGCTGCGTCTCGTCGTGCTGGAGGTCGGCGTCGATCACGGCCGCATAGGGCGCGCTTGAGGCCAGGATGCCCTCGATGCAGGCCCCCGACAGGCCGCGGCGGCCGATACGGCGGACACAGCGCACGCGGCGGTCGCGCCGGGCCAGCGCGCGCACGACGTCCCAGGTGCCATCAGGCGAATTATCATCGACGAACACGACTTCCCAGGCGATGTCGGCCAGCACTGCCTCCAGCCGCCGGTACAGCACCGTGACATTGTCGCGCTCGTTGAAGGTCGGGACGACGACCGACAATTCCGGCGATGGGGAAGCCGCCTGCGGGGCCTGCGGCGGGTTGTCGGAGCCCGGTCTGATCGCTTCGTTCATGAGGGCAGCGTATATCCGCCGCGTCTTGCGCTGCCAAGAACTTGCGCTACCAAGAACTTGCGCTACCAAGCCGGGGGTTCTCTGGAGAACGACCCAAAGGGGGCCCTAAAATGCCAACGACCCCGGAACGGCGGGCCGCGCGTACATCCGGCGCAGCCTGAGCTATCCCAAGGTCGTTCCAGCGCCGGAGTTTTTCGCTCAACGTCGCCGTTAGAAACTAAATAGGAACGACAAAGCCGGTTTGCAAGGGGCGAAAGGCGCCCTTTTCAGGCCTTTATTGGTTCGGGACTTCCTTAATCACCGGCCCGCGTGGCGCCGGCGCGGCAGGGGCCGCCGGCGCCGTAGCCGCGGCCGGGTCAACTTTCACGGGCTTGGGCGGCTTGCCGTACTGGCCGATCGGCCCGAAGACGACGGCGACCGCAAGCACGATCGCCGCGACGATCGCCCCCAAAATGCCACCCACCGACTCAGACGACATGGAAACCCATCCCTGTTCCAGATGCCCCCAACTGATACCATGGATCAGCGCACAGCCGGAAGGGCTTGCGGGACGCCAACACTCAAGGGGGCTATTTCTGGGGCGGCCTGTGCTTGACGAAGGCCGTCACGATGTCCTTCTGCGCCGCTTCCACGGCCCTGTTCGCGGTGGCGAGATGGGCGCCGCCATCGATGGTCGGATACTGCGTGGTGAGAAAGTCGAGCAGCGCCACACGGTAATATTGCCGCTCCGACGGACAGGCGCCGGCGACCGAGCGGCCGAAATCCTGCTCAGACTTGCCCTGATTGCTATCACGCGAATATTCCCGCGCCAGGCAATGCCAGTAATCGTCGCGGCCCTGCATGGCGAGCTTCTGCGCACCCTTGGCATCGTCATCGTCGGCCATGACTGAAGATATCATGGCAGCAGATGTCATCATAACGAGCGCCGCTCCCACCATCAGCATCCGCATCTTGTTCTCCTTTTTTTGCGGGTCCTGTCGCGACCTTAGACGGGGCGTCGCAACTGGCCAATCACATCTGGTTTGACTAGGATGAGGTCCCTCCCCTCGATGCGAGTCCTCCCGTGGCCAAAGCAAAAACCGCGTCCAAAAAATCCGGCAACATCTTCATCGGCATCGGCGGCTGGACTTTCGAGCCTTGGCGCGGCGTGTTCTATCCGGAGAAGCTGACGCAGGCGAAGGAGCTGTCCTACGCGGCCTCGAAGCTGACCTCGATCGAGATCAACGGCACCTATTACGGCTCGCAGAAGCCGGAGAGCTTTCGCAAATGGGCAGGCGAAGTACCGGAGGGTTTCGTGTTTTCATTGAAGGGACCGCGCTTCGCCACCAATCGCCGCGTGCTGGCGGAAGCCGGCGATTCCATCAAGCGTTTCTATGATTCCGGCGTGCTGGAACTCGGCGATCATCTTGGGCCGGTGCTGTGGCAGTTCGCGCCGACCAAGAAATTCGACGCCGCCGATTTCGGCAAGTTCCTCGAGCTGTTGCCGCGCAAGCTCGAGGGGCGCGCGCTGCGCCATGTCGTCGAGGTCCGTCACGACAGTTTTTGCACGCCAGACTTCGTCGCGCTGATCCGCGAATTCGAGACGCCCGTCGTGTTTGCCGAACACGGGAAATATCCGGCGATCGCCGACGTTGCCGGCGATTTCGTCTATGCGCGGCTCCAGAAGGGCAATGACGAGATCAAGACCTGCTATCCGCCGAAGCAGCTCGATGCCTGGGCCAAGCGGTTTCAGGACTGGGCCGAGGGAAGTGAACCCGATGACCTGCCGAAGGTCGACCAGGCCAAGCCGAAGAAGGAGCCGCGCGACGTGTTTGCGTATGTCATCCACGAGGGCAAGGTGCGCGCGCCGGCCGGCGCCATGGAACTGATCGCGCGAGTGACCTGAGGTGTTTCATGGCAAAGGCAAAAAAACTCTTCACCATCGGCTATGAGCAGACGCCGCCCAAGGCCGTGCTCGACGAGCTGGAGCGAGCCGGCGTCAAGCTCGTTGTCGACGTGCGCGCGGTGACGTCATCGCGCCGGCCCGGCTTTTCCAAGAATCAGTTATCCGCAGGCCTCGATGAACGCGGCATCGCCTATGTCCATCTCGCCGCCCTCGGCACACCCAAGGAAGGCCGCCTCGCCGCCCGCAGCGGGCAATACGATGTGCTGGAAAAGATCTACGCAAAGCACCTGAAGACGCCCCAGGCCAGGGAAGAGATGGACGAGCTTGCGGCGCTTGTGAAGAAGGCAGGCCCCGTGTGCCTGCTCTGCTACGAGCGCGACCATACCCACTGCCACCGCCAGATGATCGCGGAGGTGATCGAGGAGCGGGATGGGGTAGAGGTGAGGAATTTGGCGGGCCGGCAGGTCTAGCCCTCTTCGCGCGGGAGGACGAAACGACGGCTTTAACCGTAGCCGTCATCCTGAGGTGGCCGCTTCCTCAGCGGCCCTCGAAGGACGACGGCGTGACGCCAATGCAGCAGCCGTGCATCCTTGGAGGCCCGCAAGTGCTCGCACGTCAGGATGACGGGCTTATCTTGGGCTGTGGCGCGAGCCCGAAATGACGGGTGGACAGGCCTATCCCTCACCCGCCAACCGGAACGTCCCTTCCATCATCTGCACGCAGCTGCCGCCGACATGGGCTGAGACGATCTTGCCGTCCTGCTTGCGCACGCGCGTCAGCAGGATGCTCGGCCTGCCCATGTCAAAGCCCTGGCCGACCGTCAGCTTCAATTCACCGTCGCGCGCTGAATCGAGATCGGCGAACAGCGCGGCGGCTGCGACCGTGGCACTGCCGGTGGCGGGATCCTCCACGAGGCCGCTGGCGCCGCGCATGAACATCCGCGCCTGGCGCTCGCAAGGCGCCTCTGCCGCAGGCACATCGCGCGTATAGAACCACGCCGAGAATGCGCCATCGCGCGGAAATACCCTGCCGAAGGCCGCCGCGTCGGGCCTCGCCCGTTTGAGCGCATCGCGCGAATGCACCTCGATCACCAGAAACGGCGTTCCAACGCTGACGACCTGCGGCGCGTGCCGGTCGACCTTGATGTCCTCAGCGCTGAGCGAGATGCAGCGCGCGGCATCAGCGGCAGACAATTGCGACAGCCGAGACAGCGGCTGCGGCGCTGTGAGCTCGGTGCTGATGACCTGGCCCTGCTCTCGAAAGATATCGACCGGCACCAGCCCGGCCTTCTCCTCGAACCGCAGGCACGACTTCGGCTCCTTCGCGATCGTCGCCAGCACGAAGGCGGTACCGACATTGGGATGGCCAGCGAAAGGAAGCTCCCTGACCGGCGTGAAGATGCGCACCTCGGCATCATTCGCCTTGTCGCGCGGCGGCAGCACGAAGGTCGTCTCGGAATAGTTGAACTCGGTCGCGATCGACTGCATCTGCGTGGTCGACAACCTGCCGGCATCGAGCACCACGGCGAGCTGGTTGCCGCCGAAGGCGCGGTCGGTGAACACGTCGACAGTGATGTAGCGGCGCTGCATCTTCATTTCCTCATGCAAGTCGCGACCACAACCGACCGCATCGCCGGCAGTCTACAAGCCGGCGGCATCGCTCGTCATGCCCCAATATTCGGAGCAATCGGAGCAATCGCGGAGACGTGTTGGAAGCCGAGAAGCGGCTTCCACAAATGCAAGGGTAGTTCATCACGCGCCTTCACCGAAGCACGACCCGCTTCAACGAAAAGGCGGCTCCTATTTGTCGGTGCGTTATCCCAATTGAAACACCGCCACTGGCTGGTCATAGCCGCGCACCTCGACCTCGCCGAGCGCGACGGCATCGCTGCCGTCCTCGCCCAGCGCTTCGCGAACGGACGCGGAGATCAAGAGCTGCGAGCCGAACTCCTTGTTCAGGGCCTCCAGCCGCGAGGCGAAGTTCACGGTGTCGCCAATGACCGTATATTCCTTGCGCCGGGGCGAGCCGATATTGCCGGCGACGACCTCGCCGAAATGGATGCCGATTCCGATTTTGAGCGGCCAGCTCGTCTCGGCGTTGATGCGGCCCATCGCGGTCAGCATCTCGCGGCCTGCGGCGACCGCGCGATGCACGGCGTCGGAGGCCTCCAGCGGCGCGCCGAACAACGCGAGAAAGCCGTCGCCCAAAAATTTGTTCACGATGCCGCCCTCGCGATCGAGGATATCGACGAGCACGGCGAAGGCCCCATCGAGCCGGTCGACCACCTCTTGCGGGGTGCGCGTCTGCGCGCCGGCAGTGAAGCCGCGGAAATCGACGAACATCACGGCGACGCGGCGAAGGTCGCCGCCTGCGCTGGTTCCCGCCGCCATCAGCCGCTCCACCACCTGAGGAGAAACGTGCTGGCCGAACAGGTTCGTCACCCGGTCGCGCGCGGTGGCCGCGGCAATGCTCGCAGCAAACTGTCGCCGGAGTTGCGCACCGACCGCGCCCGCGAGCACGCCGCAGACCAGGATGATGATGCTGCGCACCGCATGGAAATAGGTCTGCGGCTCACCAACGCCGCTGGCGCGATCGTAGATCAGCGCCACGGCGAGCAGCTCGGCTGCGGCGACAAAGCCAGTGAAGGTCGAAAGCCGAAAATCCAGCCGCAGTGTCGAGAGAATGATGAAGATGAAATACATCAGCGGCACGGCAAAGCCGAGCGCCTGGCTCGCGCCCATGGTCCGGATCTGCAGGATCAAGATCAGCGTCGGCAGCGACGTTTCGATCAGTGCACCGATATAGCGCCTGATCACCGGGAGGTCGCGATCGAGCCGGAGGTTCCTTCTGATCTGGACGTGGACCCAGACCTCGAACAGGATGAAGCCGACCAGCAGGCCGTAGACCTCGGCCAGGCCTTCCGTCCCGCGCCAGACCCGGTTCACGACGGCTGGATCGACCAGATAGATGGCAGTGAGAAACACGGTCATGACGCAGCCCGTGAGGATCAGCGTCCGCACCCGCAACAGCTCGGTGCGCAGCACCTCTCGCGTCAGCTCGCGCTCGAAATCCTCCGATAGCGCGGCGTGCTGCCGCGTCTTCCTGCTCGCGAACCTGACCATTCCACCCCTCGATTCCGGGGCATTGTGCCTTAATCCAACGTGCGGCGGAAGCGCGTCACGGCAATGGTCATGGCGAGCAGCATCAGGACCGCTAATGCCAGCGCATCGAAACGCAAATTCTGCATGGTCGCGCCCTTCAGCATGATGGCGCGGACGATGCGCAAATAGTGCGTCAGCGGCAGGCACTCGCCGACATATTGCGCCCAGACCGGCATGCCCGCGAACGGAAACATGAAGCCCGACAACAAAATGCTGGGCAGGAAGAACATCATCGACATCTGCATGGCCTGGAGCTGGTTCTGCACCAGCGTCGAGATCGTGTAGCCGATCGCAAGATTAGTGCTGATGAACAGGGTCGACAGAAGGGCCAGCAGGAACAGGTTGCCGAGTATCGGCACGCCAAACAGGACGACGCCGATGCCGATGATCAGGAAGGCCTGGACGAACCCGACCAGCACGTAAGGGATGATCTTGCCGAACATCACCTCGACTGGCTTGATCGGCATCGACAGCAGGTTCTCCATCGTGCCGCGCTCGACCTCGCGCGTGACCGAGAGCGCGGTGAAGATCAGCATGGTCATGGTGAGGATGGTGCCGACGAGACCGGGAACGATGTTGAGGCTCGACGCCGCGGCGGGGTTGTAGCGCGCATGTGCGCGGATCTCGAACGGCATCTCCGGGGGATCGCCGATGTAGAGATCGTGCTTGAGTGCGGTCTGCACGACCATGCCGAGTGAGCCGATCGCCGCGCTCGCTGCGACCGGATCGGTAGCGTCGGCGGCGACCAGCAGCGCCGGTCTGTCGCCGCGCCGCACCGCCCGCTCGAAGCCGCGCGGAATCTCGACGCCGAACAGAACCTTGCCGGATTTCAGGAGATTGTCGAAATCCTCGACGTCGTGCACCTCGTAGAGGAAGCGGAAATATTTGGTGTTCTCCAGCGCCTTCAGAATCGAGCGGGCGAGATCAGAGTCCTCCTGGAGCAGCACCGCACTCGGCAGATTGTGGGGTGTGGTGTTGATGGCATAGCCGAACAAGAGGAGCTGCATCACCGGTAGCATCACGATCATCGCGAACGACACGCGATCGCGCTTGAGCTGGATAAACTCCTTGACCAGCATCGCATAGGAGCGTGTCCAGAAACCAAAGCGCTCCCGGATCGCGTGCTGTGGTTCGGGATGATCGACGGCGCTCATTGGAAATTGTCCTTGGAACGGCCCATCAATTCGATGAACACGTCCTCCAGTGACGGCGACGATTTATTCCAGTGCAGCCCGCTTTTCGCCTGCCACGGCGCGACGCTGGCTTCGAGCGCGGCGACGTCGCGCCCCGAAACGTGAAGCGAGGTGCCGAACGGCGCCACCATGTCGATTCCGGGCTTGCCGGTGAGCCCGGCCGCGAGCTCGTTCAGCCCCTCGCCTGTCACGGTGTAGGTCGTCAGCGCGGATTTGGCGATCACCTCCTCCACGGTGCCGTGCACCAGCAGATGGCCATAGGCGATGTAAGCAATCTCGTGACAGCGCTCGGCCTCGTCCATGTAGTGGGTCGAGACCAGCACGGTGAGACCGTCGGCCGCGAGCGCATGGATCTCGTTCCAGAAATCGCGCCGCGCCTTGGGATCGACGCCGGCGGTCGGCTCGTCCAGCAGCAGCAATTTTGGACTGGACAGCGTGCAGGCGCCTAGCGCCAGCCGCTGCTTCCAGCCGCCGGAGAGTTCGCCCGCGAGCTGCTCCTCGCGGCCCGAGAGCCCCAGCCGCTTGATCATGTCGCGCGCGGCGCCGCGGGCATCGCGAAGACCATACAGCCGCGCGACGAATTCGAGGTTCTCGCGGACAGAGAGATCCTGATAGAGGCTGAAGCGCTGGGTCATGTAGCCGACCTGGCGCTTGATCTTGTCAGCGTCGCGCCGGATGTCGTAGCCGAGACAGGTGCCCTCGCCGCTGTCGGGCGTGAGCAGGCCGCAGAGGATGCGGATGGTCGTCGTCTTGCCCGAACCGTTCGGGCCGAGGAAGCCGTAGATCGAGCCGCGCTTCACCTGCATCGACAGATCGTGCACGACCTCGCGGCCGCCGAACGACTTAGTCAGGCCCTTGACGTCGATCGCGATACCGTTGTCGCCGCTCATCGCTTGTCCGCCACGGGGGTTTTTGGAGTGAGATAGACGTCGATCGGCTGTCCGACTCGCAACGCGTCGGGCCGCGACGGCCGCGCCTGAATCAGGTAGACGAGCTTGTTGCGCTCCTCGAGGCTGTAGATGACGGGCGGGGTATATTCGGCCGAAGTCGCAATGAAATAGATCTTTGCGGTGAGATCGGCGGCGCAATTGTCGCAAGCGATCCGCACCGTGTCGCCGATCGCAAGCTTCGGCAACTCGGTCTCCGGCACGAAGAAGCGCAGCTTCATGTTGCCGGGCGGCATGATCGAAAGCACGGGCCGCTGCGCCGCCACCATCTCGCCCTCACGAAAATAGATCTGCTGGATGGTGCCGGCGACTGGCGCAAAACCTTTGCGCCGCGCCATCCGCGTCTCCGAGGTCGCCACCCGTGCCTCGGCAACGCGCAAGGAGGAGACCGCGGAATCGAGATTGGCCTGCGTGCCCGAGCCGGTCTTGCTCAGCGAAGCCGCGCGATCATAGGTTTGCTGCGCATTCGCGAGCGTCGCCTTGTTCTGGTTGAGGTCGGCAAGCTGGAGATCGTCGTCGACGGAATAAAGGTGATCGCCGACCTTGACCTCGTCGCCCTCGCGGATGTTCAGCTTCGTCACGCGGCCGGCCTCGTCCGGGCTGACATAGATCATGTCGGCCTCGACCCAGCCCTGGAAGCCGGGATCGCGCTTCTCCTTGCAACCGGCAAGTCCGGTTGCGAGGGCTAGAATCGCGATCGAACAGAACCGCGCCGAAAACTGAATCGCGTTTGGCGGGAGCAACCGTTGTCGACCGCTCAACCTGAGGAGCCGCGAAGCGGCGTCTCGAAGGGCGAAGGGCCACAGCCGGGGCTGCATCCTTCGAGACGCGCGTTCCGCGCTCCTCAGGATGAGGTGAGAGATGTTTAGCGACGACCTCATGTCGTCCTCCGTTCGCCAAAAATCAAATCGAGATGGACCCGCAGCATGTCCTGCGCATCAAGCGGCGCGTGCCGCGCAAACAGGCTCTGCCAGATCACCGCGATCATCGCCGGCGCAACCAGGATTTGCGGGTAGCGCGCGAGGTTCTTCTCGCGGATCTCGCCGCGAGCAATGCCGAGCTCGATCAGCGCGCGCATGCCGGCCATCCCGCGCGAAACCACCTCGCGGTAGTAGAAGTCGGCGACGGAAGGAAAGCGCGGCCCCTCCGCTACGATCAGGCGCACGAGATCGCCGCGCCTGGTGCCGATGACCTCCTTCAAAAAATTGCTGGCAAAAGCCTCGACGAGATCGCGCACCGAGCCTGTCGGCGGCGGCAACGCATTCAGCTTCGCCACGACGGGCACGATCACGGTGCGCACCAACTCCTCGAACATCGATTCCTTGTCCTTGAAGTGCAGATAGATCGTGCCCTTCGCCACGCCCGCGCGCTTAGCAATGTCGTCGAGCCGTGTCGCGGTAAAGCCGCGCACGATGAACTCCTCCATCGCCGCGTCCACGATCGCCGCGCGCCGTTCCGCCGCACGCGTGGCGCGGCTCGACGCAGGCGCCTCGTCGCTCCTGGCGACCACAGAGGCCTTCGCATTGGCTCGAGCTGCGGACGGGGTGGCGGTTTTGGTCGGCTTCCTGGTCATGCCAGATTTGTGACTGACTAGTCAGTCATTGTCAAGTCAGAGCCACAGACGTAACCCGGCTAATGAATTAGTCTTGACTAATTCATTAGCCAGTGCTAATCGAACTACTATGATTGAAACCGCCCGAAACCCAGTCACCAGCGTCATGCGCGCCCTCGCCGATCCAACCCGGCGCGCCGTATTCGAGCGCGTATTCGAGAGCAAGGAGATCAGCGTTGCCGAACTCACGCGCGGCAGCGGCGTGACCCAAGGCGCGATCTCGCAACATTTGAAGTCCCTCAAGCAGGCCGGCCTCGTCGCCGAGCGCGCCGAGGGCCGCAACGTCTATTACCGCGCCGCCCCGCAAGGACTCGAGCCGCTGGTCACCTGGATGGACCATTACGGCGTGTTCTGGCGCGAGCGCTTCCAGAACCTGCGTGACCTCTTGAAGGAGATCGATCCGTGAGTGCTGTTGAATTGAAAGCCGAGACAAAAGACATCGTCATCGACGAGGTGCTCCCTCACGCGCCGGAGACGATCTGGAAGGCGCTGACCAGCGCCCAGCTGATCGCGCGCTGGCTGATGCCGCCGACCGGTTTCGAGGCCGTCGAAGGCAACACTTTCACCTACCAGACCACGCCGGGCGGCGCCTGGGATGGCGTCATCCATTGCCGCGTCCTGGAAGTCATGCCGAACCGGCGCCTCGTCTACGCCTGGAAGGGCGGGGATGAGCGCAACACCGGCTACGGCGCGCCGCTCGACACTGTCGTGACGTGGTCCCTCACCCGGGTCGAGGCCGGCACGCGGATCCGTCTGGTTCATGCGGGCTTCGTCATACCCAGGAACGAATCGGCCTACACGGGCATGAGCGACGGCTGGAAGAAGGTCGTCCGCCAGCTCGACGAGATCAGCGGCGAAGACAAGTAAGGAGTTATCGCAATGACCAAGCCCTTTACCGGCGGCTGCGCCTGCGGCTCGATCCGCTATTCGATCTCCAGTGAGCCCCTGTTCAGCAATCACTGCCAGTGCCGGGATTGCCAGCGGGAAAGCGGCAGCGGCCATGGCTCGTACATGACCTTCGCGCGCGCCGGTGTCACAGTGACGGGCGAGGCGAAGCACTGGGACATGGTCGGCGACAGCGGCAACGTGAAGACTCGCGGTTTCTGCTCCGTCTGCGGCTTGCCGGTCTACATGACCTTCGCGGCGATGCCTGACATCTTCACCATCCGCGCCGCAAGCCTCGACGAGCCCGCCCGCTACAAGCCGCAAGTGGTGACCTACGCCGCGCGCGGTCATGACTGGGATCGCCTCGACCCGGACCTGCCGAAGTTTGAGGGCATGCCGCCGGGGTGAGGAACTGGCCCCACGTGGGGGTGTGCTCCCTCTCCCGCTTGCGGGAGAGGGTTGGGGAGAGGGTGTCTCACCAACGGGACAATCCCCTAGTGGAGAGAACCCTCACCCGGCGCGTTGCGCCGACCTCTCCCGCAAGCGGGAGAGGTGAAACCAACCAGCACCTACGTCAGCTATGGAATTTCAAGCCATCGACGATCTTGTCGATCACCTTGCGCTCGGCGCGCATTGCGAGACCGACGAGATTGAGGTCAGTGCGCACCACCGCCCTCACCGCCTCGCGATTGGCGGCATCGTGCGTGGTCTTGAACATGTCCTCGGTGTAGACCGCCGCCGCGACGTTGCGCGTCAGGGCCCGATCGAGCGCGCGCGCGAGCGCCTGACCGTCGGCGCCGTAGATCAGGATCGGCTGGCCGATCAGCGCGTGATATTTGGTGCCTGATGCATCTTCATAGGGTTCGCCGATGCATTCCGGAAAGGCCGCGGCGATGCCGCTTGTGAGGAAGGACGCGACGTTGAGCTTCTGCCAGGCGGCAAGATCGGCGCGGATCACGATGGCGATCTTGGTATCGAACTGCATGCATAGTCCTAACCCAACTTGCGCAGTTAGAGGCGAGATTTCGCTATTTTCGGGGATTTTGCACCGCGTGACTTGAATCGGATCAATTGGTTAGACGGTGCGA
>NZ_JBEPQV010000026.1:0-121224 GCF_040548035.1 Bradyrhizobium sp. LB8.2 | reverse complement strand
GATCGAGCAACATCGTCGTCTCCAGGTTGGGTGGTATTGCAACCTCAGTCTGGCCTCAGACTTGGTCGCTATCCACTCCCCATGGAATCTTCGCTGCGTCGCTGCGTTCGCAATGACGGAGGACAGATTTGTCCTCCGTATCTCGCGAGGGCCTCAGTATCGGCTGCGATAATTGTCGCCGCGTCCGTAGCCGCCTCGGCCGCCCATGCCCATGCCAATTCCGATGCCTATTCCGACACCGACGGCTTCTGGCGGCGGACCGGGGGGCGGCGCGCGTTCGTAGATCACTTCATCAGGCGGCGGCCGCCGCTGCCTGGGCGGCGTGTCGACGACCTTGCGCTTCGGCGGCGTGTCGTCGGCGCGCTTCTTGATCACAGGCGCGATTGTCGGATTGACAGGTGTTGCCGGTGTCGAGGGCGTGGAGCACGGGCAGGTCGGCGCCATCGCGATTGCGACCGGGACAGGAGCGGCCGCGACCACAGCAGGCAAGACGTAGTTGCGGTTCTGCACGCGGAGCAGCAGCCTGCGTGCGGTCGCAGCCAGATCGCTGTTGTCCCAGTTCGCCAGATAGGCCTCGAACGAGGCGCGGGTGTTGATCGCGGTGGCGCGCTCCCAGGCCAGCATCTGGCGCCGGCGCTCCAGCACCGTGCGCAGGCGCGGCGTACGGGTGTCCTGAGCGTACAACTCGATATAGGCCTGATACGCCGGCACAGTGTCGTCGGTGATCACGATCTCATAGGCGACCATGGCCGGCTTGCCCTGCAAATCCTTGCGCCAGTCATCGAGGCTGCGCGTGCCGCTCGCAAGTGCCATGGAGGATGCGCCGGGAAGCGCAGTTTGATCGCCGCTGCTGTCGCCGCCAAAGAACTTGAAGTCGGTCGTCAGCGACGAGCTTTCCCAGGGGATCTGCCGTCCGTCGGTCGATTGCGCCACGGCGACGCGGATGCGCTTGAAGACTTCCTCGATCGGCAGATTGGGCTGCTTGGCGACGGTCAAAGCTGCGGTGGTGTAAGGGCTGTCGATGCCGCTGCCGTCCTCGGCTTCCGCGCCGGGTGAGGTCGAATAGGAGATGAAGGAGCCGGGCGCGCCGGCCTTGGTGTCGACCATCGCAAGCCCGTGGCCGGCGCCGCTGAGGGCCGGGAACGGATTGTTGCGGCAGGCATCGAGCATGAAGATGCGCGCCCGCGTCGGCAGCGCGCCGAGCGTGTTGAGCAAATCGTTGAGCCGCACGCCTTGAAGCGGAATGTCGGCCTCGCGCTTGGGGTCGAGATCGACCGGCACCAGATAGTTCTCGCCGTCGATCTGGAGACCGTGGCCGGCATAGAACACCAGCGCGACCGTGTCGGCGCCGCTGGCGCTGACCTTGCCGGCGAAGTCCGAGATCGCCGCGCGCATGTCGTTCTGCCCGAGATTGGCCGCCGTGGTGACGGTGAAGCCGGCATTGCCGAGCAACTCCGTCATGCCCCTGGCGTCGTTGGCGGCGTTGGGCAGTTCCGGCACGGTGCGATAGGCCGATTGACCGATCACGAGCGCGAGCCGCGCTTCGGCCGTGGCCTCCGTCGGCGTCGTCAATTGCGTGAGCGCAAGAAGGCTGGAGGCAAGGAAAAAATTGCGAAGGACTGGACGGGGCATGGTGTCTCCTCCATCGGCAATGCGCGCGAGGATCTCACCTTTTCTAGGTCGCCGCCACGCGCCTGTCTGTGCACTGGATCACGTTGCGAGCTGCGGCAAAAAGGGGCAGCAGGTCTGCCAGAGCCGGTGCAGCATCGTTCTAGCGCCATCCATGTGAATAGCGCATTGATCCATGCGCCAATTGGATTGATCTCGGGATCTGCGCGAAGGCGTGCTTTCGAGCCTCGGGCCCCATGCCGATCTGATCGGGAATCCCGCACAAACATGGTCATTTCGCTGCGCGCTGATGCCGTTGCTTTTTGCTGCACGCCGCCTTGCGACGGCCGGCCGCAAGCCTTGCCTGCGCCATCGCTTTGGCCATACAGTCCGCGCAACGGGTTGCGGCAACCACCGCGGCGCGAAAAAATAAAAATTGGGGAGAGACCGCATTATGTTTATCGTGCCCGTAAACCGTCGCGCGTTCATCAAGTCGTCGACGGGACTTGCCGCCGGCCTCGTGTTCTCCCCCGCACTGATTGGCCGCGCCGAAGCCGCGACGTTGAAGCTGAAATGCTCCTCCTCGCTGCCGAACGATCCCAAATTCGCCAACGGCCGCGTCTATTACGACAATCTCGTGAAGAACCTGAAGACGAACGGCCTCGGTGAGCAGGTCGAGGTCGCTTTCTTTCCCGACAACCAGTTGGGGCAGGAAATCGACGTCATCAACTCGGTGAAGCTCGGCGTCATCGACCTCATGGTGTCGGGCTCGTCGATCTCGGCCAATCTGGTGCCGCTGGTCGGCACCTATGACCTCGGCTTTCTGTTCTCGAGTTTCCCGCAGCAGACCAAGGCGTTCGACGCCGGCGCCGCCAAGCCGATCGAGGACGCGCTGCTCAAGGGCAGCAACATCCGCATCATCGCCTGGGCCTATAATTTCGGCTCACGCAGCGTCCTTGCGAAGAAGCCGGTGAAGACGCCGGAAGATCTCGCCGGGCTCAAGATCCGCACCCTGCCAAATCCCGTTATCACGGAATGCCTGCGCCTGATGGGCGCCGCCGCGACGCCGCTGGCGTTCGGCGAAATCTACACGGCATTGCAGGCCGGCGTGCTGGACGGGCTGGAGCACGATCCGCCGACCATCCTGGCGAGCAAGTTCTTCGAAACTGCGAAATTCTATGCGCTGACGCGGCACAATTTCTCGCCGCTCGCGATCTATTTCAGCGACGTGACCTACAATCGCATGGATCCGAAGCTGCGCGAGGGCTTTCTCGACGCCGCGAAGAAGGCCGCATCCGACACGCGTACCCATGGGCTCGCGGTCGAGAAGGAGGCGCTGTCGGCCTTGACCGAGAAGGGCGTGACGGTGGCCGAATGCGACCGCGAGGCGTTCAAAAAGCGTGTCGCGCCGCAGATCGAGAACTTCATCAAGGCGCGGCCGGAATCCAAAGTCGTCATCGACATCATCCGCGCCACGCAAGCTTGAAATGGCCAAATCTGAGCTGGCGATGACGGGCGCCGCCTCCCTCTCGGGCGGCCGCCACGGGAGCATCGCACTGCTGCTTCGCGTCAGCGACGCGATCGCAGCCATCCTGCTCGCCGCAGATCTCGTCGTTGTCTGCGGTTCCGTACTGCTGCGCTTCTGCTTCAACGCGCCGGTCGAATGGTCCGACGACGTCGCGCGCGGCCTGATGGTCGGCTCGGCCTTCTTCGGCGCGGCGAGCGCACTCGCGCGCGGCGAGAATGTCGGCGTCTCCTTCTTTCGCGATCTGGCTCCGGTGCGGCTGCGCGCGCTGGTCGACGCCGCGAGTTCACTGCTGGTGGTGCTGATCTCGGGCTACGTCGCCTACAACGCCATCAAGCTCGGCTCGCTGACGGCGGGCCAGACCACCGGATCTGGCTTGCCGCTGGAGCTGACCTTCTATCCGATGGGCATCGGCGCGCTGTTCATGACGGTGTTCGCGATCGACCATCTTTGCGCAAGGCCGCTTCCTGATATCGTCAGAGGCCTCGTTGCGATTGCCGTCGTGACCGGCCTTTATCTCGCCTGGGATTATCTGTCGCCCGCCACGGTGCCGTCGGCGGGAACGCTGATGCTGATCGGTTTCTTCGCGACGTTGGTCGGCGGATTGCCGATCGGCTTTGCGCTGGCGCTGGCCGCGCTGGTCTTCATCTGGGTCGAGGGCGCGCTGCCCGGCGTGATCTTCGCCCAGCAGATGGCGCGCGGCATCGACAATTTCGTGCTGCTCGCGATCCCGTTCTTCATCCTCGTCGGCTACCTCATGGAAGCCAACGGCATGTCGGTGCGGCTGATCGAGCTGTTGCAGCGGGGGGTCGGGCGCATGCGCGGCGGCCTCAACGTCGTGATGGTGGCCTCGATGGTGCTGTTCTCCGGCATCTCCGGCTCGAAGATGGCTGATGTCGCCGCGGTCGGCTCCGTGTTGATCCCGGCTGCGCGCCGCTCCAAGCAGAATCCGGGCGGCGCGGTGGCGCTGCTCGCGGCATCCGCGGTGATGGCGGAGACCATTCCGCCCTGCATCAACCTGATCATCCTTGGCTTCGTCGCGAACCTGTCGATCGGCGGCCTGTTCGTTGCAGGGCTGTTGCCGGCGGCGCTGATGGCGCTGGCCCTGATCGCCGTCTCTATCATCTTCGGCAAGACTCCGGCTGCTACCGAGGACGTCGAGCCGCAGATGCCGGTGTCGGGGCTGTGGAGCGGCGCGATCGCCTCGTTCGGCCTGATCTTCATGATCTTCTTCGGCTTCAAGAGCGGCTTTGCCACCGCCACGGAAATCTCGGCCTTTGCCGTCGCCTATGCACTCGTCGTCGGCAGCGTCGTGTTCCGCGAGCTCAGCTTCACATCGGCCGCGCATAGTTTTGTGCAGGGAGCGACGCGCGCGGGGCTCGTGCTGTTCATCGTTGCCGCAGCGCAATCGCTGGCGTTCACGCTGACCTTGCAGCAGGTGCCGCATGCGGTCGGCGATTTCATGCTGGGATTGTCAAAGACCAGCGGCACCTGGTTGTTCATCCTGCTCGCGATCGGCGTGCTGATCGTGATGGGCTCGGTTCTGGAGGGCGCGGCCGCGCTGATCATCTTCGGTCCACTGCTGCTGCCGGTGGCCGTGCAGCTCGGTATCGATCCCCTGCATTTCGGCGTCGTGCTCGTGATCGCGATGGGCATCGGCCTGTTCGCGCCGCCGCTCGGGCTCGGGCTCTACGGCGCTTGCCTGATCGGCAACGTGCCGATCGAGCAGACGGTGAAGCCGATCATGGGCTATCTTGGCCTGTTGTTCCTTTGCCTGCTGGTGATCGCGTTCGTGCCATGGCTCAGCACGGCATTGCCGCGCGCGTTCGGCTACTGAAGGAGTGTTGCCGTGAAAGTCCTGCTGGCCCACACGCCGGAGATGCGCCGCAACTACTACGGTGATCGCAGCCTGAGCGGCCTGCGCGCGACCGCCGAGGTGGTCCTGCACGAGAGCGATGATACGCTGGACGCCGCCGGCCTCGTTCGCGCCGCGAAAGATATCGACATCATCGTGGCCGATCGCATGACCGAGGGCCGCGGCGAAATCTTTGCGCAACTGCCGCGCTTGCGCGCTTTCGTCCGTTGCGCCGTCGACATCCGCAACGTCGATGTCGAGGCGGCCTCGAACGCCGGCGTGCTCGTGACCCGCGCCGGGCCTGGCTTCGTGCAAGCCGTTGCCGAGCTCGCGCTCGGCTTCATGGTCGATCTCTCCCGCGGCGTATCGCGGGCGACGGCCGATTACCAGGCCGGCCGCAAGCCGGAAGCGCGGATGGGCCGTCAGCTCGCCGGCAGCAAGATCGGCATCATTGGCTATGGCAGCATCGGGCGTTACCTCGCCGAGGTGGCAAAAGTGCTGCGCATGGAGGTGCTGGTCTCCGATCCCTTCGCGACAGTCAGCGATGCTGCGATCCGCCAGGTCGGTCTCGACGATCTCCTTGCCGGGTCGGACTATGTCGTCTGCCTTGCGGTTGCGAACGAAGAGACCGAGTGCCTGATCGGGCAGGCGGCGCTAGCGCGCATGCAGAGGCACGCCGTCTTCGTCAATCTCTCGCGCGGCAACCTCGTCGACGAGGCGGCGCTTGCGAAGGCGCTGTTGGAAGGCCGCATCGCAGGCGCTGCGATGGATGTCGGTCGCGCGCCAGACCAGATGCCGGCGCCGGAACTCGCGAAGCTTCCCAACGTCATCGCGACGCCGCATGTCGGTGGGCTGACGCCGCAGGCGATCGAATATCAGTCGCTGGAAACCGTGCGCCAGGTCGAAGCGATCGTCAAACGCGAGATTCCGCAGGGCGCGGTCAACGCCGAGCGCTGGACGCGGCGGCCCTGATCGACTGCGAGCGTGATCTGTTGAGGTCGAATTGAGCTTGGCACACGACTAAACGCACGCTTCTCCGTTCCCTCTCCCCTTGTGGGCAGGACTATCGCATATGACGTCTCAGCGGCGCCTGAGCGAGCGCCTCGTCCTTCGAGACGACCGCTTCGCGGCCTCCTCAGGATGAGGCTCAGCTGCATCCATCTGCGTTGAAAATGCTGCCGCATGCTCATCCGTCATCCTGAGGGCCCGCCGCAGGGCGGGCGTCTCGAAGGATGGCCGCAGTCGAGCTTCCAGCCATATGTTTCTTCCTGTGCGATAGCCCTGACCCACAACGGGAGGGAACGCATCTCTTTCGAAGCGGTAGGCGAGTCTCGTCAAATCCGGCTCTACAGCCGGTCCACCGCTCTGAACGTCCCGTCCTTCGGGGTCACCGTCAAAAACACCTTCGGTTCGATCATCCGCATGCCGACGGTGACGGTGCTGCCGCTGATGTCGAAGCGGCCGATATCGTTGATGGCGCGCAGCAGGCTCGCGCGCGCGATACATCGGGAAAAGTCTTGCCGGGTGCGGGGAAGAGCTTCGGGAAAGCTATCTCCGCAGGATGAATCGGCGATGTATCGACGGCTCCGTACTACTCCGGGGAAACCGGCAACTTACGTCGACAAAGTTCGCATCATCCCGCACTTCATTAACTAAGCCGGGTCATGCGGAACGGCCGGGTTCCGAAATTGAGCAGTTCTTAACTGCGGTCCTGTTCCGATAGTGGCTCCGGCGGCTCAACCAGAGGTTCGGTTGACCGGGGAGAGGGGACGGCGGTTTCTGGAATGGACGGTCGCGATCAGAACGATCAGGATCGGGGACGTATGACCGGATGGTGGCGTGCCGCGCCACTGCTCGGGCTGTATCGTCCTGCGCTCGTCGCGGTCGGAATCGGTCTTCTGTTCTCGATTGCGGGTGCGGCCGCAGTGGCGCGATGGGAAGACCGCGTCAACAAGATCGAGTTCGAGAACGCGGCCGAAACCGAAGCGATCGTCATGCAGAACGGCATGGGCGAGTACATCTCCAGGCTCGTCGCGCTGCGCACGCTGTTCGAATCGACCAACCAGGAGATCACCCGCAGCGAATTCGAGACCTTCAGCGCCCGCCTGTTCGAACGCCATCCCGGCATGCTGCGCATCGCGTGGGTGCCGCGCGTGAACCGCAAGGAGCGTGCCGAATACGAGGCCGCGGCGATCGCGGACGGCGTGTCCGGCTATCGCATCAAGTCGCTCCAGGGCGATGCGTTCGCGAGCGCGCCGCAGAGCGACGAGTATTTTCCGGTGTTCTACTCGACCCAGCCGAAGACGTCTTCGGTCTACGGCATGGACTACGCGACCGTTCCGGAGCGCCGCGCGGTTCTCGAGCGCGCGCGCGACGCCGATCGGGTCGCGGCCATTCGCACCCGCCTCTACGAGCCGAAGGAGGGCGGCCGGCTGCCCGACGTCCTCGTCGCCATTCCCGTCTACGCCAAGGCAACGTCGCGCGACACGGTCGTGGACCGGCGCCGCAATCTCGCCGGCTTCGTCGTCGGCGTGTTCGACCTGCCGCTGCTGATCCAGTCCATTCGCGTGACCACCGGCGCAAGCCCCGCGGTCAGCGTGAACGTCTATCCGCCGTTCACGGGGCAGATCGTCAGCCTGGAGGAAATGCTGCCGGATTATTCGTCGGCTGCCACGGCGCCGCAGTCGATGCGGGATGTCGCGCGGGCCCTGCACTGGTCGGGCAATCTCAAGATCGGCGACACCGATTGGCAAGTGCGCGCGATACCGGCTGCCGGCGGTTCGCTGGAGACGACGTACGATCGCGCGGGCGCGGTGTTGATCGTCGGCATGCTGCTGACGCTGTCGCTTTCGATCTATCTCAGGCTCGCAAGCCGCAATTCGCAGCGGCTGTCGCTGGCGAACCGGCGTGTGCTCGAACTCGCCCAGACCGACATCCTGACCGGACTGCCGAACCGCGCCTTCTTCCTCGCCCGGCTCGACGAGCTCAACGGCCGCTTGAAGGACGGCGGTCCGACCTTCTCGATCCTGATGCTCGACCTCGACCGCTTCAAGAACGTCAACGACTCGCTCGGTCACGGTGCCGGCGATGCACTGCTGCGTCAGGTCGCACAGCGGCTGAAATCCGCGGTGCGCACCGGCGACGTGCTGGCCCGGCTCGGCGGCGACGAATTCGCCATCATCCAGGAGGCCTGCGAGGATCAGCGCGTCTGCTCGACCGAACTGGTCGGGCGAATCGCAAAGCTCGTGGCCGAGCCGTTCCTGCTTCCCGGACACCGCGTCGAGATCGGCACCAGCATCGGCATTGCGATCGCGCCCGATCATGGCAGCGACCAGGAGCAGCTCCTGAAGAAGGCCGACCTTGCGCTTTACCGCTCGAAATCGGCGGGTCGCAACTGCTTCACCATCTATGACAAGGCGATGTCGGCCGAGCTCGAGGCCCGCAACACGCTGGAAGGCGATTTGCGCGACGCCATCGCACAGTGCCAGCTCGAGGTGCACTACCAGCCGTTCGTCGACGCCCTCAGCGGCGCGCGGCGCGGTTTCGAGGCGCTGGTGCGCTGGCGGCATCCGAGCCGCGGATTGATTCCGCCGGACCAGTTCATTCCGCTCGCGGAGGAAACCGGACTGATCGTGCCGCTCGGCGAATTCGTGTTGCGGCGCGCCTGCGCGGACGCGGCCGGCTGGCCCTCCCACCTCGCACTCGCCGTCAACCTGTCGCCGATCCAGTTCAAGGAGGCCGAGCTGTTCGAGATGATCAGCGCGGCACTCGCGGATTCCGGGCTGCCGCCGCAGCGACTGGAGATCGAGATCACGGAATCCGTGCTGCTTGAACGCGGGGTCGAGAACCACGCCTTCATGGAGCGGTTGAAGAGTATCGGCATCGAGCTCGCGCTCGACGATTTCGGCACCGGCTATTCGTCGCTCAGCTATCTGACCGCGTTCCCGTTCGACAAGATCAAGATCGACAAATCGTTCATCCGCAACCTCACGCATCTGCCGCGCAGCTCCGCCATCATCTCCTCGATCGTGACGCTGGCGCGCGGGCTGGACATGTCGGTTACCGCCGAGGGCGTCGAGACCCGCGAGGAGTACGAGCGGCTGAAGGCGCTCGGCGTCAATTTCGCGCAAGGTTATCTGTTTGGCCGCCCGCAGCCGATCGAGCGGATTCTGTTCGACGTGCCCGTCGAACCGTCCCAGCTCAACGCCGCCTGAGCGCGCGCCTTGTCCTTCGAGATGACCGCTTCGCGGTCTCCTCAGGACGAGGCTAAGCGGCATCGGCGCCCGTTGAACTGCTGCCGTACACTCCGTCCTCATCCTGAGGAGCCCGCCCCAAGCGGGCGTCTCGAAGGATGGCCGCAGGGTAGTTGTTCGCCGAGTTGCCCTTCAAATGCGATCGCCTTGCTCAGCGGGCATGCGCGAAAAGCGCTTGACCCGATCATTCCCGGATGGTCCGAAGGACCGTCCAGGGATGAAACACACAATGCGGCTTCCGTTCTTCTACGGCTGGGTCGTGGTCGCGGTGACCTTCGTCACCATGGCCATCGGCGTCAACGCGCGCACAGCCTTTTCGTTGTTCTTTCCTCCCATCATCTCCGAATTTGGCTGGGAGCGCGGCGTCACCGCAGGCGCCTTCTCCTTCGGCTTCGTGGTGTCGGGCATGGTCAGCCCGCTGATCGGCCGGCTGATGGATCGCGCCGGCCCGCGTGCGGTGATGGAGCTCGGCGTGGTTCTGATGGGCGGCGGGCTGCTGCTTGCGCCGCTCACGAGCCAACCCTGGCATCTCTACGTGACCATCGGCGTCATGGTCGGGGCCGGCTCGGTGTGTCTCGGCTATTCCGGACAATCGCTGTTCCTGCCGAACTGGTTCATCCGCAAGCGCGGCTTCGCGATCGGTATCGCCTTCGCCGGCGTCGGCATCGGCTCGGTGACGCTGCTGCCATGGGTGCAGCACATGATCGAGCAGACCGGCTGGCGCACCGCCTGTACCGCGATGGGTCTGATGATCCTGATCGTGCTGGCACCGATCAATCTGTTCCTGCACAGGCGCCCCGACGATATCGGCCTCCGGCCGGACGGCGATGCCGCCCCGGCCGCGGGTACCGCAAAGCCCGTCTCCAACATTGTCGATCCCGTCTGGGTTGGTACCGAGTGGACGCTTCGGCGCGCCGTCGCTACTGCGCGGTTCTGGTGGATCGCGCTCGGCTATTTCTGCGGCCTTTACATCTGGTATGCGGTGCAGGTGCACCAGACCAAATTCCTGCTCGACATCGGCTTCAGTTCGAATGTCGCGGTGTGGGCACTCGGCATCGTCAGCCTGCTTGGCATTCCCGGCCAGATCCTGCTCGGCCATGTCTCCGATCGGATCGGGCGGGAATGGGTGTGGGCGATCAGCTGCGCGGGCTTTGCGATCTCTTTCGCGGCGCTGATGGCACTGAAATTCCAGCCGTCCTTATGGCTGGTCTATCTCATGGTGTTCACGCAAGGCGCGCTCGGCTACGGCCTCACCTCGATCATGGGCGCAGTGGTGTTCGAGATTTTTCAGGGCAAGCACCAGGGCAGCGTCTTCGGCACGATCATGCTGGCGGCATTGGCCGGCGGCGCGGCCGGACCCTGGGTCACCGGCTTGCTCTATGATCGGGCCGGCGACTACACGCTTGCCTTCGGCATCGCCATCATCGTGAGCGGATTGTCGGCGCTCTCGATCTGGCAGGCCGCGCCGCGCAAGGTACGCGCGGTGGCCGGCAAGCTTCAGGCGGGAACCGGCGCTGAATAGGTTCCACACGTGGCGCGTTCATGCTGGACAGCGTCGCCGCGCTCGAGACGATGAACGCGATCCGGGAGCTCGGCGTCGGGCTTTCGGTGGACGATTTCGGCACCGGCTATTCCAGCCTCAGCCGGCTCGCGCATCTGCCGATCCGCGAGCTGAAGATCGACCGCAGTTTTATGCGCGACATCGAGCGCGACGCGGGCGCCCTCGCAATCGCCACCGCCGTGGTGCGCGTCGGCCAGGGCCTCGGCATGACCGTCGTCGCCGAAGGCGTCGAGACCGAGGCGCAGCGCAAGGTGCTGGCCGAACTCGGCTGCGACGTCGTGCAAGGCTTCCTCTACGCACCCGCGCTCGCGCCTGTAGCCTTCGAGCGCTGGCTGATCGAGCACTGTGCCGAGCAGGCGCGGGCGACGCTGG
Source organism: Bradyrhizobium sp. LB8.2 (assembly GCF_040548035.1). Taxonomy (NCBI): domain Bacteria; kingdom Pseudomonadati; phylum Pseudomonadota; class Alphaproteobacteria; order Hyphomicrobiales; family Nitrobacteraceae; genus Bradyrhizobium; species Bradyrhizobium sp. LB8.2. The sequence continues at coordinate 110,050 of NZ_JBEPQV010000026.1, read as the reverse complement.
GCAGGCTTGATGTCAAGCCGGTTGACGCGGCTGCGGTGAAGCGGTCGGCGTAGGGCGTGTACTCTCGGCGCCAATTATCCCGAAGGCTTGCATCCCGAAGGCTTGCATCCCGAATGCGTGCCATGTCCGCGGACAAGGGCAGCTCGCCGTGAAACGCGTTACTTCGATCGTACCTGGTTTGATTTTGGTCGGCATTGACGTGGCAATGCATAGTGAACGGTCAGCAAGCTTGCGTTCCTGTCATCGAAAATCAAATGATCGGTCAAGGCCATTTCGGCGCGCATGGCATTGCAGCAGAAGATCATCAATCGATTCAAAAGGGGCAGCTTGCTCACGGACCGGTAAAGCTCGCCACATTCGATAGTCAGGTTCTGCCGGCCTTGCGTGCTCGCCAATTCGAGCCGGGATCGAATCTCTTGCCGGAAATGATCCGTTGAAACCATGCAGCATCCGATAGCCGAAAACCCTTCCGAAAAGGGGGATCAGCCGGCCAGGATTGGAATCGAGCAATTGCCCCGTCAACTCAGACGTCAGGTCGTGTGACCATAGAGCAATGCCAACACAAAGATACAGCTAATAAAGCCGATCTGATTGATGCTCTCGTCTCGCTATTGGGTGACGACGTTCCTATATGCTTGAGATCACCGCCCGCCCCAGGTAGTTATCGGTGACTGAGAGCATTGCGCTCCCGCCTCAACCACGAAGGCGGTCGGATGTCTGATACCCCAAAATACAAATCTCCTGAAGTGGCTGGTACCCGCGGTGCCGTTGCCCGATTTCCTTGTTTTGCCGGCCGCTGTGTCGGCCTCATGCATCGGGAATCCATTTTTGATTGATCTGCGGCAGCGATCTCGCACGCAGATCGGTCAGGAGGTTACTTGGCAAATACAGCAGCTGTCCGAGACTCTAACGGTCGTCCAGCCACATTCACTGGATCGAAGACCGGGCAGGACGACGCCCCGTTTGTCTTCGTCAAGGTCGGCGATGAAGAACGCCGCATGCGAAGGGCTGAATGGGATGCGCTCCCGCCCTGGACCGGCCCGCGCCCGGCACGCACGGTCACCGACTGATGCCACAGCCTTTGGGAGGCCCGCTTGACGATCGAACATGCCATCGTGCGAGCCAGGCCGAAGCCCTGGGGCAGCCTCGATCTGCGTCCCTGGAGCCAGGCGTCGACCGGCGACGGCCCGATCGGGGAATTGTGGTTTGAGCGCCCGGGTCTTGCTGCGCCGAAGACCGCGTTGCTGCTCAAAATGCTCTTCACCACTGAGCCGCTATCGATTCAAGTTCATCCGGATGATGCGTTCGCGCACTCGATCGGGCTTGCCAACGGCAAGACCGAAGCCTGGTACATCGTCTCCGCGGTCCCCGGTGCGCAGGTCGCGGTGGGACTGAACTATCCGCGCTCTGCCGCCGAGTTGCGAACCGCGGTCACTGACGGCTCGATCGCCGATATCGTGCATTGGCAGCCGGTTCATCCAGGCGACGTCATTTTCATTCCTGCTGGAACCATTCATGCGATCGGCGCTGGCATCGTGCTCGTCGAAATCCAGCAGCACAGCGACGCCACGTTCCGGCTGTTCGACTATGGACGAGAGCGCCAACTGCACATCGACAATGCCGTCGCGGTGGCAACGGCAGGCCCTCGCAAAATCCAATTGCCTTCTGAACGTCTGAGCGGCGCGCGAACGGTCCTCACCGTCAATTCTTATTTTGCGCTGGAGCAAACTGACCTTGCTCCAGGCTCCGTTTGGATGCTCGACGCACCGAAAGAGACTTGGCTGCTGGCGATCGAAGGTCACGCCCAACTCGGCCCGACGAGGCTCGCGCCGGGGGACGCGTTTTTCCTGGAAGCCGACCATGCGGAAATCGAGGTAGGTGCGAACGGGTTGAAAGCGCTACTGGCCTATCCCGGCCCGAAGGCAAACCCTGCCGCGTTAATAGAGCGCAGCGCCGCGAGCGCCAGTCGCGTACCGCACGCTTTTCCCAGCGCCCTGGTCCCGACCCCCTTCGAGACCGCCGCGCTCAAACAATCGGAGACGCCAAATTGGCTACCGTAAATCGTATCGCATTCATCGGGAATTCGCTTCCCCGCCGCTGCGGCATTGCGACCTTCACCACCGACTTGCAGAGCGCCATTGCGGCGTCCCGGGGCGATCTGGAAACCGTCATCGTCGCGATGACCGATCACGGCCAAGTCTACGATTATCCTGCCACCGTGAGCCTGGAGATCAACGACGACCGGCAAGATGATTATGTCCGTGCGGCCGCTTATCTGAACAGCGGCGGCTTCGAGGCCGTTTCGTTGCAACATGAATTCGGCATTTTCGGCGGCGAAGCCGGAGGTCAGATCATGGCGCTCTTGTCGCGCCTGACCATACCGATCGTGACAACCCTGCATACGGTCTTGTCCGAGCCGACAGAGGCTCAGCGCGATGTCATCGCACGCATCGTCGAGTCCTCGTCCAAGGTCGTCGTGATGGCTGAAAAAGGTCGGGAATTGTTGCGCTCCGTCTATCACGTGGCTGACGAGAAGATCGAAATCATCCCGCACGGCATCCCGGAGTTCGCGTTTGTCGAACCCGACGCGGCCAAGGCTGCGCTCGGATTCAGCAACAAGTCGGTCATCCTGACGTTCGGATTGCTGTCGCCGAACAAGGGTATCGAAGTCATGATCGATGCGATGCCTTCTATTCTGAAGACCCGACCCGACGCCGTTTACGTCGTGCTCGGTGCGACGCATCCCAACCTCGTGCGAGATCGGGGCGAAGCCTATCGTGAGGCCCTGATGGCGCACGCGCGCCGGGCTGGAGTCGAGGATCACGTGGTGTTCCTCGATCAGTTCGTCGACAAGAAAACGCTGCTCGATTTCATCTCGATGTCCGACGTCTACGTAACGCCGTACCTCAGTGAAGCCCAGATGACGTCGGGCACGCTTGCCTATAGTTTTGGCCTCGGTAAAGCCGTGGTTTCAACTCCGTATTGGCATGCCCGCGAACTATTAGCCGATGGCCGCGGCATCCTGGTTCCGTTTGGCGATGCGGCAGCGCTTGGCATCGAAATCGCCAAGCTGCTCACCAACGACGTGCTTCGGCAGGCGATGCGCAAGCGCGCCTATTCGAGCAGCCGCGCGATGACGTGGGAAAGAACCGCCGAACGCTATATGTCGGTATTCGAGAACGCGGGCCGCCGGCATCGGCTCAAGACCATTGCGCGCACGGATACTGGTACGCTGCTGCGCGACAGCCGCGCCCCGCCGGAAATGCAGCTCGGCCATTTCCTGTCGATGTGCGACGACACCGGACTGTTTCAGCATGCCGTTCATAGCGTGCCGGATCGTGCCCACGGCTATTGCGTCGACGACAACGCCCGGGCGCTGCTCGTGGCCTGTGCGCTCAACAATCCGGGCGAAGAGCGGCTGCCGGAAGCCCTGACGGCGCGATTTGCCGCCTTCGTCCAGCACGCCTGGAATCCGGATACACGGCGGTTTCGCAATTTCATGGGCTTCAACCGCTGCTGGTTGGAGGACAGGGGGTCGGAGGATAGCCACGGACGCACGCTTTGGGCCTTGGGCGTCTGCGCGCTTACCGATGCCAGCCCGTCGCGGCGCTCATGGGCCGCGGCGCTGTTTTCCGAAGCGATGGTGACGGTGGAAAGTTTTCGTTCGCCCCGTGCGTGGGCGTTCGTATTGTTGGGCCTCGATGCTTACTGCTCGGCTGTTCCGGACGATTTCCAGGCGACCCGCCTGCGTGCCGTGCTTGCCGATCGGTTGATTTTGATCTTCGATACCGTGGCAACCGGCGATTGGGTCTGGTTCGAGGACGGGTTGGCCTACGATAACGCCCGCTTGTCCCAGGCGCTCATCATTACCGGCTTGGCAAGCAAGACATCGCGCTATGTCAATATCGGGCTGGAGTCGCTGCGCTGGCTTGTGAAGCGGCAAACCTCAGCGAAGGGCCAATTCCGCCCGATCGGCACGGCGGGATTCGGTGATCGACGCCGACCGCCGCAAGCCTTCGACCAGCAGCCGCTGGAAGCCGCGGCGACCATCGCGGCGTGCCTCGCCGCGTGGCGGGCCGATCACGATGTCGAGTGGAAAGCCGAAGCCGCACGAGTATTCGCGTGGTTTCTGGGCAGTAACGATTTGTCGGCCTCGCTGGTCGATTTGGAAACCGGAAGCTGCCGGGATGGCCTGCACCCCGATCGTCCTAATGAGAATCGGGGCGGGGAATCCGTGGTGTCGTATCTGCTTGGCCTTTCCGAGATTCGGCAGATTGCCCGCCTCAGCGAAAGCCGGGCCAAGCCTGCTCCTCTGGTCGCTTGACGGCGCCGATGACGATTTTCTCTTTCAACCAATCGAGGCCGTTTTGTCGCAATCTCCCTTCCTCAAACGCCAAGCCCTTCAGCTGCGGCCGGACCCGACCCGTGTCATCGTTCGGCCATTCAAGCCGGCGACAGAGCCGCGCGACCTCAATCCGACGGACAAGACCCGCGCCAACCATATCGTCGAACGGGTTCTCGCGCTCGATCCCGAGACGGCCGACCGGCAATTGGCCGACGTTCTGGAGAACTTCCTCGGCCGTCACCGCAACCTGTTGCAGATCTTCGAGGCGCGCGCCGCGGAAATGGAACAGGCGCTGGCCGACCATGCCGTATTCACGAAGGTCCAGCGCCAACTCGCCGGCGCCTATTTTCTCAACGAATATTCGTTCGAGGCCTCGGCATTGTTCAATCCGAGTATCGTGCCACATCCCGATCAGTCCGGAACGCCGGACGGCAGCCTCCGCTTCATCCTAAGTCTTCGTGCCGTTGGCGAGGGTCATGTGTCTTCCCTGACATTTCGGTCGGGGCTTATTGCGGCAGACGGGGCCGTGACCATCGACCCGACGGGGCGTCTTGCATCCAGCCCCGATCTCGTCAGGCTGACATCGGGCGCCGGCGGCGACGAGATTGACGTTACGTTCGCGGCTGGGGAAGATCTGAGCGAGCGGGTGATTTTTCCGGTCACCGAAGCGCAGTCGAACGGGATCGAGGATGCCCGCTTTGTGCAATTCAGCAACGCCGGACAGAAGATCTACTACGCGACCTACACCGCCTATAGCGGACGGGCGATCCGGTCGGAACTGATCGAGACGTCCGATTTTGTATCGTTCCGGCTATCGACCTTGAAGGGCAATGCCGCGCGCAACAAGGGCATGGCGTTATTCCCGCGCAAGATCGGGGGCAGATATGCGATGATCGCGCGCCAGGACAACGAAAACCTCTATCTGATCTTTTCCGACGATCTCCATACGTGGGATGGCGGCCAGCCGATTCTGAAGCCTCGATACCCCTGGGAATTTGTGCAGATCGGCAATTGCGGGTCACCGATCGAACTCGACGGAGGGTGGCTGCTGCTGACGCACGGCGTCGGCCCTTTGCGAAAATATTCGATCGGGGCCGCGCTGCTGGACAAAAAGGACCCTTCGAAGGTGCTCGGCCGCCTGCGCGAGCCGCTATTGCGCCCAGACCCTTCCGAACGCGAAGGATATGTTCCAAACGTCGTCTATACCTGCGGCGCGATGCGCCATCGCGACAAGATCATCTTCCCCTATGCGGTCTCCGACAGCTTCTGCAATTTCGCGACAATCGAGATCGCATCCTTGATCGCGGCCATGGACAGCAGCGCATTGGAACTGCGCTGACCGTTCTCGAAATTCATCCGGCCGGTGAGATTGAAAAGACGGTGAAGCGGTCGGCGGAGGGCGCGACCTTCGGCTGGATCGCTCGCAAACAATGGTCGTCTCCAGGGGTCTCTCTACACCCACGGGCACAGCGAGCGCGTGACGCTCTTTACCGATATGATCGCGGAGCAGCTGGAGTTCACTGCCGAGCGGCGACGCTGGCTCAAGCGTGCCGCGCTGCTGCACGACATCGGCAAGCTCGGCGTCAGCAACGCCATCTTCGACAAGCCCGGCAAGCTGGACGAAGCCGAATGGGATGTCATGCGCATGCATTCCGCGCATTCGGAAGCAATTCTGTCCGTATCGGCGCGTTTGGCGAACTCGCCCCGATCGCCGGCGCGCATCATGAGCGGCTGGACGGCAAAGGCTATCCTCGTGGCCTCGCGGGAGACCAGATCTGCCTGGACATCCGAATCATCACGACCGGAGATATCTTCGACGTGCTCACCGCAGACCGGCCGTATCGCGCTGCGATGCCGGTCACGAAAGCTCTTGCGATCATGGCGGAGATGATCGGCACCCAAATCGACCCGGACTGCTTTGCAGCTCTTCGTCGAGCGCTCGGACGCGTCGACGAGACGCTTGCGGCTTAACGAGCGTTCCGACGCTGTCATTGGGCTTCCGCCGAGAAGCGGCAGTGGGATGCGATCGTGACCCGTGTCAGCCGCACGCCTGAGCGGCGGTTGATCCGTTTCACAAGGCCGATCGCGCGTGAAAGCTCGACAGAGTTCTGAAGCTCGTCCTAATCCGAGGCCAATCCCGTCCTGCGCCGCAAATCCGTGATCGCGCGCAAGAAGCTGTCGGGCGGCGTTGTCTCCGGATCGATCAGGCGGTGCAGGCGAAAGCCGTCTTCCAGGGCCAGCACGACGGAGGCTATCCATGGCGGGTTCAGCTTGTCGCCCTTCGCGTTGCTCTTCAACGTGGCCTCGACGATATCGGCGACCAGCTTGCGCCGCGCGCGCAGGCGCTTGGCAAGTTCAGGCCGGCGCTTCTCGGCGCGCGCGACGAACAGGATCATCTCCATGTGCAGCAGCGGCGAACGGCCGAGCGGATCCTGCCTTGTGCGATCCATCGTCTTCAGCGCCGCGATGAAATCGTCGAGATTGTCGTGCTGCGCGAGGATGTCCATGTTGCGCCGGATCGACTGCTCGACATGATCCTCGAGCATGGCGATGATCAGCTCGTCCTTGCTTTTGAAATTGGAATAGAACGCTCCCCGGGTGAAGCCGGCGGCCGCCGCGATCGCCTCGATGCTGGCGCCGCCGATGCCGTCTTGCTCGAACATGCGGGCGGCCGCCTCGAACAGCCTGTCGCGCGTGTCATCCCTGGTCGGCCTGGTTCTCACTCTTGACATCGGAGCAGTTTAGGGCAGAATGCAACTCGATACAACAATGTATCGAGTTTATAATTCGGGTATGCTTACGCTGCGCAAGAGGGGCTGCCCGGCGTATTCGATTCATGCGGCAACCGATATGAGGTCACCATGAACGAGCACGTGCAAGGCGCCGGCGGTCCGCTGTTCAATCCGCTGTCGCCGGACTTCATCCGCGATCCCTATCCGCATTATGACCGGCTCCGCGCGATCTTTCCGATCCACGTGACGCCCTTTGGCCAGTTCGTCGCCAGCCGCCATGCCGATGTCAGCCTCGTGATGCGCGACAAGCGCTTCGGCAAGGATTTCGTCGAGCGTTCCAGGCGCCGCTATAGCGAGAAGATCATGGAGGAGCCGGTCTTCCGCAGCATGAGTCACTGGATGCTGCAGGCCGATCCGCCCGACCACACCCGCCTGCGCGGCCTCGTCGTGAAGGCCTTCACCGCCCGCCGCGTCGAGGACATGCGGCCGCGCATCCAGGAGATCGTCGACCAGACCATCGATGCCGTGATCGACCGCGGCCACATGGACCTGATCGAGGACTTCGCCTTCCGCCTGCCTGTCACCATCATCTGCGACATGCTCGGCATCCCCGAGGATCATCGCGAGACTTTCTATAGCAGCTCGCGCGACGGCGGACGGCTGCTCGACCCCGTGCCGCTCTCGCCGGAGGAGATCGCGAAAGGCAACGCCGGCAACATGATGGCGCAGATGTATTTCCAGCAGCTGTTCGAGCTGCGCCGCCGCAACCCCGGCGACGATCTCATCACGCAGCTGGTGCAGGCCGAGGAAGACGGCAAACAAGCTCACCAACGAGGAACTGACCGCCAACATCATCCTGTTGTTTGGCGCCGGCCACGAGACCACGGTCAATCTGATCGGCAACGGCCTGCTTGCGCTGCATCGCAATCCGGATCAGCTCGCGCTCCTGAAGGCACGGCCGGAACTGATGGTGGGCGCGATCGAGGAATTTTTGCGCTACGATTCCTCGGTGCAGATGACCGGGCGGGTCGCGCTGGAGGATATTGATGATCTCGGCGGCGCGAGGATCCCCAAGGGCGAGACCGTGCTCTGCCTGCTGGGCTCGGCCAACCGCGACCCGGCGGTCTATCCTGACCGCCCCGACCGGCTCGACGTCACCCGCCAGAATGTGAGGCCGCTGTCGTTCGGCGGCGGCATCCATTTCTGCCTGGGGGCCCAATTGGCGCGCATCGAGGCCGAGATCGCCATCGCCACGCTGCTGCGGCGGCTGCCGGATCTGCGCATCGACGACGTCGACAATCCGGAATGGCGGCCCACCTTCGTGCTGCGCGGCCTGAAGCGGCTGCCCGCGAGCTGGTGATAGCTGCCGGCGTTAACCTCCGCGCGCAACAGTCGCTGTGACTTCGCCACACTTCCCCCTATATAAGGGGCTGTTCCGGTACGTCTGAGGCCCTAAGGCTCAGGCAAGGCCCGCATCCGGTTTGGCCGAGGGGAGACCCGTGCAGACGACGCTGCTCGGATTGGCGATTGCCTTTATTCTAGCGCTGCTGGCCGCTCTGATCGGGCCTTACTTCGTCGACTGGAACCAGTTCAGGCCCCAGTTCGAGGCGGAGGCTGGCCGGACCATCGGCGTTCCGGTGCGGGTGGCGGGCGAGCTCGACGCGCGGCTCCTGCCGGCGCCGACGCTGCGGCTGCGCGCGGTCACCTTCGGCGGCAACAACGATCTCGGCCGCCTGCGCGCCGACAAGCTCGACGTCGAGTTCAGCCTGAGCTCCCTGATGCGCGGTGAATGGCGCGCCACCGAGCTTACGGTCAACGGCATGGCGGTCGATCTCGGCCTCGACGCGCGCGGGCGGGTCGATTTGCCATCGGTCGCGAGCGGCAGCTTCAATCTGGCCTCGCTGGCGATCGAGCGGCTGAACCTCACCGGCCGCATCGCCCTACATGATGCCGCCAGCCGTTCGACGCTGGAGCTGAGCGACATCACCTTCTCCGGCGACGTGCGCTCGCTGGCCGGCTCGGTCCGCGGCGACGGCAGTTTCACCGCCACCGGGGTGCGCTATCCGTTCCGCGTCTCCTCCGGCCCGAGCGCCGACGGCAACGCCACCCGCCTTCACCTCAACATCGATCCCGGCGAGCGCGCCATCCTGGCCGATCTCGAAGGCGTGCTCGCCTTCGACAATCGCCTTCCGAAATTCGACGGTGCGCTGACGCTCGCCGTACCCGCGGCGAAGAAGCCGGGCGAAGCGGGGCCGATGCCCTGGAAGCTCACGACAAAACTCAAGGCCGATCCGGCCGGCGCCAAGTTCGAGCAGGTCGATGCCAGCTTCGGCCCCGAAGACACCGCGTTGAAGCTCGGCGGCGTCGGCGATATCAAGTTCGGCGCTTCGCCGCTGCTGCGTGCGGTGCTGTCGGCGCGCCAGGTCGATGCCGACAAGCTCACGGCGAAGGACGCTAACGAGCCGCAGCGCATCCTCCCGGCGCTCCGCGCAGGGCTAGCCGCAATCCCGCAGGCGCCGATCCCGACGCAGGTCGAGTTCAACTCCGACCAGATCATGCTCGGCGGCCGTCCGCTCCAGAACATCACGGCCGAGCTTCAGACCGACGGAAGGTCCTGGACCTTCCAGCGGCTTGAGCTGCGCGCGCCGGGCATGACGCAGCTCTCGCTCAACGGCGCGACGCCCGGCGCCGACAGCTTCAGCGGCCGTCTCAGCGTCGATTCCTCCGATCCCGATACGCTGGTGGCCTGGCTCCAGGGCCGCAGCGAGGTCAACCGCCGCAGCACGCGGCCGCTGCGCCTTGCCGGCGACGTGACCATCGCCGCCAACCATTTCGCCATCGACAGGCTGAAGGCCGAGATCGAGGGCGGCGCGGTCGAAGGCCGTATCGCCTTCGCTCAGACCGGCGCGAGCAAGGGCTCGCGGATCGATGCCGATCTCAAGGCCGACCGCCTCGACCTCGATTCCGCCGCAAGTTTTGTGCGCGCGCTCGCGGGGCCGCAAGGAGAATGGCCGGAGGAAGCGAAGCTCTCGCTCGATATCGGCCGCGCGATCTCGGCGGGCCAGGAGTTGCGGCCGTTTGCTGCGAAGCTCGGCTACGGTCCGGCGGCGCTGTCGCTGGAGCAGTTGCGGTTCGGCCAGGCCAGCGGTGTGACCACGGAAGCGAGCGGCAGCTTCGACCGCGCCAAGGCCACGGGCAAGTTCGCGCTGAAATCCTCCGCCAATTCGCTGCGCGAGCTCACGGCGCTGCTCGAGCCGTTTGCGCCTTCGGTGCGCGCGCGCTTCGACGCCATCCCGTCATTGCCCGGCGCGACCCGCCTGAAGCTCGACCTCAGCCTCGACAAGAATGCCGAGCATGCCGATCGCAACGACGCGCGCGTCGTACTCGACCTCGACGCGCCGCAGCTCAAGGCCACCGCGACGCTGGCCGCGCAAATGCCCGTAGCGGCCGTCAACGGCATCGATATCGACCGCTTGCGCAACAGCGACTTTACGCTGGACACGAAAGTCTCGACACCGCAGGCCGGTGCATTGCTGGGCTTGCTCGGGCTCGATCGCGTAGTGGCTGCAGGCGAGGGCGCTTCCCGGTTCGAAGGCCGCTTGAGCGGCGCGTGGCGCCATCAGCTGCAATTGAACGCAAAGCTCAGCGGCGGCGGGCTGGACGCGGACGCACAAGGCAGCGTCGAATTGTCGGAGCCGAAAGGCAGCGTGAATTTGCGCGTGCGCAATGCCAATCTGGCCCCGCTGTTCGGGACCAGCCCGGCCGATAAATCGGTCCAGACCGTCAACCTGTCCTCGCGCGTCGGCTTCTCCGGCAGCCGGCTGACCTTCGACGATCTCGACAGCAGCGCGGTCGGCTCGCATCTGCGCGGTCATCTGGCGGTGACGCTCGATCAGGAGAAGAGCGTCGATGGCGAAGTCGGGCTGGACACGCTCGACCTCGTGCCCGCGCTCGCGATGGCCATCGGCGCGGCCGGACACGATGGCGGCGATCCCTTGAGTGCGGGGCTTCTCGGCGGCTGGCGCGGCCGCATCGCCTTCCAGGCCTTGCACGGCACATTGCCCGGCGGCATCGAGCTGCGCCCCTTCGGCGGTACGATCCGGAGCGACGGTCAGTCGCTCGCGCTCGATGCGCTCAAGGGCGGCATCGGCGGCGGCGAGATATCGGCGAACCTGGATGCGCGCAATGGCGCCAATGGTCTGACGTTGAACGCGCGTATCGAGCTCGGCAATGTCGATGCGGCGGTGCTGCGCTATCGCGACCTCGCGCTGCCGAAGGGACGTGCCTCGGCGCAGATGGCGCTGACCAGCCAGGGCCGCAGCGTCTCGGCCTTGACCGGCGCGCTCGCCGGCAACGGCACAGTGACGCTCGAGTCCGCCGAGATCGCCGGCCTCAATCCCCGCGCCTTCGAGATTGCCATCCGGGCCAGCGATGGCGGGCAGGTTGCCGACGACAATCGATTGCGGCAGCTGGTCGAGCCCGCGCTGTCGGCAGGCCCGATTGCAGTGGCCTCGGCGCAGTTCCCGTTCACGATCCGCGACGGACGCCTGCGCGTCGGTGCCACGTCGTTAGAGGCGAAGAACGCGCGTGCCATCGTCTCCGGCGGCTACGACATCCCCGCCGACCAGGCCGACATCCGCGCCAGCCTGACGCCGATCATGACCGGGCTGTCCGGCGCTCCGCCGGAGATTCAGCTGTTCGCTGCAGGTCCCCCGGACAGGCTCAGCCGCACCGTCGATCTCGGGCCGCTGTCGTCGTGGCTGGCGGTGCGCATGATCGACCGCGAGACGCGGCGGCTGGACGCGATCGAGCGCGGCGAGCCGCCGCCGGCAACCGCCGCGCTGCCGACGCTGGTCTCGCCAGATCCGGCGCCGGAGCCGCCGCTGCTGGATGTACCGATGCCCGGCCGCGATCCGCGCCGTGCATCGCCGCCGAAGCCCAAGCTCGAAATCAGGGTCACGCCGACGCCGAAGGCGCCGCAGGCAGCTCCCGCAGCGCCGAGCCCGCCGCTTGCAAGCCAGCAGATCGCACCGTTGCCTCCGCCGATCGACGTGAGGCCGGCCCCGGGCCCGCCGCCCGCAAAGCCCAGGCCAAAGCCGCCGCTGGTTCTGACCCCGTCGAATCCGTAACGAGCGAAGTTGGTCTGGCGAGATCGAGCCGCGGGCGCCCTTAACCTCTCCCGCTTGCGGGGGAGGTCGCGCCGAAGGCGCGGGTGGGGGCTCTCTCCACTGTGAGGCTCTCTTTGTTGAGACACCCTCACCCCAACCCTCTCCCGCAAGCGGGAGAGGGAGCGCACTTTCGCTGATGCCCCGAGGTTAGCCTATTCCCTCGCATTTTAATGAATTTTGCTCGGCAAAACTGCTCTGCCGATTTTACCGGATTTGCGCGTTTGTTCCCTAGTTTGGCTCCCAGAGGAATTCGGCGTCGCGCCAGCACAGGCGGGACGGTTCGCCAAGAACTGGGGATATCGAGATGAACGGGGCGACAACACTTCTGCAGGATCTGGACGACGCGATCGCGCGCGGCTCCGACGAAAGCCGGGCGAAGGCGTTGTGGCATGCGACCGACATTCTGATCACCGGCCGCTACAGCGACGACGAGATCAGCACGTTCGGCGAGGTGATCGGCCGGCTCGCCGACGAGATCGAGGTCGCCGCGCGCGTGCAGCTCTCGGAGTTGATGTCGGCGTGCGATCACGCCCCGCTCAACGTCATCGAGAAGCTCGCCCTCGACGACGAGATCGCCGTCGCCGGTCCCGTGCTGCGCGACTCCACGCGCATCGACGAGAAGATGCTGGTCGAGAGCGCCATGACCAAAGGCCAGTCGCACCTGCTCGCGATCGCCCAGCGCAAATCGATCGGCGAGGCCGTCACCGACGTGCTGGTCAAGCGCGGCGACCAGGCGGTCGTGACGTCGGTTGCCAGGAACGAGGGCGCGCGCTTCTCCGGTTCGGGCCTGCTCCACATGGTCCGCCGCGCCGAGGGCGATTCGATTCTTGCCGAGCAGCTTGGCCTGCGCAAGGACGTGCCGCGCCACATCTTCCAGCAGCTGATCTCGAAGGCGTCGGAAGACGTCCGCCACCGGCTCGAGACCGAGCGGCCCGAGATGATGGCGCAGATCCAGAGCTCGGTGACAGGGGTCACCGGCGACCTGCAGTCCAAGTTCGGTCCGTCCTCGCGCAGCTATTTCGTCGCCAAGCGCGTGGTGACGACGCAGTACCGGCAGGGCAACCTCAATCAGGACTCGATATCGAACTACGCGCGCCAGCACCGGCTTGACGAGGTGCAGATCGGCCTGTCACTGTTGTCGTCGCTGCCGGTCGACGTGATCGAGCGTGCGATGATGGACCGCAACCGCGAGATGATCCTGGTGCTGTGCAAGGCGCTCGACTTCTCCTGGGACACGACCATGTCGCTGCTGTTCCTCGGCGCCAAGGATCATCTGATCACGGCGCGTGAGCTCCACGATAGCGAACGCGATTTCGGCAAGCTCAAGATCGAGACATCACGCAGCGTTTTGAAGTGCTATCAGTCGCGCAAGAACAGCGCCGGCGCCGAAGCGGGCCGTCAGCCCGAGCTCCAGGTGCACTGAGCGAGAGGGAGTATCTGCAATGTTACCTCAATTCGGCACCGCCGTTCGCAAGAAGAACCTCAACGTCGATGCCGGCGGAGCATCGGACCAGGCCTCGGTCGACGCCGCCTGGCTCGTGCTGGAAGCCGCCAACGACCTCGGCGACCACGCCGCGATCGATGCCTGCCGCCGCGTCATCGACGCCGAGCTGAACGGCACGGTCGCCGGCAGCGCGGATGTCGATCTCGTGCTGGGGTATTTCAGGTAAGACGCCGGTGTCGCGGAATTCGTGATTGCAGCGCTGCTCGCGGCAGGCAGCTTCAGCCGGTTGTCCGGCTGAGCGTCAGGCAGCCTCTCTCGAGTCGATCATGAAGTCCTCGCCGTGACGGATCGCGCTTCGCCCGGCTGCGCCATTCTCATTGCGCCGGGCCGCATGCCGTATCTGCGCATGATGGCTTTGCTCAGCGCGCCTTCGGATGCATAGCCGACCTCGCCCGCGATTTTCGCAATCGGATCAGAGGTGCCGGCCAACCGTTGGCGCGCGATCGTCAATCTCAAATCGGCGAGGAACGTCATTGGAGCAATGCCTGCGCGCTTCCGAAAGGCGCGCACCAAACTCGCGCGCGAGGAGATCGCGACCGCCGCCATCTCGTCGAGCGTCCAGTCCCGGGCGAGATCGTCGAGGATCGCCGACACGACACGAGCCGTTATGCGGTCCCGCAAGAGCGACACCGTACTATCCCCGGAAGCATCGTCGGCGAGATGGTCGCGGAGGATCATGACGAACAGTGCCCTCGCGAGGTCGGCCGCGACCACCTCCGAGCCAACCCTTCCTGCATCCAGCTCGTCACGAATGTCGATGAACAGGTGCCGAAACCTTTCCAGGAGCGGTTCGCCCGCCGTGCGGACAATGATTTCGTCGGGAAGAGCTGCGATCAGGGGGTTCCTGTCCGACGTTTCGAACAGGAACCGGCCACACAGGAGTTCGGTATCGGCGTCAGCGTCGATCGTCGCTCGCTGGCGGACGCCGTTTTTGACCTCGGTCGATATCTGCCCGACAGCGCCTCCGATCTGGCTTCGGACCGCGTGACTGTCGCCATGCGGCAGGAGGAGGATGTCACCCGCTTCGAGCCGCTGCGAGCCCAGGCCAGGCCTCTCGACCGTGCAGGAGCCGCGCGTGACCATGTGGAATTGCGCCCATCCCTTGCCGTTCGGCGCGTGTAACGACTCCCAGCTGCCACCAAATCTGCAGGAATCCTCGAACACAGGGCGGATTCTGAATAGCGGCACCATCGCTTTCAACAAGTCCGCTGCGTCCGCCTCCGACATCCGTCACCCCTTGATCCGCCCGGACATGACTCCGAGCCGCCCGGCCATTCCACGGAGCGGCAAAGCGCATCTAACCTACGCGCGTCAAGTCATTCGCGGGAAATAACATGGCCTTGCTCGATCGGAATAATGATCGCCACCAGGTCCTCGCCGCGTCGGCAAGATAGGAATGCTGGCAATCTTCGAGCGAATGAGCTGGTGCTCATGGCTTCTAACACTACCTAACGAGCAATCTTCGCGGCGTTCGGCAAATATCGCAACACGAGAGCGGCCGGGATTTCCAAAACGCACGTCTACCAAGGGGAGATCGCATGACGTCCAGGACGCCAATCGAGTTGTTGCCGCGCGCCGCGAACGTTTCGCGTCGCGGCTTCGTGACAGGCCTGTCGGCCGGCATCGCGGGTGCGGTTGCGACCGAAGCCGCTGGCGCCGAAACGTTGGCCGATGTCCCCGATCGCGGGCCCGGCGCCGATCTGAGCGCTCACAGCGAGCGGTCCCGGTTCGCCAAGCTCGATCGCATCCCCGAGTCCACGCCGGGCAAGCGCAACATCGACCCGGGCGATGCCATCAACTCCAAGACGCCACATCAGAAGCTGGTCGGAAACATCACGCCAACCGATTTGCATTACGAACGCAGCCATTCCGGCGTCCCCGATATCGACCCTGCGCAGCACCGGCTTCTCATCCACGGCATGATTCGGAAGCCGCTGGTCTTCAGCGTCGACGATCTCAAGCGGATGCCGTCGGTCACGCGGATCGTTTTCATCGAATGCACCGGCAACGGATGGGAAAACTGGAAAAAGGCCGATCCCGATGTGACGGTGCAGAACACGCATGGCCTCGTCAGCACCAATGAATGGACCGGCGTGCCGCTCAAATTCCTGATCGATCTCGTAGCCAAGGACAAGAGCTCGAACTGGATGCTCGCGGAGGGCGGCGACGGCGCGGGCGTCGACCGCAGCATCCCGCTCACCGAAGAGATCGTGAACGAGGCCTTCGTCGCCTACGGGCAGAACGGGGAGCCGTTGCGGCCCGCGCATGGCTTTCCGATGCGGCTGGTGATGCCGGGCTTCGAGGGCAACCTCAACATCAAATGGCTGCGCCGGCTCAAGTTCGGCAACGAACCGTGGATGACGCGTTGGGAGACGGCGCGTTACACACAGCTGCTCGCGAACGGTAAGGCGAGGCAGTTTCAGCTGAGGATGGAGACCAACTCCGTCATCACGCACCCCTCGGGGATGATGCAGATCCAGCCGGGTTACAATCGCATCTCGGGTCTTGCATGGAGCGGCCATGGCAAGATCGCCGAGGTCGAAATCTCGACCGATGGCGCGAAGACGTGGACGCCCGCGCAATTGAGCCAACCGGTGTTGTCCAAGGCCCAGGTCCGATTCCAGATGGATTGGGCGTGGGACGGCAAACCGACCAAGATCGTGAGCCGTTCGACTGACGACCAGGGCAATGTTCAACCGGACCGGCAGTCCTTCATCGCCGCGATGGGGACTAACGCGCTGTTTCATTACAACGCCCAGCAGACCTGGAGCATCGACGAGGCCGGGAGGGTCCGCAATGTCCTCGCATAGCAAGCAGTTTCTCGTAGTCGCGCTCACCCTGGGCTTGCTCGCGGCACCCGCGCTCGGGTTCGATTTCGGCCGTCCAGCGACGCCGGAGGAGATCAAGCTGTGGGACATCGATGTCGGACCTGACGGCAAGGGGCTTCCGGACGGCAGCGGCGCGGTGGCGCAAGGCAAGCAGATATTCGCCGACAATTGTGCGGCCTGTCATGGCGACAATGGCCAGGGCGGCATCAAGGATCGCCTCGCTGGCGGACAGGGCACGCTCACCTCCAACATGCCGGTCAAGACGGTCGGCAGCTTCTGGCCCTATGCGACGACCTTGTTCGACTACATCCATCGCGCCATGCCGTATCCGACGCCGGGCTCGCTCAGCACCGACGAGACCTATGCCGTCACCGCTTACATCCTGAGCCTCAACGGCATCATTCCAGCGGACGGCAAGGTCGACAAGGAAAGCCTGCCGAAGATCAAAATGCCCAATCGGGATGGCTTCATTCCGGAGCCGGAATTCGACCCGGCGAAACTATTCCGCAAGAAGTGAGCGGCTGATCATGAGGCTTTTGGCGTTGATCAAAATCCTCACGTTGATCGCAGCGTCATGTCTATCGGAGACACAAGCAATGGCCGCAGACGGACTCATCACCATCAAGAGCAGTTTTGGACCGGAAGACACCATGAAGCGTCTCGAGACAGAGGTGAAAGCCAGAGGCCTCGCGGTGTTTGCCCATGTCGATCACGCCGCGGGCGCTGCCGCTGTCGGGCTGACATTGCGCCCGACCGATCTGCTGATCTTCGGCAACGCCAAGGGCGGCACGCCGTTGATGCAGCAGGCGCAGACCGCTGGCATCGACCTTCCGCTGAAGGCACTGGTCTGGCAGGACGAGCGAGGTGCGACCTGGCTGTCCTACAACGATCCGGCCTATCTCGCTGGGCGTCACGGCGCCGGCGAGCCGGCCAAGGCTGCGGTTGCCGCGATGACGGCGGCCCTGCATGCGATTGCGACCAGGGCCACTGCGCCGTAACATAATGCGGCCATGCTTGAGGAGAGCTCCATGAACAGCACCAATGAGCAACCGGCAACCGAGACGTCCAGCCCGCGAGAGGGCAAGCTCGCGAGATGGTTGGTCATCGCGGTGCTGTGCGCGTTGCTCGTCGCCGCGTGCGTTCTCGGCTATCTCGGCTGGACCAGCACCGATAACGGCGTGCCGGCGTCGGGCTATGTTGCGCTGGTGCTCGGCGTCGTGTTCTCGCTGGTCGTCGGCATCGGCCTGATGGCGCTGGTGTTTTACAGCAGCCGCAAAGGCTATGACGAACCCGCGGTGCTGATCCGCGAGCCGGAGAGCGATCCGGAGGATGGACACGGCGGCCCGCGCTAACGGGCCGAGCGCAGGACAAGGGATCGCGTGCCTGCAACATTGGAATAGCCGGCTGACAAACTGTACCAATCATCATTCGAATTGATCTCGAAGACGTTGGCTTCGCCATTCAGGCAGGCCGCTGTCATGCCGACGGAGATCAGCGCTCCGCCGAGGTGACGGCAATCCCGGCCGCACCGGATTTCGTTTCCGGCTCGCCTGGTTGAGATGTCGGGGTCTTGCGGACAAGGCATTGTGCCTCTCGCCCGAGAGAGTTGCACAAAAACTCCCAGAGGATGTGAATTAGTTCACACACACGCCGACGCGCCGGATTTACGGTTTGCTCAAATTCCGCGTAGAGCGGCCCGTTCGAACTATCTCGCTCAAGAGGGAGTTCTGGCAATGGCTAGCATCGTGTTGGGAATTGTCATTTCCATATTGGTATCGACACAAGCCTCCGCCGATCAGTTCGGCGACACCGCGTCCGAACTCCTTCCTTCGTTGGTGCGCTGGTCCATCACCTTGTTGGGTTTGGTCGTGGCGGCCCGATTGGCTTGGCAAGCCTTTGGCCGTGCCGTGACCATTGCCGAAGTACCGACTTTCCCGAGATACATGACGACCCGACAGCAGTATCGATTGGGCGGTTTCATCTTTGTCATATTCTCATGCTGCTTTTTCCTTCTTCTCATCCATGAGAACCGGGACGTCATTGCCTTGGCGCCATTGGTCCCTGCGATTCCGGACGCCGTCATACAGGCTGCGAAAGGTCAGTCTGCGCCCTACCTGACCGTGATCGCCGCAATGGGGGCCGTGTATTTGTTCCTCCTTACAAAGGAGGCTCAGTGGAACGTCCTGCTGATGGTCCGCGACGTGATCCAGAGTTGGATCAGCGTGCCTCAACTCGCGAAGCAGATCATGGCGCAAATCCGCTTTTCGCTGCGCGTGCCAGAGAATGCGGTCTCGGAAGTCGTTGCGAATTCGCCGGAGATCGTGGATCAGGACTTCCGCAAGGATCCCAATACCCCGGATCGAATGTGGGCGGAAATTTGCTACATGAAATGGTGGCTGACGCAGGGGCACGAAGCTGGCGATGACGCCACCTTCTTTACCGAGGACAGCTTTGGTTTCGACAAGCTCATGGCAGACTTTCAGCTGACGTCGCCGACAATGAGCCAGTGGAAGGCCGGCGTGCTAACGGGCCTCGCTGCGCCCCAGGCCACGCAATTGATCAAAGAGCTCTACAATCGATTTGCCCGTCTTGTTGCGTGCTACCTGATCTACCGCAACGGCTCTCGAATTGACCTGCGCAATGAGGCCAACAAATTCGGCATCGAAATTGATGCTCCTGTTCACGACAATCCCTTACGGTACTGGATTGTCTATATTATTGCACTGATCTGTTCCGTCTATCTGGGCGTGGCCATTTCGGCCGTCGTTTATGACGTGCTGCAAGGCAAGGGTATTGTTTTGGCGCAAGACCCTAATCGCTCGATGGCATGGGTCATGTATTCACTTTGCAATTATGGATTGGCGATCGTCGTCGTTCTTTTGCTTCGATTTGCGATTTCTTCGCTGGGAAGCCATTCAGATCCGTCGCACCTCACCACCTATTGCTGGAGTTTTCTGGTCGCGCTGGTCGTAGGGCCCGCCGGTCTGACGGTGGCCGTCCATTACTTTGGAGAGGGGAATCTGCGGGAAATGTCTGTTGTCAGTCTTTACTATGCGATGTTGCGGTGGGGGCTCGGGCCCGCGCTCGTGACCGTTTATATTTCGTACTATCTCGACAGGCAGAGCTGCTCCGATTTGCCGGACATCGATAATTCCCTACGAACGGTAGCGTGGCGACTGTTCAATTGCTTCGGCTTTGCGGCAACCAATGTGTTTTTGCTTCTTCCGCCCTTGCTGTCGCTGGTGGCACAGGAGGGTGCGATCTGGGAAACCAATAAGCTGCGCTTCATTGCGGCCGGTACGACGTTTTGTTTGGCATTCGGCCTCGCATTGGCGGCACAGTTTGCGCTTAAAAAGGAGCGGATCGGAACGGTGCTGGCTCATAAGCCAGCTTGATCCTGGACGGGTTCGGTCATAGCGGCGCGTTTCTCGCGTCTCTGCCTCAATCGGTTGTCCGACTGCGCACCGAGTGATCTCCAGGCCGGGTCTCACCGCCGGATGCGGTAGATCACGACGTCTTCGCCGTGCCGGATTGTGCTTCGCTCGAGGAGATAGTTGGACTTCTCCAGCACGCGGCACGATGCGCCATTGCCGACATAGACCAGGCCGATGAGGGACGGCAGCTCGTGGTGTAACAGTCCAATATCCGTCAGCGCGATCGCGGTCTCGCTTGCAAGTCCACGGCCCCAGAATTCGCGCTTGAATGCGTAGGCAATCTCGGTCTCGTCGATATCATCCACCAGAATGTGCCGGATGCCCGCCCGTCCGGCGAATGCCCCGTCTTTGGTTCGCAGCACCCAGAGCCCAAAACCGTGCCGGTCCCAATGCGCCATGTTGGCGCCGAGATAGGTCCTGGTCGTCTCCGCCGGGCGCACGCCGCCGAGATATCGGGATACCTCGGCATCGAGATGCAATGCGACGAGGTCGGCCAGGTGATCTTCACGAAGCCTCTCGGCGGTCAGTCTCCCCGTGCTGAAATGTTCCATAGGAACAGATAGCCGCTTCCATGGTGGGGCGTCGAGCAACATTGATGTGGAATAACCTGGCTGGCAGTGCTTTCAATGTTGCAAGGACGCGCTTTGGTTGGGGTGACGGTCGCCCCGGGGCGAATGTTCCGACGCGGAGCGGCAATGGATTTCGAGCGCGACATAGCCAAGGTCAGCGGAATCGCGGCGGTCTCGACCATCCTGGACGTGGTCAGCCGGACCACCGGCATGGGATTTACGGCCGTTGCCCGCGTCACGGAGGACAGGTGGATCACCTGTGCCTCGCGTGACGAACTTGCGTTCGGGCTGAAACCCGGTGACGAGCTCAAGGTCGAGACCACGATCTGCCATGAGATCCGGCAGAGCCGTGAGGCGGTCGTCATCGAGAATGTCAGCGAGGATGCCGGGTACTTCAAGCATCACACGCCCGCGCAATATGGCTTCCAAAGCTACATCTCCGTGCCGATCATCCTTCCCGACGGTTCATTCTTCGGGACTCTTTGCGCGATCGATCCGAAGCCGCGCAAGCTTCGGACCCCCGAAGTCATCGGGATGTTCAAGCTTTTTGCCGAGCTGATCGCGTCTCACCTCGACGCGGGCGACCGCGTCGAACTGATCGAGAACAGGCTGGCGCTGGAACGACAGAATGCCGAACTGCGCGAGCAGTTTATCGCCGTGCTCGGTCACGACCTCAGAAACCCTCTTGCCGCGATCCAGGGCGGCCTGCGGCTTCTGAACAAGAAGGTCGATGAAGAGGGGCAGAACTGGATCAACCTTCTGCAAGGAAGCGTCGCCCGGATGGCGGGTCTGATCGACAATGTCATGGACCTCGCCCGCACGCGGCTCGGTGCCGGGATGCAGCTCGAGCTGAGAGAACAGGCACTCGAGCCTGTCATCAAGCAGATTGTCGCAGAGTTCGAGAACGTGCATCCGGATCGCGTTATCGAAACGGTCATCAACATTCCAGGGACTGTGAGGATCGACGCCGGCCGCATAGGTCAGATGCTGTCCAATCTTCTCGGCAACGCGATTTCCTATGGAGCGGCCAACGAGCCGATCAGGGTGCTGGCGCAAACGACCGGAGTTGGCTTCGACATCAGCATTGTCAACAAAGGTGCGCCAATTCCGGCGGAGGCGATGCCGCGCCTTTTCACTGCGTTCGATCGTGGCGACGTTCTGCCGAACCAGAAAGGGCTTGGGCTCGGACTGTACATTGCCCAGGAGATCGCGCGCGCCCATGGCGGGTTGATCGTCGCGTCGTCGTTGCGGGATGAAACGGTGTTCACCGCGTCGTTCCCGGCGACACAGGCGAGCGGCTGAGAAGGCGTGCTATGCCGGCGTGTCCTGCCGTCACGGAGCGTCTCGCCAATTCTCGGACCATGCCATCATGCTCCTGTTTTGCCCGACGGGGCAACTGGCGAACAGCTGGTAAGTCCGGATTGTGCGGGCTCTATCCCGGCTGCGGTCGGACGATTTTCACGCACGCGTAACCCATTGATCTCACAGCGTCGGTCTACTGTGCATGGGGTTGTTTTCGCAGTTTTAGTTTCGAGAGGGGCTACCCCGCCCCGAACGCGACCGCGACATTGTAGATCAGAAGGCTCGCCGCATAGGCCAGCACCAGCATGTAGGCGAAGGTGACGGCCATCCAGGTCCAGCTTCCGGTCTCGCGCCGGATCACGGCCAGCGTCGAGGCGCATTGCGGGGCGAAGATGTACCAGGCCAGCATCGACAGCGCGGTCGCGAGCGACCATTTCGTCGCCAGCACCTGGCCGATCTGCTCAGCCGCTTCCTTGCCGCCTTCGATCGCATAGACGGTGCCGAGCGCGGCGACCGCGACCTCGCGTGCCGCCATGCCCGGGATCAGCGCGACCGCGATCTGCCAGTTGAAGCCGACCGGCGCGAGCAGCGGCGCAAGCGCCTTGCCGATGATCGCGGCCAGGCTGAAGTCGATCGCCGGTTCGGTTGCGCCGGCGGGCGGCTGCGGGAACGAGGCCAGGAACCAGATCAGCACCATCATCGAGAAGATCGTGGTGCCGGCACGGTGCAGGAACATCTTGGCCCGCGTATAGACGCCGATCGCGATCGATTTCAGCCGCGGCATTTTGTAGTCGGGCAGCTCCAGCATGAACGGCGCCGGCGCATAGTCGCGCAGCATGAAGAATTTGATGAGGAACGAGACGGCAAGCGCGCTGATGATGCCGGCGGCGTAGAGCCCGAACATCACGAGGCCCTGGAGGTTGATGAAGCCCCAGACGTCCTTTGCCGGAATGAAGGCGGAGATGATCAGCGTGTAGACCGGAATACGCGCGGAGCAGGTCATCAGCGGCGCGATCAGGATCGTGGTCAGCCGATCGCGCTTGTTGTCGATGACGCGCGTCGCCATGATGCCGGGGATGGCGCAGGCGAAGCTCGACAGCAGCGGAATGAAAGCGCGGCCGTGCAGGCCTGCGCCGCCCATGATGCGGTCCATCAGGAACGCGGCGCGCGCCATGTAGCCGAAATCTTCCAGCAGCAGGATGAACAGGAAGATGATGATGATCTGCGGCAGAAACACAATCACGCTGCCGACGCCCGAGATCACGCCGTTCTGAAGGAAGCTCTGCAGCAGGCCGGCGGGCAGGGTGGCGTGCACGAACTCGCCGAGCGAGTCGAAGCCCGAGTTGAGCAGCTCCATCAGCGGCTGCGCCCAGGCGAACACCGCCTGGAACATCACGAACAGGATAGCCGCGAGCACGATCAGCCCGCCGACGGGGTGCAGCACGATCGCGTCGATCCGCGCCGTCCAGGTGTCGGGCCGGCTCGGCAGGCTGACGC
Source organism: Bradyrhizobium sp. LB8.2 (assembly GCF_040548035.1). Lineage (NCBI taxonomy): Bacteria > Pseudomonadati > Pseudomonadota > Alphaproteobacteria > Hyphomicrobiales > Nitrobacteraceae > Bradyrhizobium > Bradyrhizobium sp. LB8.2. The sequence continues at coordinate 86,671 of NZ_JBEPQV010000026.1, read as the reverse complement.
AATCGGCGATGATGCGGTCGGCCTCGCGCTGGGTGGCGCGCAGTTCGGCCACGCTCAGCACGCGCCAATTGTTCTCCCCCGGCTCGGCGGCGAGCTTTGCCGAAATCTCGTCCGTCAGCGCCAGCAGGTCGGCCGTGCCGCCCTTGCGCACCGCGATCGAGGTGACCACGGGCACGCCAAGCTCGTTGGCGAGCCGCTCGACGTCGACAGTGATGCCGCGGCGGCTGGCGATATCGAACATGTTGAGCACGAGGACCATCGGCCGGCCGGTGCGCTTGAGCTCCAGCAGCAGGCGGATGGTCAGCCGCAGATTGGTGGAATCGGCCACGCACAGGATGAGGTCGGGCGCGGTCTCGCCGGAGGCCTTGCCGAGCACGAAGTCGCGGGTGATCTCCTCGTCCGGGCTGCGGCCGCGCAGCGAATAGGTGCCGGGCAGGTCGACCACCGAGACCTGGCGCCCCAGAGGGGTGACAAAAAAGCCTTCCTTGCGCTCGACGGTGACGCCGGGATAGTTCGCGACCTTCTGCCGGCTGCCGGTCAGCGCATTGAACAGCGAGGTCTTGCCGCTGTTTGGCGTGCCGACCAGGGCGAGATGAAGTTGGGGCAATTCCATGGAATTGGGGTCCGGTCGCTTCAGGCGACGATAATGGCCATGGCTTCGCGACGGCGCACCGCGATCGTGATGCTGTCGACCCGTACGGCGATCGGGTCGCGCCCGACCAGCCCCTCGTGCAAGACCTCGACCCGGGCGCCTTCGACGAAGCCGAGCTCGATCAGCCGACTCTCGAGTTCGATGTCCGAGAGCGCCGAGCCGGCGTCCTTGGCGGAAAGGTGCTGGATGACGCCGGTATAGCCGCGCTGGGCCAGACCCAGCGGCATGTGCGGACGCGTATCATGGATGTCGGTCATGCCCTGTATTTTCAACGCAGGGCATCGAGGTCAAGCGCGCTGGCTCGCGGAAGCTGCATCTTAGAGTGATTTTAAAGTAGCAGCTTCGTGACGGAGGGGGATCGGCGCCAGGGCGGCTACAGGGCCGGGACCTTTTCCGACTGGATGGCGGCCATGGCGCGGCTCTTGAAGTAGTCCAGCACGAACAGGCGGATCGCCGAGGACAGATTGCCCTGCTGGCGGTTGCCGTCGATCTCGCCGACCAGCTCGGACAGCGTCATGTTGCGCAGGCCCGAGATCTCCTTCATGCCGTTCCAGAACGCCTCTTCCAGGCTGACGCTGGTCTTGTGGCCGGCGACGACGATCGACCTTTTCACGACGGGCGACTTCATGGCTGCTCCTCGCGATCGATCTGGTGCTGGTCCAAGTGTGCCTTCGCCTGGTCCGCGCGCGTCTGCTCCGCCGACCGTTCCGCCTTCGTGCGGCCGAACTTCGTTCGGTTGGCGTCCGCCTGCTTCGCCGTGGCTTCCCGCTCGGCGCGCTTCCTGAAACGTTTCAGGTTGATGACGTTCCCCATGCCGCGTCTCCATCATCCGATCCTCCGTGGGCTGGATGAAACATTCAGAAACAGGGTGCCGCGTTGCGCCCCACAAGACTTGATCGCCATTCGCTCGTCCTCGTCAATCGGCCCCTTGGGCCATCAAACGATGAATTTCGCTCCGTGAAGGGCAGAGGGGCTGCGTAACACACCGCCCCGCCGCGACATTGACGGTAATCAAATCCGGCCCTCAAAGCCTCATATTTCTGCAGCGCGCGCGTCCGTATCACTACGGATGGCTATCGGAATTCGGAATTTTATCCCGGGCTGGTCATCTTCTCGGGGCGCACCAGGCGGTCGAACTCGTCCGCCGAGACGAAGCCGAGCCGCAGTGCCTCCTCCTTCAGCGTGGTGCCGTTGGCATGCGCCGTCTTGGCCACCTTGGCCGCGTTGTCGTAGCCGATCTTGGGAGCGAGCGCCGTCACCAGCATCAGCGAGCGCTGCATCAGCTCCTTGATGCGCTTCTCGTCGGCGCGGATGCCGCTGACGCAATGCTCGGTGAAGGAGCGCGCGGCGTCCGCCATCAGCCGGATCGAGTGCAGCATGTTGTAGGCCAGCACGGGCTTGTAGACGTTGAGCTCGAAATGGCCCTGGCTGCCGGCGACCGTGATCGCGGTGTGATTGCCGAACACCTGGCAGCACACCATGGTCATCGCCTCGCACTGCGTCGGATTGACCTTGCCCGGCATGATCGAGGAGCCCGGCTCGTTCTCCGGTAGCATCAATTCGCCGAGGCCCGAGCGCGGGCCGGATCCGAGCAGGCGGATGTCGTTGGCGATCTTGAACAGGCCGGTCGCGACCGAATTGATGGCGCCGTGCGCCGACACATAGGCGTCGTTCGAGGCCAGTGCCTCGAATTTGTTGGCGGCGCTGGTGAAGGGCAGCTTCGTGATGCTGGCCGCGTGCTTTGCGAACAGTTTTGCAAAGCGCGGCTTCGAATTGAGGCCGGTGCCGACGGCGGTGCCGCCCTGCGCCAGCGGATAGAGCTCCTTCACCGCGACCTTGAGCCGGGCGATGCCGCTTTCGACCTGCGCGGCGTAGCCGGAAAATTCCTGGCCCAGCGTCAGCGGCGTCGCATCTTGGGTGTGGGTGCGGCCGATCTTGACGATCTTGGCGAACTCCTTCTCTTTCTTGCGTAGTGCACGGAGCAGCTCGCCGAGGGCCGGGACGAGATCGGCATTGATCCGGCTTGCCGCCGCGATGTGCATCGCGGTCGGGAACGAGTCGTTCGACGACTGGCTCATGTTGACGTGATCGTTGGGATGGACCGGCTTCTTGGCGCCGAGCTCGCCGCCGAGCATTTCATTGGCGCGGTTGGCGATGACCTCGTTGAGGTTCATGTTGCTCTGCGTGCCCGAGCCGGTCTGCCACACCACCAGCGGAAAATGATCGTCCAGCTTGCCTTCGATCACCTCGCGCGCGGCGCGGATGATGGCGTTGGCGCGGCGCTGGTCGAGCAGGCCGAGTTCCTGGTTGGATTGCGCCGCGGCGAGCTTGACGATGCCGAGCGCATGCACGAGCGAGATCGGCATGCGATCGATGCCGATGCGAAAATTCTGGCGCGAGCGTTCGGTCTGCGCCCCCCAATAGCGATCGGCGAGGACCTCGATGGGGCCGAAGCTGTCGGTCTCGGTGCGGGTCGCGGAGCGCGAGGAGCGGTCGGTTTTCGAGCGGGCGATCTTGGCCATGGGCACATCCATTCCGCCGCGCGAAACGCCGCGCAGCCTCTACATGTGCCTCTATATAGGGAGTTTGGTCGCGTGCGATGGGCTCCGGCCCAATCTAGATCATTTCTTGCGGAAACGATCCAATCGCACGACTTCGGCGCCGCCCTGGTTCGGGGCGGCCGGCTCTTCAGAGCTTTCCGTCGTCTCGGCCGCAGACGCCGGCACCGCGACCGCGGACGGGGCGGGAGCGGCCGGCAATGTCTCGGGCGAGACCTCGGCGACATCGGAAGTGTCGAACTGGAGGCCGAATTTCACGGAGGGATCGAGGAAACTCTTGATGGCACTGAACGGCACGATCAGCCGCTCCGGAATGCCGCCGAAGGACAGGCCGACCTCGAAGCGGTCCTCGAGCACGGTCAGATCCCAGAACTGGTGCTGCAGGATGACCGTCATTTCTTCCGGGTACTGCGCCAGCAGTCGCGATGAGATCTTCACGCCGTCGGCCTTCGAGACGAAGGTGATGAAGAAATGATGCTCGCCCGGCAGTCCTTGGGACGCGGCATCGGTCAGCACCTTGCGCAGCACGCCGCGCAGCGCGTCGCGGGCCAGCACATCGTATCGGATATGATCGGTCGCCATGGTGGTCCTGTTGCATTCCAGGAGTTGGGCCCCGCCGGCCCGACTCGCCAAGCCGCGATAATACCGCGCCTGACGGGTCAGCAGGAGTCCCCGCCGGGTAGGAAATGGAGGTAAGTGGAGGCTTCTGTTGCCAGGTGCCTCCGAACCCCGCCTAACGGAGCTTAACCCGTTAGGACTTCAGAATGGTCTTTCAAACTGCGTTACGCAGCCTGAGCAACCGGAGCAAAGTTGTCGTTGGCAACTATTGCATAGCCCGATAACGGCGGAACAATACCGAGAAAAAGAACGCCCTTTACGCCCTCGTCGATCCTATTTCGCCCCCGCCAAAGCCCGCTCTAGGGCTCAGCCCGCTGGTGGGCTTTGGTGGAGGCGCCGGGTACCGCCCCCGGGTCCGAATGGTTTATTGCGACGACCGTTTATTTCCATAGCCGGCGAACCGGCACCCCCAATATAGGGGGCAAAGGTTTCAAATGACAGGTGTTTCGAGCGGTTTTCCGGAGGTTCCCTTTGGATAGGTTCCCGACTGGCTTGGCCGCGCGACGGCCGGCGTTCTAAGCTCCTGACATGTCCAAGGATTCCGCACCGGCCGCCCAACACCCAGATCAATCGCCGGACCGTCCAGCCACCAACCCCGTTCCGCCCGGCCTGGTCGCGCTGTTCCTGGCCTTCGCCAGGATGTCGCTGGCCGGTTTCGGCGGGGTGTTGGTATTTGCCCGGCAGGCCATCGTCGAGCAGCACCGCTGGATGACCGCGGACGAGTTCAACGAGACTTTTGCGCTCTGCCATTTTCTGCCCGGGCCCAACATCGTCAATCTGTCGATGGTGTTCGGCGCGCGGCTGCGCGGGATCGCGGGTGGTATTGCCGCCTTCGCCGGGTTGTTGCTGCCGCCGACGTTGATCATGACGGTGCTTGCGATCATCTACTCCCGGTTCGGCGATGTGGAGGTGCTGCGCCGCATCCTCGCGGGCATCTCCTGCGCGGCGGTCGGGCTCTTGACCGCGGTGGTCTTCCGGATGATGACGCCGTTGCTCAAGCGGCTGGACGTCGTCGCGCTCATCCTGATGCTGGCCGTGTTTCTTGCCATCGGCGTCGTTCGCCTGCCGCTCCAGGCCGTGCTTTTGGCTGCGATCCCCGTGAGTGTCGGCGCCACCTTCCTGATGCGGCGGAAGGTAGCAGCATGAACGCCGAGAACCCGATCTGGGCGCTGATCTCCACCTTTGGCCTGATGTCGCTGTTCGCGGTCGGCGGCGCCGCGGCGGCGGTGCCAGAGATGCACCGCATCGCGGTCGATGTGCATCACTGGATGACCGACAAGCAGTTCGCCGATGCCTATGCGATTGCGCAGCTCTCACCAGGTCCGAACGTGCTTATCGTCACGTTAATCGGCTACGCCGTTGCCGGCATCCCCGGCGCGCTGGCGGCGACCTTGGCCATGTGCCTGCCGACGGCGCTGCTTGCCTATTATGTCAGCCGGCTCCTCAACCGCCCCAGCCAATCGCGCTGGCCTGTGTTGATTCAGGCTGCATTGGTTCCGCTGTCGATCGGACTGATGGCGGCGAGCGCCTTGATCCTGGCACAGTCGACCGATCGCACCATTGCTGCACTGCTTCTGACCGCGACGGTTGCAGTGATCGCCTCGGTCTCGCGCATCAATCCACTATGGCTTTTGCTCGCCGGAGGCCTGTTGGGTTTTGCTGGCATTGTGTAATGAAAATCGCTAGGCAGTGATCCGGGCGGGGGGATCGTTTTCCAGCCGATTAGAACAACATTGCTCGTGGCTTACGGGTCGCGGAGGAGATAGGCATGGCCGATACGATGGGCCACTCGGCGACAGCCAACCGAAACACGTCGGTGGCGCTCAGCTTTTGTCTGCTGGCCATAGCGCCGCAGATCTTCGAATTCATCTGGTCGTTCGGGACGATCTTCGGCTGGGGCATCGGACGCGGTCCGGCCACCGTCGTGATCAGTCACGTGACGGCGCTGCTCGCGGGCGCCCCCGGCGCGCTGATCGGAGCGATCGGCGGTGACACCAAGAAGGCGTCATCCGATGTGCTGCTGGCGCTGATCTATTCCTATCCACTGTTTGCGGTGGCGATCCTCACGATCTTCATGACGATCAGGTCGGCGCAGGACTATGTCGGCGGGATCGTTCTGATGGCGCTGGCCTTGTTCGCGCTGTGGGCCTCCAGCGATTTGCAGGGTATGCGCGGCTTCTCCTTCGGCGCCGGCACGGCGCCGCGAATGTTTGGCGGGCTCCTCGTCGCGCTTGGTGCCGGCATCGCGTTGACGGGATTGTTGTCTGATGGACCGGCGATGGCACATTATGCCTGGCGCGGACCGCTGTTCGTATTGATCTCGATCGTCTTCTTCGCGCTGGCGATTCGTCCGCTTGGGGTCGTGGTTACGGCGTTCGTGAGCTTCCTGGTCGCGGCGATGGGCACGCATGAGACGCGCTGGATCGAAGCCATCATCGTAGGCGCCTGCCTGACGCTCGGCTGCGCGCTGCTCTTCCCTTACGTGCTCGGGCTGCCAATGCCGATGTTCCCGCGTTTCCTGGTTCAGTGAGGGTGTGATGGCCGATCTTTTTCACAATCTGGGCCTCGGTTTCGGTGTGGTGTTTCAGATCTCCTGGTGGTCACCGTCGTGGCTGTTCGGACTGTCGCTCCCGATTTCGATCAATATTCTCATGTGCCTGATTGGCGCACTGGTCGGCACGCTTGTCGGCGTGCTGCCGGGCATCGGCACGGTCGCAACCGTGGCGATGCTCCTGCCGATCACGTTCGGATTGCCGCCGGTCGGCGCGCTGATCATGCTCGCCGGCATCTATTACGGCGCCCAATATGGCGGTTCGACCACCTCGATCCTGGTCAACATTCCCGGTGAGGCGACATCGGTCGTCACCGCCATCGACGGTCACCAGATGGCGAAGCAAGGCCGCGCCGGTCCGGCGCTGGCGATTGCGGCGATCGGCTCGTTTTTCGCCGGCTGCGTCGCGACCATCCTGATCGCCATCCTCGGTGCGCCGCTGACCAAGCTCGCGCTGGCATTCGGTCCGGCCGAATACTTCTCGCTGATGGTGCTCGGCCTGATCTTCGCGGTGGTGCTGGCCAAGGGCTCTGTGCTGAAAGCGATCGCGATGATCGTGTTCGGCCTGTTGCTGTCGATGGTCGGCTCTGACATCGAGACCGGCGCCTCGCGCATGGCGTTCAACATTCCGGAACTCGCCGACGGACTCGGCTTCGCGACGGTGGCGATGGGCGTGTTTGGATTCGCCGAGATCATCCGTAACCTCGATGCCGGCGCCGAGATGAACCGCGACCTCGTGCAGCAGAAGATCACCGGCCTGATGCCGACCAGGAAAGACCTGATCGACTCGACGCCTGCGATCCTGCGCGGCACCGTGCTCGGCTCGATCCTCGGCATCCTGCCGGGCGGCGGCGCCGTGATCGCCTCCTTCGCGGCCTATACGCTCGAGAAGAAGATCGCCAAGAACCCGTCGCGGTTCGGCCGCGGTGCGATCGAGGGCGTTGCGGCGCCGGAAAGCGCCAACAACGCCGCGGCGCAGACCTCCTTCATCCCGTTGCTGACGCTCGGCATCCCGCCCAACGCGGTGATGGCGCTGATGGTGGGCGCGATGACCATCCACGGCATCGTGCCAGGCCCACAGGTGATGCAGAAGCAGCCGGAGCTGGTCTGGGGCATGATCGCTTCGATGTGGGTCGGCAATCTGATGCTGATCATCATCAACCTGCCGCTGGTCGGAATCTGGGTGCGGCTGTTGCGCGTGCCCTACCGGCTGATGTTCCCCTCGATCGTGATCTTCTGCGCGATCGGAATCTACTCGGTGAACAACGCACCTGTGGATGTCATCCTCGCTGGCGTGTTCGGTCTGGTCGGTTACTGGCTGATCAAGCACGATTTCGAACCGGCGCCGCTATTGCTCGGCATGGTGCTCGGACCACTGATGGAAGAGAACCTGCGCCGTGCGTTGCTGATCTCGCGCGGCGACTGGAGCGTGTTCCTGACGCGTCCGCTGTCGGCCGTGCTGCTTGCGATTGCGGCCTTCCTGCTGGTGCTCACGGTGCTGCCCACGTTGCGTGCCAAGCGCGACGAGGTGTTCACCGAATCCGAGAACTGATCGCGACGCGCGCTGCGTCGGCGCGGCGCCCTGTGTCGGGGCGTCGCATTCGGATGTCGAATCGACTTGTGTGACCGCTTCGTGAAATGAAAATGCCGGCCCTGTGGCCGGCATTTTGTTTTATGTCCGAGGGGGTCGACATGACTTGCATTCGCGCACTTGCGGGCGCATGTGCCGCGGCGCTGGCATCGTTGTGCGCCTTTGTCGCTCCAGCTGCTGCACCCTATCCTCGACGGCGGAAGCCGGCCTGCCTGCATTCCAGGCCCAGGCCTGGAATGCGATGTTCGCGCCGAAGGGAACTTCGCCCGCGATCATAGCGAGCCTGAACGCCGCGGCCGTCAAGGCGCTCGACGACGCGACCGTGCGCAAGCGCCTGCTCGAGCTCGGCAGCGTCATTCCGGCGCCCGCGGACCGGACGCCGGAGGCCCTGGCGACCCTCGTCAAGAGCGAGATCGCGAAGTGGACCCCGGTGCTCAAGCCGGCAAGTTAGCCAGCAGGATCAAGTCGATAGGCGAGGGGCGGCACGCAAGTTCCGCCCCTTGTCGTTTGCGCCGGGAACGCTCATTTTTCGGAGTATAATGCGTATGGATGGCGAATCGACGCTGTCGCAGCGCGGGGGTGGCCGCTAAGTTTGCCGCCTCCCCAAAGGCTCACGCACATGCACCAGTATCAGGACCTGCTCGAGCGGATTCTTTCAGACGGCGCGGAAAAGACCGACCGGACCGGCACCGGCACGCTGTCGGTGTTCGGCCATCAGATGCGCTTCAACCTGTCCGCCGGCTTTCCGATGCTGACCACCAAGCGCCTGCCGCTGAAGGCGATCGTGCATGAGCTGTTGTGGTTCCTGAAGGGCGACACCAACGTCAAATATCTGCGCGACAACGGCGTCACCATCTGGGACGAGTGGGCGGACGCCAACGGCGATCTCGGACCCGTCTACGGCCATCAATGGCGCTCCTGGCCCGCGCCGGACGGACGCAGCATCGACCAGATCGCCAACGTGATCGACATGATCAAGCGCAATCCGGATTCGCGCCGCCTGATCGTCTCGGCATGGAATCCGGCCGAAGTGGACAAGATGGCGCTGCCGCCGTGCCACTGCCTGTTCCAGTTCTACGTCGCCAACGGCAAGCTGTCGTGCCAGCTCTATCAGCGCTCGGCCGACGTGTTCCTCGGCGTGCCCTTCAACATCGCCTCCTACGCGCTGCTCACCATGATGGTGGCGCAGGTCACGGGCCTGAAGGCCGGCGACTTCGTGCATGCGTTCGGTGACACCCATCTTTATTCCAACCATCTGGAGCAAGCGAAGCTCCAGCTCACACGCGCGCCGCGCGCGCTGCCGGTGATGCGGATCAATCCTGACGTGAAGGATATCTTCTCCTTCCGTTACGAGGACTTTGAGCTGGTCGGCTACGATCCGCATCCGCACATCAAGGCGGCAGTCGCGGTCTGAAGCCGATGTCGCTCAACATCCGCCGTGTGCGTCCCGGCGAAGCCGGGCTCGTTCTCGCTTTCATCCGCGAGCTCGCCGAGTACGAAAAGCTTTCGCACGAGGTCGAAGCGACCGAGGCGATGATCACCGACGCGCTGTTCGGTGAGAGACCGCAACTCCATTGCGCAATCGCCGAGTGGAACGGCGAGCCGGTCGGCTTCGCGGTGTGGTTTGTGAATTTCTCTACGTTCAGCGGCCGCCACGGCATCTATCTCGAAGATTTGTATGTGCGGCCGTCGCATCGGGGCAGGGGCCTCGGCAAGGCGCTGCTCGTGCGCCTTGCCGTGGAATGCGTCGAGAACGGCTGGTCGCGGCTGCAATGGGCGGTGCTCGACTGGAACTCACCCTCGATCGCGTTCTACAAGTCGCTCGGTGCCGTCATGCTGGACGACTGGACGCTGTGCCGCGTCACCGGGCCTGCGCTGACACGGCTTGCCGGGAGTGCGACCTGATGGAGATCGTCTTCGTCGTCGCGATCGCGGAGAACGGCGTCATCGGCGCCGGCAACGCGATCCCGTGGCGATTGAAATCCGACATGGCGCGCTTCAGGGCGCTCACGATCGGCAAGCCCGTGATCATGGGCCGCAAGACCTTCGAATCCCTGCCCCGGCCGCTTCGGGGCCGCACCAACATCGTCATCACGCGCGATGCGGATTATCGCGCCACTGGCGCCATCGTCACGACATCGGCTGCCGATGCAGGCGCCGTCGCGCGCGGCGATGCCCTGCGGCGTTCGGTCGCCGAGATCGCCGTGATCGGTGGCGCCGAAATCTATCGGCAATGGCTCGATCGCGCCGATTGCCTCGAAATCACCGAAGTGCATGCGCGCCCCGAAGGCGACACGTATTTCGACATCGACAAGGCAGACTGGGATGAGGTGGCGCGTGTACGTCATCCTGCCGGACCCGACGACAGCGCCGACTACTCCTATGTGACATATCGTCGGCGGCCGCGCCATTAACCGCTTTCGCCAATGTTTACATTGACTTTTTCGTGCCCGAGCATAGCTCGGAAGACAGCGAGGGCTGCGTTGTAAGGGACCTGCCTGTCCCCTATAAAGCCGGACCGGACAAAGCGGGCTGGGGCAATTTCACCCTGCCGAGGAGAGCGTCGAATGCCGTGGAAGAATCAGGGCGGTGGCCCATGGGGCTCGGGTCCGAAGGGGCCATGGGGCAACGGCCCGCAACCGGTCGGGCCGAGGCCGCCGGATCTGGAAGACCTTCTGCGCCGCGGCCAGGACCGCCTCCAGCAGATCATGCCGGGCGGCTATTTCTCCGGCATCGGCATCACGCTGATCGTGCTGCTCATCGTCGCGTTCTGGCTGCTGTCGGGCTTCTTCCGGGTGCAGTCCGAAGAGCTCGGCGTCGTGCTGCGCTTCGGCAAGCATGTTCGCACCGTGGAGCCCGGCCTGAACTATCATCTGCCCTATCCGATCGAAACCGTGCTGCTGCCGAAGGCACTGCGCGTTTCCACCATCTCCATCGGCATGACGCTGATCGACGATCCGGCGCGGCGCGGCCGTTCCATTCGTGACGTGCCGGAAGAGAGCCTGATGCTGACCGGCGACGAGAACATCGTCGACGTCGATTTCACCGTGCTCTGGCGTATCAAGCCCAACGGCGTCGGCGATTTCCTCTTCAACATCCAGAATCCCGAAGGCACCGTGAAGGCGGTCGCCGAGAGCTCGATGCGCGAGGTGATCGGCCGCTCGCAGATCCAGCCGATCCTGACCGGCGCGCGCAACGTCACCGAACAGGGCGTGCAGGAACTGATCCAGAAGACCCTGGACACCTACGGCGCCGGCATTCAGATCAGCCAAGTGCAGATGCAGAAGGTCGATCCGCCGGCCCAGGTGATCGACGCCTTCCGCGACGTCCAGGCGGCGCGCGCCAATCTCGAGCAGTTGCAAAACGAGGCGCAGACCTACGCCAACCAGGTCGTGCCGCAGGCACGCGGACGTTCGGCGCAGATCATGCAGGCCGCCGAAGGCTACAGGGAGCAGACGGTCGCCGAGGCCAAGGGCCAGAGCTCGCGCTTCCTGAAGGTTTACGATGAATACAAGAAGGCGCCCGACGTGACGCGTGAACGGATTTATCTTGAGACGATGGAGCGCGTGCTCGGCGGCTCGGAGAAGCTCATCTATGACGGCGGCCAGTCGGGCCAGGGCGTCGTGCCCTATCTGCCGCTCAGCGAATTGACGGCCAAGCGGCCGCCTGCAACCGGCCAGCAGACGACCGGAGGCAACCGATGAGGTCTCCAGTTACAGGTATCGTCGCGCTGCTCGGGCTCCTGCTTGTCGTGATCGTGGGCTACATGTCGCTGTTCACGGTAGCGCAGACCGAGCAGACCATCGTGCTGCAGTTCGGCCGGCCCGTCGACGTCGTTACCGCTCCCGGCCTGCATTTCAAGGCGCCGTGGAATTCGGTGATCAACATCGACAAGCGGATCCTCGATCTCGAGAACCCGTCACAGGAAGCGATCGCGTCCGACCAGAAGCGGCTCGTGGTCGATGCTTTCGCGCGCTACCGCATCAAGGACGCGTTGCGGTTCTATCAGAGCATCGGCTCGATCCAGGCCGCCAACATCCAGCTCACCACCCTGCTGAACGCGGCACTGCGCCGCGTGCTCGGCGAGGTCACGTTCATCAACGTGGTGCGCGACGACCGCGAGAAGCTGATGCAGCGCATCCGCGATCAGCTCGATCACGAGGCCGACGGCTACGGCATCCAGGTCGTTGACGTCCGGATCCGCCGCGCCGATTTGCCGGAGCAGAACAGCCAGGCGGTCTATCAGCGCATGAAGACGGAGCGCGAGCGGGAAGCCGCCGAGTTCCGCGCGCAGGGCGGCCAGAAGGCACAGGAGATCCGCTCCAAGGCAGACCGCGAGGCAACCGTGATCGAGGCAGAAGCAAGGTCACAGGCCGAGCAAACGCGCGGCGTCGGCGATGCCGAGCGCAACCGTCTGTTCGCCGAAGCCTACGGCCAGGATGCGGATTTCTTCGCCTTCTACCGCTCGATGTCGGCCTATGAGAACGGGTTGCGGTCGAACGATACCCGCTTCCTCCTGCGCCCGGACTCGGATTTCTTCCGGTTCTTTGGTAACCCGTCCGGCAAGACGGCGACCACGACGCCAGCGAAGCCGTAAGCCAGATGAGGGCGGCCGGTCTGGCCGCCCTTCGTCCGGACAAGAACAGCACAACGGGAGGTTCCAATCCGATGAGGTCCATTGCGTTCGCCGACTTCCTCATCGGCTTGGGCATCCTGTTCGTGCTGGAAGGCTTGATGTTCGCGGCAAGTCCGGCCTGGATGCGCAAGGCCATGAAAAGCGCCATGGCCACTCCGGACAATGTCCTGCGGGCGGTGGGGATTGGTTCGGCCGTGGCCGGCCTGATCCTGATCTGGGTTATGCGACGTCCAATTTAGCCGTCGCGCCAACGCCAAAGTGAAGGCGAGGGACCGGTTTTCGCCGTATTGTCCGGGTCTTGAGGCCCGTTAAGGTCCGCGCTTGCGCCGTCCCCCCGATCAAGCGCAGTCTTGACGCCGAATCCGCATTTCCTGGAGATCACAATGACCGCTGCCATCATTGCCCCGACCCGTTTGCGCTTAGGGCTGGCCGCGCTCGCCGTTGGCGCTTTCAGCGCATTCGGCACACCGGCCTCTGCGCGCGGACCGGACGGCATCGCCGACGTTGCCGAGAAGGTGATCGACGCGGTCGTCAACATCTCGACCTCGCAGACCGTCGACGCCAAAGGTGGCGGCGGCGGCAGCAACGCCATGCCGCAACTGCCGCCCGGCTCGCCCTTCGAGGAGTTCTTCGACGACTTCTTCAAGAATCGCAAGGGTCCCGGCGGCGGCAGCAAGGGCGGCGAGAACAGCCCGGCGCCGCGCAAGACCAACTCGCTCGGCAGCGGCTTCATCATCGACACATCAGGCGTCGTCGTCACCAACAACCACGTCATCGCGGACGCCGACGAGATCAGCGTCATCCTCAACGACGGTACCAAGATCAAGGCCGAGCTGGTCGGCGTCGACAAGAAGACCGACCTTGCCGTGCTGAAGTTCAAGCCGCCGAAGCCGCTGGTGTCGGTGAAGTTCGGCGATTCCGACAAGCTGCGCCTCGGCGACTGGGTCGTCGCGATCGGCAATCCTTTCAGCCTCGGCGGCACCGTGACGGCCGGTATCGTCTCGGCGAAGAACCGCGACATCTCCTCAGGTCCCTACGACAGCTACATTCAGACCGACGCCTCCATCAACCGCGGCAATTCCGGCGGTCCGCTGTTCAACCTCGATGGCGACGTCATCGGCGTCAACACGCTGATCATCTCGCCGTCCGGCGGCTCGATCGGCATCGGCTTCGCCGTACCGTCCAAGACGGTCGCGGGTGTCGTCGACCAGCTCCGTCAGTTCGGCGAATTGCGCCGCGGCTGGCTGGGCGTCCGCATCCAGAGCGTCACCGACGAGATCGCCGAGAGCCTCAACATCAAGCCGCCGCGCGGAGCGCTGGTTGCCGGCGTTGACGACAAGGGCCCGGCCAAACCGGCCGGCATCGAGCCCGGCGACGTCGTCATCAAGTTCGACGGCAAGGACGTCAAGGACCCCAAGGATCTCTCCCGCGTCGTCGCCGACACGGCGGTCGGCAAGGAGGTCGACGTCATCATCATTCGCAAGGGCCAGGAAGAGACCAAGAAGGTCACGCTCGGCCGGTTGCAGGATCCCGACAAGGTACAGGCCGCGGTGAAGACCGATGAGCCCGCGCCTGAAAAGACTGTGACGCAGAAGGCGCTCGGCCTCGATCTCGCGGCGCTGAGCAAGGATCTGCGCACGCGCTACAAGATCAAGGACACCGTCAAGGGCGTAGTCGTCACCAATGTCGACGCCAATTCGGACGCTGCGGAAAAGCGGCTCTCCGCCGGCGATGTCATCGTCGAGGTGGCGCAGGAGGCGGTGTCAAACGGAGCCGACATCCAGAAGCGGGTCGACCAGCTCAAGAAGGACGGCAAGAAGTCGGTGCTGCTGTTGGTGTCGAATGCCGACGGCGAGCTGCGGTTTGTCGCGCTGAGCGTGCAGTAGGAAGAACGGCCTACCACAAACTCACTGTCATGCCGCGGCTTCTCGGTTCCATCCTCGCGGTCTCTGGAACTCTGGATCACCCGGCCCAGTGCGCAATTGCGCACAAGGCGGGCGACAACGGCGGAGAGGACGCTACGCCCCCACGAACTCGTCGCGCCGATACCCCTGCGCATACAGCAGCGCGGTGAGATCGCCGTGATCGATCCGCGCCGCGGCCGCGGCCGCAACCGACGGCTTGGCATGATACGCCACGCCCAGCCCCGCCGCCTGGATCATCGCGAGATCGTTGGCCCCGTCGCCGACGACGACCGAGTCGATGTCGTCGAGATCGAACGACTCCATCAAATCCACCAGCGTCGCGAGCTTTGCAGCGCGCCCCAAGATCGGCTCCTTCACCTCGCCGGTGAACTTGCCGTCGCGGACGACGAGCTCGTTGGCGCGGTTCTCCTGGAAGCCGATCTTGGCAGCGACCGCACGGGTGAACAGCGTGAAGCCACCGGAGACGAGGCAGGCATAGGCGCCGTGGGAGCGCATGGTCGCGACCAGTTCGCGGCCGCCCGGCGTCAGCGTGATGCGCTTGGCCAGCACCTCGTCGACGGCACTGGCGGGGAGGTCCTTGAGCAGCGCAACGCGCTCGCGCAGCGCCGGCTCGAACTCGATCTCGCCGCGCATCGCGCGCTCGGTAATGGCGGCCACGTGGGTCTTCATCCCGACAAGATCGGCGAGTTCGTCGATGCACTCCTGCCCGATCATGGTGGAATCCATGTCGGCGAGAAAAAGCTTCTTGCGCCGGAAGCCGACTGGCTGCACGACGATGTCGATGGGAAGGTCGCCGCGAAGCTCGCGCAACCGCTGTTCGATGGCGTGACGGTCGCCTTCGAGGTTACTGTCGGCGCCGAAGGGGATGTCGACTGCAACCCCGTCGAACAGCCATTGCGCGGGAGCCGCCTGTGGCAGCACGGCGCGGGCGCCGTCGACGATGGTAGAGTCGAGCGCGGGATTATTCGGGTTGCAGATCAGCGTGGCGACGAGGGACATTTGAGGTTTTCGTGAGCGAGGGGCAAGTCGGCAGAAGGCATGTTGGCAAGGCCGTGCTTATCGCAGGCCCGACCGCCAGCGGCAAGTCGGCGCTGGCGCTCGAGCTTGCGCTCAGCACGGGCGGCGTCGTCATCAATGCCGATTCCATGCAGGTCTACCGCGACCTCCGTATCATCACCGCGCGCCCGACACAGGGCGATGAGGCGCGGGTGCCTCATCGCCTGTACGGCCACGTCGATGCGGCCGTCAATTTTTCGGCCGGTGCCTGGGTGAGCGACGCGGCGAAGGCGCTCGAAGAGGCGAAAGCCGAAGGCCGCCAGCCGATCTTCATCGGCGGCACCGGGTTGTATTTCAAGGCGCTGACGGCGGGCCTTTCCGTGGTACCGCCGATCCCTGCCGAGCTACGCGAGGACGTTCGGGCGCGGCTGGAGCGGAACGGCGTCGAGGCGCTGCACGCGGAACTCGCGCGTCGCGATCCGCGGGCGGCCGAGCGATTGAACCTGCGCGACCGCACGCGCATTGCGCGCGCGCTCGAAGTGGTAGAAGCCACCGGCCGTTCGCTACTGGACTGGCACCATGAGGGCCAGCCGCCGCTCTTGCCCAGGGACAGTTTTCGCGCGGTGTTCCTCGCGCCCGAGCGCGACGAGCTCTACGCCCGCATCGACGCCCGCTTCGACGCCATGTTAGAGGCCGGCGCACTGAAGGAGGTTGAGCGTCTCGCCGCCCGAAACCTCGATCCGCTGCTGCCGGCGATGAAGGCTCACGGCGTGCCGGCCCTGATCCGGCATTTGCGCGGTGAGCTCAGCCTGGAGCAAGCGGCCACAATCGGCCGCGCCGACACCCGCCATTACGCCAAGCGGCAGTTCACCTGGTTCCGGCACCAATTGCCGGAGTTCGAGTGGGTCAAGCCGGAGGAGGCAAGGGGCTGGCTCGCGGCGATCGTGAACGCGGCACGGGACTCAGGCTGACGTGCTTTTGTGCCTCGGCTCCCATATTTACCGCTCGCCGAACTCCGGGAACGCCGCTACACTGCCTAAATCGCGCGGGAACGGCCACATTGCCTTGACATCGGGGCGTTGGTCGCTATGTTTTGCGCAACCTTTGGGAAGCTGGGCACTGCCATGCGTAACATTATTACCAAACTTCTTATCGCCGTCGTACCCAGGCACACCGCCGGGGGTGGCTAGCTGCCATCCACATGACAGGCGGTGTGCATGGGGCCCTCTTTGGGGCCTTTTTTATTTCCCGAACCCGACACGAACGAAGCCGCTGACAACAGCGCATCCGGAGCAAGCCAATGAGCGACAAGAGCCACGATCCGAACCAGATGACCGGCGCCGCGATGATCGTCCGCGCGCTCATCGATCATGGCGTGACCGACATTTTCGGCTATCCAGGCGGCGCCGTGCTTCCGATCTACGACGAGATCTTCCAGCAGAGCGAGGTCCAGCACATCCTGGTCCGCCACGAGCAGGGCGCGGGCCACGCCGCCGAAGGCTATGCGCGTTCGACCGGCAAGCCGGGCGTCGCGCTGGTGACCTCCGGCCCCGGCGCCACCAACATGGTGACGCCGCTGACGGATGCGCTGATGGACTCGATCCCGCTGGTCTGCATCTCCGGCCAGGTGCCGACGCATCTGATCGGCAATGACGCATTCCAGGAATGCGACACCGTCGGCATCACGCGCCCCTGCACCAAACACAACTGGCTGGTGCGCGATGTCAACGATCTCGCCAAGGTGCTGCACGAGGCGTTCTACGTTGCGACTACGGGGCGACCGGGCCCGGTGCTCGTCGACGTCCCCAAGGACGTGCAGTTCGCGACCGGCACCTATCATCCGCCGCGCAAGTCCGACGTGCATCGCTCCTACGCGCCGCGCGTGAAGGGCGATGCGACGCAGATTCGCAAGGCCGTGGCGCTGCTCGCCAATGCCAAGCGCCCCGTGATCTACAGCGGCGGCGGCGTCATCAATTCCGGCCCCGAGGCGACCAGGCTGCTGCGCGAGCTGGTCGAGGTCACCGGCTTTCCGATCACCTCCACGCTGATGGGTCTCGGCGCGTATCCCGCGTCGGGCAAGAGCTGGCTCGGCATGCTCGGCATGCACGGCACCTACGAAGCCAACATGACCATGCATGATTGCGACGTCATGCTGTGCGTCGGTGCGCGCTTCGACGACCGCATCACCGGCCGCGTCGATGCGTTCTCGCCGGGGTCGAAGAAGATCCACATCGACATCGACCCGTCCTCGATCAACAAGAACATCCGCGTCGACGTGCCGATCATCGGCGACTGCGGCAACATCCTCGGCGACATCCTCCAGGTGTTCAAGGCGGAGGCGAAGAAGCCCGACGTCAAGGCGTGGTGGCAGCAGATCGCGCAGTGGCGCGCCCGCAACTCGCTCTATTTTAGAAAGAGCAACGACGTCATCCTGCCGCAGCACGCGATCCAGAGCCTGTTCGAGGCGACGCGCGGCAAGGACACCTACATCACCACCGAGGTCGGCCAGCACCAGATGTGGGCCGCGCAGTTCTTCGGTTTCGAGGAGCCGCATCGCTGGATGACCTCGGGCGGTCTCGGCACCATGGGCTACGGCCTGCCGGCCGCGGTCGGCGTGCAGGTGGCCCATCCCGACAGCCTCGTCATCGACATCGCGGGCGATGCCTCGGTGCAGATGACGATGCAGGAGATGTCGACGGCGGTGCAGTACGAGTTGCCGATCAAGATCTTCATCCTGAACAACCAGTACATGGGCATGGTGCGGCAGTGGCAGCAGCTGCTCCACGGCAACCGGCTGTCGCATTCCTACTCGGAGGCGCTGCCGGATTTCGTCAAGCTCGCGGAGGCCTATGGCGGCGTCGGCTTCCAAGTGCACAAGCCCGGCGATCTCGACGGCGCCATCCAGGAGATGATCTCGGTCAAGCGCCCGGTGCTGTTCGACTGCCGCGTCGCGGCGCTGGAAAACTGCTTCCCGATGATTCCCTCCGGCAAGGCGCATAACGAGATGCTGTTGCCGGAGCAGGCCAACGACGAAGCCACCGCAAAGGCGTTCGCCGGCGGCAAGGCGCTGGTGTGAGCGCGATGTTCGACCTGAAGGAGCTCGAACGCGCACATGCGATCGTGGGGCAGGCGGTGCCGGCGACGCCGGCGTACGCCTGGCCGCTGCTCGCCGAGCGGCTCGGCACACAGGTCGTGGTCAAGCATGAGAACCACACGCCGATCGGCGCCTTCAAGGTGCGCGGCGGGCTGGTCTATCTCGAACGTCTGAAGCGCGAGCGGCCGAACATTCCGGGCATCATCTCGGCGACGCGCGGCAACCACGGCCAGAGCCTCGCGTTCGCGGCAAGCCGTCACGGCGTGCCTGCGGTGATTTACGTGCCGCGCGGCAATTCGGTCGAGAAGAACCGCGCGATGCAGATGTTTGGCGCCGAGCTCGTCGAACATGGCGAGGACTTTCAAGCTGCGCGTGAGGAGGCCGGCCGCCGTGCGCAGTTCGCCGGATTACACATGGTGCCGTCGTTCCATACGGACCTTGTTCTGGGTGTGGCGACCTATGCGCTCGAACTGTTCAGGACTGCACCGGATCTCGACATCCTCTATGTGCCGATCGGGCAGGGCTCGGGCATCTGCGGCTGCATCATGGCGCGAGATTTGCTGGGCTTGAAGACCGAGATCGTTGGCGTGCAATCGACGGAGGCGCCGTCCTACGCGTTGTCGTTTGCGGCAGGCCACGTCGTGACGACCGAGACCAGCAACACGCTCGCGGACGGCATGGCGACGCGGATTCCCGATCCGGAAGCGCTCGCCATCATCCGCAAGGGCGCTTCACATATCGTAGAGGTCACCGACGACGAGGTCGCCGCCGCGATCCGCGCCTACTGGACCGACACGCACAATCTCGCCGAAGGCGCCGGCGCCGCCGCGCTCGCCGCGGCACTTCAGGAAAAGACGAAACTGTCGGGCAAGCGCGTCGGACTCGTGCTGTCCGGCGGCAATATCGATTTCGATCTGTTCCGCGATTGGGTCGGGACGGATGCGCCGGTCGCCCTTCGGGCGACGGCGTAACGACGAGAATAGAGGGGACGACAATGAACCAACCCGCATCCGCCTATTTCATCGAGGAGCGCCACGATCCGAACGAGACGCACACGCTCTCGGTGCTCGTGCAGAATGAGCCCGGCGTGCTCGCGCGCGTCATCGGCCTGTTCTCGGGGCGCGGCTACAACATCGAGAGCCTCACCGTCTCGGAGACCGAGAGCCAGAAGCATCTCTCGCGCATCACCATCGTCACCACCGGCACGCCGATGGTGATCGAGCAGATCAAGCATCAGCTCGATCGCATGATCCCCGTCTATCGCGTCGTCGACATGACGCTGACGAAACGCTCGATCGAGCGCGAGCTGGCGATGGTGAAGGTGCGAGGGCAGGGCGAGCATCGCGTCGAGGCGCTGCGGCTGGCGGATGCGTTCCGCGCCCGCGTGATCGACGCCACCACCGAGAGCTTTGTGTTCGAGATCACAGGCAATACCGACAAGATCAATCAGTTTATCGACCTGATGCGTCCGCTTGGCCTCGTCGAAGTGTCGCGCACCGGCGTTGCCGCGATCGGCCGCGGGCCCGAAGGGATGTGAACCATGCTGGCGCGCGACTGGTACTATAACGAGCGGAACCGGATGGGCATCGGGCCCGCCGTGGCCTCGATCTACGACAGCCACGACGACGCCGATCTGCGAGCGCGCGCCGCGCTGAAAATGCTCGGGGTCCAACGCGGCTGGCGCATCGCCGACATCGGATGTGGCAACGGCGTGCTCGCGACCGAGGCGGCGCTGTTGGGTGCCGAGGTCGACGCCATCGACATCTCGCCCGCGATGCTGGCGCTCGCCGAGATCTACGCACGCGACCGCAAGGCCCCCGTGCGCACACAGTCTGCCGGCCTGCTCAGCTTTGCCTACCGGCCGGAATCCTATGACCTGATCGTCAGCGAGTTCACGCTGCACCATCTGCCGGATTTCTGGAAGGCGGTGGCGATGTCGCGGATCTATCGCGCGCTCAAGCCCGGTGCGACCTTCTATTTGCGCGACATCGTCTACGCCTCGATGCCCGATACCGTCGAGCGCGACGTCGAGCAATGGGCCGACTTTGAGATCAAGAACCACGATGTCTCGCGTGACAGCGTCGTCACCCACATGCGCGACGAATATTCCACCTTTGGCTGGGTCATGGAGCGGATGCTGACCGATGTCGGCTTCACGGTGGTCTCGGCCGATTACCACGCCCCGATGCACGGCACTTATCTGCTGCGGAAACCCAATTCTTCCACGTAAAGGCCGGCGAGCAAGACTAGACGACAACAACAGGGCTGCACGACAAGGCAGAACCGGGAACAACAATGAAGCCGGCCGACATCCTCATCGCCATCCTGGTGGCGATCATCTGGGGGCTTGCCTTCGTGGCGAGCCGGATTGCGCTCGACGAATTTTCGCCGGAGCTTATGACGGCGATGCGCTTCACGATTGCCGCGGTGCCGTGCCTGTTCATTCGCAAGCCGAAGATTGCCTGGTCGCTCCTGATCGCCATCAGCTTCACGCTCTTTCTCGGCCAGTTTCTGAGCCAGGCCTACGGCATCGCCCATGGCGTGCCGGTGGGGTTGACCAGCGTCGTCGTGCAGAGCCAGGCACTGTTCACGATCGGCCTTGCCGCGATCGCATTCGGCGAGCGGCCGACGCCGGCGCAGACGCTGGGCATCGTCATCGCAGCCGTCGGTCTCCTGATGATCTGCGGCACCGTTGGTTATGATTTCAGCGTCGGTGCCTTCGCCGTGCTGATGATCGCACCGGTCAGTTTTGCGATCGGCAATATCCTGTTACGCGGTGCTCGCGGCGTGCCGATGTTCGATCTGTTCGCCTGGTTGTGCCTCGCCACCGCGATGCCGCTGTTCGCGCTCACGCTGGTGGTCAACGGACCGGCGCCGACCTGGCAGTCGCTGATCCACATGTCGCTCACCGGCCTCATTTGCCTGCTGGTGATCGGCGCCATCTCCACCAGCATCGCCTATTGGCTGTGGGGCCGGTTGCTGCGTGATTATCCCGCGGCGCAAGTGGTACCGTTCGCGCTTCTGGTGCCGTTCGTCGGCTCGGCCGCGTCGAGCATCGTGTTCGGCGAGAAGTTCGGCCCGTTGCGGCTTGCCGGCATGCTGACCGTGGTCGGTGGCATCGCGGTGATGGTGCTGGCGCGGCGCCCGCAGGCGCTGGCCAAGGTCGCGTGAGGTGAACATGTCTCAGTCGCTGCTCTACGCCTTCATCATCTTTGCCCTCGTGATGTTCTTCACGCCGGGGCCGAACAACATCATGCTGCTGTCGTCGGGACTGACCTACGGCTTCCGTCGCACCATCCCGCACATCGCCGGCATCACCATCGGCTTTGCCTTCATGGTCGGTGCAGTCGGCCTCGGTCTCGGCACGGTATTCCTGGCCTATCCCATTCTTCAGACCATCCTGAAATATGCCGGCGCCGCTTATCTGATTTACCTGGCCGCGGTCATCGCCTTCTCCGGCGCGGTCAAGCCGGGCGAAGGGAGCGCCCGCGGTCCGATGACCTTCTGGGGCGCCGCCATGTTCCAGTGGATCAATGCCAAGGGCTGGGTGATCGTGATCGGCACCATCACCGCCTATGCGGCCATCGCCCAATTCCCGCTCAACATCGCGATCCAGACCCTGATCAGTCTGCTCGTGGGCACGGTCTCGACCGTGGTCTGGGCCTTTTTCGGCACGGCATTGCGGCCGGTCCTGACCTCCGAGCGGCTGGTCCGCGCCTTCAATATCCTGATGGCGATCCTGCTGCTGACGTCTCTCTACCCCGTTTTCATGGATGCATGATGTCGCGGATTTCCATGCAGAATCGGGTTTCCCAGTGGGCTGAAAATGCTCTAGACAGCCTCCGAAATCCGCAAATTTCAGCGTCCAAGACCTGAATGACAAGACCTGACTGACGAGATCTGACCAACGGCCGATTCCGGCCCCTGAATGAGGAAACGACCATGCGTGTTTATTACGATCGCGACGCCGACCTGAACCTGATCAAGGGCAAGAAGGTCGTCATCGTCGGCTACGGCAGCCAGGGCCACGCCCATGCGCTCAACCTGAAGGACTCCGGCGTCAAGGAAGTGACGATTGCGCTCCGTAAGGATTCGGCCTCGGCCAAGAAGGCGGAAGCCGCCGGCTTCAAGGTGATGGAAGTCGCCGAGGCCGCCAAATGGGCCGACCTCGTCATGATGCTGACCCCGGACGAGCTCCAGGGCGACATCTATCGCGAGCACCTGCACGACAACATGAAGAAGGGCGCCGCCCTCGTGTTTGCGCACGGTCTCAACGTCCACTTCAATCTGCTCGATCCGCGCGCCGATCTCGACGTGCTGATGATCGCGCCCAAGGGCCCCGGCCACACCGTGCGCTCGGAGTATCAGCGCGGCGGCGGCGTGCCCTGCTTGATCGCGATCGCCAAGGACGTCTCGGGTAACGCCCACGACCTCGGCCTGTCCTACGCCTCCGCCGTCGGCGGCGGGCGCGCCGGCATCATCGAGACCACCTTCAAGGAAGAGTGCGAGACCGACCTGTTCGGCGAGCAGGTCGTGCTCTGCGGCGGCCTGGTCGAGCTGATCAAGGGCGGCTACGAGACGCTGGTCGAGGCCGGCTACGCGCCGGAGATGGCCTATTTCGAGTGCCTGCACGAGGTGAAGCTGATCGTCGACCTGATCTATGAGGGCGGCATCGCCAACATGAACTACTCGATCTCCAACACCGCGGAGTATGGCGAGTACGTCACCGGCCCGCGCATCGTCACCGCCGAGACCAAGGCCGAGATGAAGCGCGTTCTCGCCGACATCCAGGGCGGCAAGTTCGCCCGCGACTGGATGCTCGAGAACAAGGTCAACCAGACCTCGTTCAAGGCGACCCGCGCCAAGCTCGCCGAGCACCCGATCGAGGAAGTCGGCGCCAAGCTGCGCGACATGATGCCCTGGATCAAGAAGGGCGCGCTGGTCGACAAGTCGAAGAACTAAGTCGCCGTCGTCCCGACGCGGCGTATTGGTTGCGCCGCGTCGGGATACGGAAACGAAAACACAAGCTTCGCCCGCCAAACCAATTCTTAAATGTTCGCGACTATATCTGAGCGGGATCGCATACAGCGGTCTCGCTCTTTTCGTCTCGCGCGAAGCATTGCTGCTTCATTCAAATTCTTCGCGAGCTGAAGTACTCCCTGAGCGCGAAGAACTGACGCTTAAACCACATTCTTGGTCTCGCGCGGTTTTTCAGAATGTTTCAGAAGCTAGCGATCACTGAAAGACCAGCGTCTTCAAGGGCAAGGATTCGGCTCTTCATCCGCATTTTCAAGGCGCAATCAACCTCGCGCCGCGACGTTCGCGCGCCGCTTCATCCTAAGAACTGACACCTGCGGCGCCCCCTTGAGCGTTGGCGGCATTGCGCACTGACGCCTTTGTCCTACATGATCGCGGCAACTGATGGGGGAAAGACCATGCGATCCGTCGTCGTCACCGGCGCGTCCACCGGCATTGGCTGGGCCACTGCAAAATTGCTGATCGGGCGCGGCTATCGCGTCTTCGGCAGCGTCCGCAAGCAGGGCGACGCCGACCGGCTCAAGGGTGAGTTTGGCGCGAACTTCACCCCGCTGCTGTTCGATGTCACCGATGAGGCTGCCGTGCTGGCCGCCGCACGAGAAGTACGCGAGGTGCTGGGCGGCGAGACGCTGGCCGGTCTGGTCAACAATGCCGGTGTCGCGGTCGCCGGTCCCGTGCTCGAACTGTCGGTCGACGACTTCCGCCGGCAGATGGACATCAACGTGATCGGCCCTGTGATCGCGACGCAGGCTTTCGGGCCGCTGCTCGGTGCCGACCTGTCGCTGAAGGGGCCGAAGGGACGGATCGTGATGATCAGCTCGGTCGCGGGCAAGAACGGCAATCCGCTGTCGGCGCCCTACTGTACCTCCAAGCACGCCATCGAGGGGCTATCGGAAAGCCTGCGCCGCGAGCTGATGCTGTTCGGCATCGACGTCATCATCGTCGCCCCCGGCGCGGTCAAGACGCCGATCTGGAGCAAGGCCGAGCAGATCGATCTCTCCGTCTACCAGAACTCGCCTTATCTGCCGGCGCTGAACAAGGTCAAGGCGTTCATGATGAAGCTCGGCGAGACGGGGCTGCCGGCCGAGCGGATCGCCGAGGTCGTTTTCGAGGCGCTCACGACTGAGAGACCCAAGGTTCGCTACCAGATCACGCCGGACTGGATGCGACATTTGATGACGGCCACGCTGCCCAAGCGCGTGGTCGACCGCATCATCGCCAAGCGTCTCGGGCTGCTTCCACAGGGCTGACCGACGTTCAGTTCGCCTCGGCCGTTCGTCCGCGCGGCCGAGCGGCCATCGCGACCAGGCGCAGCGTCATCACGGCGATCAGCGGAATGAGAAACGCGGCATAGAGCGGCATCGCCGGCACGCGCTTGCCGAACGACACCACGAACTGGAACCAGAGATAGTATCCGCCCGTAAGGTGCAGCGCGCGCCAGGCGTGCGGCCCGAGCAGCGCGGCGGTGCGGTCGAACGAAGTCGCGCTCATGGCGATGATGGCGGCATAGCCGATGCCGCCGAAGATGTAGGAGGCCGCCGAGGTGGCCTCGGCAAAGCTTGCCGGATCCATCCTGGCGAACGCGACGATCGCAACCGCGTGGATGGCGTGGGAGGTGGCGAAGCTCAGGCCCAGATAGCGCCGGTTGCGCCACTGCCAGCGCGTCCAGGCGCTGGGCCACAGCCGTGCCAGTGCCGCGGCACTGAAGGCAAGGCAGAACAGCAGGAGCGAGCTTCTTGCCGTGAAACGGATCACCATCCGCGCGCCCTCGACCTCGAACTGCCGCATCGAGGCAATCCACAGGCTGAGTGCGATCAGGCTCAATGCGAGGACGGCAAGCAGCCGCCAGCCTTCAAACCAGTTTTGGCGTTGTGACATGCGATTTGCTCCATATGTAATCACCGATTACATATGGCTTGGCTGCGCGGTCAATGGTGTAATCGCTGCTTACATTCACGTTCGGGTGATGCTAGGAAGCTCCATGCCTGCCCGACAGCCGGCCAAGCCGCGCGCTCGCCGTAACACCTCTGAAGTCCGGCCCTATCACCACGGCGATCTCCGCCGCGTGTTGATCGACGCTGCGCTGCAATTGGCGGCGGAGGGGGCCGAAATCTCGGTGCGCGAGGCCGCACGCCGGGCCGCGGTTTCGCCGGGCGCGCCGTTCCGGCACTTCCCCAACCGCGACGCGCTCATGTCAGCGGTGGCTGAGGAGGCGCAGCGGCGCTTCCGTGCCGAGATCGAGGTGGCGCTTGACCAGGCACCGGCCGCCGACCCGTTCGGCCGCTTCCGCGCCTTCGGCCTCGCCTACGTGCGCTGGGCGAGGCGCAATCCCGCGCATTTCGAGATCATCTCCACCGGGCGCTATTTCGCCCATGGCAGCTCGGCGGAGCTGACGCGCGACAATGCCGAATTGATCGCGCTGACCGAGGGAATACTGATTGAGGCGGCAAAGCAGGGCCTGCTGCGGTCGGCCGACCTCAAGCGCATCCAGATCGCCGGCCGCGCCCTGGTCTATGGTTTTGCCAGGATGAATCTCGACGGCCACCTTCCGCGCTGGGGCGTGGAGGAGGGCGAGATCGAGCGGATGGCGGAAGGGGTCATCGACCTGTTCATCGCCGGGATTGCCAAACCCCAGCGCGCCTGCCGGCCCTCAGAGTGAGGAGATAGAGTTGGCCGTGCGGCGCTTCGCCGCTCACTGACAATAAGCAAAGCTCGGATCGCCGCGCGCGTTGCTTGTCCTTGACCGTTCCGTTACAGTTTTGTGACACGGTGCAGGCTTCCGGCTGCGTCGGACGCCTTCGCGATTTTTCAAACGCGAGACGCTTGGCATCACCCGCCGGACTAAAGTTTAGCGTGTCGTCGATGCCGCCCGCGCCCAATCCAGGTCCTTCTGCCGCGGCCGCCGTGCTGGCGAGTGTCGCCGCGCTCGGCATCTGGCGGCTGCTCGCGGTTGCGGCGCCCCATCTTGCCGCGCTCGCACTGATGTACGAGACCGAGACGGATTTCGGCGCGCGGCTCTCCTTCGTGCTGGCCTGGAGCATCCTCAACTTCTTCTGGATCGCGCTGCTGCGGCGGCCGGCGCTGTCGGGTGCGTTGTCGCTGACCATGGTCGTGGTGCTGGTGCTGCTGTCACGGCTGAAGCACGATGTCGTACAGATGACGGTCAACTTCATCGACCTGATGATGATCGACCGCGACACGGTGGCGTTCCTGTTCACGATCTTCCCGAATTTGCGCTGGTCGGTGGTCCTGGCGGGTCTCGTCACGCTGCCGCTGATGTATGCGCTGTGGTGGCTCGATCCGTTCCGCATTCGCAGGCTGCCGGCGCTCGCCTCCATGCTCGGCTGCCTCGCCGCGCTGGTCGGCTATTCGCTCTATCATCCGGACGAGGCCTGGCGCGGCTATTACGACGACGGCTATCTCTCGAAATTCTTCCGCTCCGGCGTCAGCGCGGTCTCCGACTTCGCGCAATACGGCTTCATGGAGTCGGCTGCTTCGACCAACGAACGGCTCAACATGCCACTGGTCGATGCGTGCCATCCCGCGGGCCGCCGGCCGAACATCATCATGGTCCATGATGAATCGAGCTTCGACATCCGCGCCGCGCAGGGCATCAAGGTGCCGCAAGGCTATGGCCGTCACTTCAAATCCTGGGACGGCAAGGAGCGCACATTTCTGGCCGAGAGCAATGGCGGGCCGAGCTGGTTCACCGAATACAACGTGCTTGCGGGCCTTTCCTCGCGCTCGTTCGGCCGCTTCGCCTATTTCGTGACGCGCATCGCGACAGGCCGTGTCGAGCGCGGCCTGCCGCTGGCGCTGCGCCGCTGCGGCTACGACACGATGTCGCTCTATCCTGCCTATGGCGGCTTCATGGCCGCGCGCAGCTTTCAGTTGACGACCGGCGTCGAACGATTCTTCGACTCCAAGGATCTCGGCGCCAAGGATGTCGAGCCGGATAGCTTCTTCTACGACAACGCGCTCCGGCTGATGGGTGAGCGGACGCCGAACAAGCCGCTGTTCACCTTCATCTACCTCGGTGCCAATCATTTCCCCTGGGAGACGCGCTTCCGCCCCGATCTGCTGCCGAACTGGCGCGCGCCGGGCAATATGCCGTCGATCGACGAATATCTGCGCCGGCAGGCGATGAGCGCCGAGCAGTACAAGGCTTTCCTCGCGGGCCTGAAGAAAAATTACCCCGGCGAGCCCTTCCTGATCGTGCGCTACGGCGATCACCAGCCGGAATTCGCGCCTGGTATCCTCGAGCCCGGGCTCGACGAAGGTGCTCTCGGCAAGAAGCTCGACGCCTACGACCCACGTCTCTACGCGACCTATTACGCGATCGACGCCGTCAATTTCGAGCCGGTGAAGAGCGAGGCCGTGATGGACACGGTCGACGGCCCGTATCTGCCGCTGGTCATCCAGGAAGCCGCCGGCATCCCGCTCGATCCGTCTTTCGCCGAGCAGAAGGAGATCATGCTCCGCTGCAAGGGGATCTTCTACGGCTGCAAGGACGGCGCCGAAGCGCGCCGGCTGAACCGGCTGCTGATCGATGCGGGGATGATCCGGGGACTGTAGTCTTCGTCACCGTCATCCTGAGAGCTTGTGAAGCTTTCGGGATGACGGGACATACGGCAAAACCTACTTCCCCACCTTCTCCCACAGCCACTTCGCCACCGCATCCGGCGACGAATTCGCGTCATTGCCGGCGGCGCGCAAATTGGCTTCCCGCATGGTCGCGATGTCGATCTTGCCGAGCAGCGGCTTCAGCGCGGCCTGCAGCCGCTCGTCGCCGGCGCGCTTCGGGGCCAGCAGCAGGATCGCATCGTAGGGCGGGATCGCGTGCCGGGGATCGTCGAGCGCAACGAGATCGTATTTTGCGATCAGCCCGTCGCTCGTGTAACCCGCGATGACATCGACCTCGCCGCTGGCGACGGCCGCATACATGAAGTCCGGCTGCATCTGGCGCTGGGCGCGGAACGAGAGGCCATAGGTCTTTTGCAGCGCCGCCCATTCGGGCCGCGAGAAAAATTCATAATCGCCGGCGATCGACAGGGACGACGCATGCGCGGCGAGATCGGCGATGGTGCGGATGCCAAGTGCCTCGGCGCGCTTCTTCGGGATCACCAGCGCATAGGCATTCTCGAAACCGAGCTCGCCGAGCAGCGTGATGTTGTCCTTCGCGAGCGTTGTTTTCAGCTCCGCCAACAGTTCCGCACGCGGCTTGATGTCCGTGCGATGAAGCTGATTGGCCCAGAGCGTGCCGGAATAATCGACATAGAGATCAATATCGCCGGCTTTCAACGCCTCGAATATCACGCTTGAGCCGAGGCCGGATCGTGAGACGGCGGAAAGACCGGCCGCCTGAAGCCGGTCCCTCATCAACGCCGATAGCACGTATTGCTCGGCGAACGTCTTGGCACCGACGACATAGCTCTGCGACGAGCGCCCCATCGTCGGTACCAATGTTGCGACGACCAGTGCCGCGATCCCGGCCGCGCCAAGCGCTGTACGCGCGCGGCTGCGCCGGCGCAGGCCGCTCTCGATCAGACCGAGCAGTTGATCGACTGCGAGCGCCAGCAGCGCCGAAGCAAAGCAGCCGAACAGAACGAACACCCAGTTCTGGGTCTGGAGCCCGGCAAAAATGTAATTGCCGAGGCTGGTCTGCCCGATCGGGGTCGACAGCGTCGCGGTGCCGATCACCCAAACTGCGGCGGTACGGATGCCCGCCATCATCACCGGAAGGGCCAGCGGCAGTTCGACCATCACCAGCGACTGCCGTGCGGTCATGCCGACGCCCTTCGCGGCCTCGATCAGCGCGGGATCGATGCCGTTGAGGCCGGTGATGCCATTGCGCAGTACCGGCAGCATCGAATAGAGCGCGAGCGCCAGCATCGCCGGCAGGAAGCCAAACGCCGAGAATGAGACGCCGAACCAGGCCAGCGTCACGGAGGCCGTAAGCAGCAGTAGCGGATAGAACAGCGCGAGCAGTGCCAGCCCCGGCACCGTCTGCACGATGCTGGCGAGCGCGAGCAGGACAGCGCGCGGGGTGGGGCGGTTGCGCGTCAGGATCGCCAGCGGCAGGCTGACGATCAGGCCGAGCGCGAGCGCGGCCAAACTCACCCGCACATGGTTGCCGAGATAGTCGGGCAAATGCGCCAGCGCCTCGCCCCAGCGCGGATCAGACAACAGGCTCATGCCGCACCGCTCTGTGGCAGCAGCGCGTTCAGCCGTTCGACCTGGCGTCGCGGCGTCCGCAGCAGCTCCAGCACGTAGGCGTCACTGGTTTTCGAGAGCTCCACTGGCGTGCCCTGCGCGAGCAGCTTTCCGCTGCGCATCACCGCGATGCGGTCGGCGAGCAAAATCGCTTCCGTCATATCGTGGGTGATCATCACGGTGGTCAGGCCGAGCCTGCGGTGCAGCTCACGAAAATCGTCGCCGAGCGCATCGCGGGTGAGAGGATCGAGCGCGCCGAAGGGCTCGTCCATCAGTACGATGCGGGGCCGTGCTGCAAGCGCCCGCGCCACGCCGACCCGCTGACGCTGGCCGCCCGAAAGCGCGTCCGGCAGCCGGTCGCGATGCGCGGCCCGATCGAGCTGCACGAGTTCGAGCAACTCATCAACTCGCGTTGCGATATCTCCCGCCGGCACGCCGAGCAGCTTCGGCGTGATCCCGATATTGTCGGCGACGCTCAGATGCGGGAACAGCCCGCCGCTCTGGAAGACGTAGCCGATGCGGCGCCGAAGCGCGACCGGATCGGCGGATTGCACGTCGTCGCCCTCGACCGTGATCGTGCCCCCATCCGCCTCGATCAGGCGGTTGGCGAGCCGCAGCAGCGTCGTCTTGCCCGAACCCGAGCCGCCGACGACGGCCACAAACTCGCCTTCGGCGATGTCGAGTGACACATCGTCCACGGCCTTGAGCGCGCCGAAGCTCTTGGTGACATGGGCATAGCGAATCATCGGCATGGACGGCATCGGGCGGGGGCTCACTGCGCTGACCCACCCGGGAGGGAGGGGATGACGAGGTCTATGCGTACCACGCTTGGCGGCTTGATTGAACTTGGCCGCGCGAGCGGCTAAGGCATCGGACCAAGTTCGGAGGGAATACATGACAACGCCCACGGCAGTGGCGCTGGAAGATGCCAAGGTCGCGTTCCGGCTGGGGGACGGGCGGGTCTATACGGCGGTGGAGAAGGCGCATCTGACGGTCGCGCAGGGCGAGTTCGTCGCCATCGTCGGCCCGACCGGTTGCGGGAAATCGACGCTGCTCAACGTCGCGGCCGGGCTGCTGAAGCCGGCTGCCGGGAGCGTCAAGATATTCAACCAGCCGCTCGCCGGGCTGAACCGGGATGCCGGCTATCTGTTCCAGGCCGATGCGCTGTTCCCATGGAAGACCGCGCTGGACAACGTCGCGATCGGGCTCGAAGTCAGCGGCACGCCGCGCAGCGAGGCGCTGCCGCGGGCGCAGAAATGGCTGACCTCGGTCGGCTTGGGCGCCTTCGCCGGCCGCTATCCGCATATGCTCTCGGGCGGCCAGCGCAAGCGCGTGGCGCTCGCGCAGGTGCTGATCCGCGATCCAAAGATCCTGCTGATGGACGAGCCGTTCGGGCCGCTGGATGCGCAGACCCGACAGGTGATGGGCAACCTCCTGCTCGACCTCTGGAACGCCGACCGCAAGGCCGTGCTGTTCGTCACCCATGATCTGGAAGAGGCGATCGCGCTCGCCGACCGCGTCGTGATCATGTCGGCGGGGCCGTCCTCCCGCATCATCGGCGACTGGCGCGTGAGCCTGCCGCGCCCGCGCGACATTTTTGAAGTCCGGCTGGACAAGGAGTTCCATGCGCTTCATCGCGAGATATGGAGCGTGCTCAAGGACGAGGTCATGAAGGGCTATGCGCAGTCCACGCAAGCGGCGGAGGCGGTCTGATGTCGCGCGTCACGCTGCTTGCGCTGCAAATCCTGGTCGCCATCGTCTGCCTCGTGCTGTGGCAATTGCTGACGACCGTGCCCGTGTTCGGCAAGATCCTGCTGCCGCCGTTCTTCTTCTCCAACCCGGTCGATGTCTTCGCCCAGATCGTCAAGTGGTTCTCATCCGGTGTGATCTGGAGGCATCTCGGCATCACGCTGACGGAATCGATCCTGGCCTTCGTGATCGGATCGGCCGGCGGCGTGCTGGTCGGCTTTTGGTTCGCGCGCCAGCCGCTGGTCGCCGCCGTGTTCGATCCGTACGTGAAGATGGTCAATGCGTTGCCACGCGTCGTGCTGGCGCCGATCTTCGCGCTGTGGCTTGGGCTGGGTATCTGGTCCAAGGTCGCGCTCGGCGTGACGCTGGTGTTCTTCATCGTGTTCTTCAACGTCTATCAGGGCGTGAAGGAGGTCAGCCGCACCGTGCTCGACAACGGTCGCATGCTCGGCATGAGCGAGCGGCAGTTGATGCAGCACGTCTATTGGCCGTCGGCGCTGTCGTGGATGTTCTCGTCGCTGCACACTTCGGTGGGCTTCGCCGTGGTCGGCGCGGTCGTCGGCGAATATCTGGGATCGGCGGCGGGGCTCGGCTATCTGATCCAGCAGGCTGAAGGCGTATTCGACGTCGCCGGCGTGTTCGCCGGCATGTTCGTGCTGTCGGCCTTCGTCATCCTGATCGATTTTGGCGTCACGCTGGTCGAGCGCCGTCTGCTGGTCTGGCGGCCGACCGTGGATGAGCGCGGCTAATCTACCTCGATTGCCTGCTGACTTTTATGTGATGGGCCGGCCGGAATAGAACGCGCGCCCGCGCGTCATACCCCCATGCAACCACCCGCATGGGAGTTCAGGATGCCCCGGTCACAGTTTCTCCTCGTCGTTGCGGCGCTCGCAGGCAGATGCCGGAGGCCAAAGCCCGGTTTCGGTACGGCGCTCATTTGCGCGCGCATTCTCGTCGCATTCGCGCTTCCTTCGCTGGTGCTCGCGCATGAATCTCATCCAGCCGTCCCACCGGCTGCGCTGAGTGCGGAAGAGCGTGCGTTCCTGGAAGAGAACGAAGCCGCGATGACCAAGATGATGAACGATATGGCGGCCAAGCCGACCGGCGATGTCGATCGCGACTTCGCCGCGATGATGATTCCGCATCATCAGGGCGCGATCGACATGGCGATCATCGAATTGCGTTACGGCAAGAACGAGCAGCTGCGACGCATCGCGCAGGAAATCATCGTCGACCAGATGCAGGAGATCGCGGCGATGAAGCTGGCGATCGGCAAGCCGGCGGCGGAGACGACGCCGGCTCCGACGCAGCCGTCGGCTGTTCCCGCCGCAAACGTTCATCAACATCCGGGCATGCAGATGGATATGTCCGCCGGAATGAAAATGAGGAAGTAGGAGCCGCAGATGACGACGTCGCAAAGCAACATCATGAAGAGCATTTTTCTGGCAGCCACCATGCTTGCCACCGGTTCCGTCGCATGGGCTGGGCAGGCGCCGGGCGCGCTGTCCGCGCCCGATATTCCGATCAGCCACCACGACCGCATCTACGCGGCGGAGCAGTTCTCGAATACGGTCTCGGTCACTGATCCCGTCGACAACAAGCTGCTTGGTGTGATCCGGCTGGGCGACCCGCAGCCCGGCAATTTCAGCCCACTGTACAAGGGCCAAGTCCTCGTGCACGGCATGGGCTTCTCGCCCGATCACAAGACGCTTGCCGTGGTGTCGATCGGCTCCAATTCGGTGACGTTCATCGACACCGCGACCAACGCGGTCAAGCACACGACCTATATCGGGCGGTCGCCGCACGAGGCGTTCTTTACGCCTGATGGCAAGGAGGTCTGGGTCACCATTCGCGGCGAAAACTATGTCTCCGTGATCGATGCGAAGAGTTTTGCGGAGAAAGCCCGCATCGCCACCCCGAACGGGCCGGGCATGCAGGTATTCTCCCCCGACGGCAAATACGGCTACATCTGCTCGTCCTTCAATCCCGAGACCGATGTCGTCGCGGTCGCCGAGCACAAGATCATCGCCAGGGTGAAGCAGGAGAGCCCCTTCTGCCCGAACATCGCGGTGACGCCGGACGGAAATCAGGTGTGGTTCACGCTGAAGGACATCGGCCGGACCCAGGTGTTCAATGCCAAGCCGCCGTTCAACCCGATCAAGACGATCGACACCGGTCCGATTACAAATCACGTCAACTTCGCGCACACCGCCAAGGGGACCTTTGCTTACGTGACCATTGGCGGACTGAACGAGGTGAAAGTGTTCCGCACCGACGATTTCTCGCAGGTCGCAACGATCCCGGTCGGCAATCTGCCGCATGGCATCTGGCCCTCCGGCGACGGCACGCGCATCTATGTTGGGCTTGAGAATGCCGACGCCCTCGCGGCTATCGACACCGCGACCAACAGTGTGGTGGCGAATATCCCGATCGGCCAGGCGCCGCAGGCGATCGCTTATGTTCCGGGAGCGGCGCCCGACCCGGATGATCGTCAGAACTTGCAGGCCCTCGGCATTGCCGGCCAGGTCGCCCATCTGTCGCTCGCCTCCAGGGACAGTTCGAAGGACGGCAAGGCGCCGACCAGCGTCTCGCTGTTCGACCAGGGCCTGATTCAGATTTTGCAGGCCTCGGTGACGGGCCTTCAGCCCAAGCAGAAATATGTGCTTGCACTGGCGGAACGCAGCGACGGGAGCGGGCCGCTGCAACCGCTGGCGGCTTTCATGACCAATCCGGCCGGATCGGCCATCGTCAACGCGGCCGGCCCGATCCGGCAGATCGTCGACCCGTCCGCCGTGGCAGGAAAGCGATATCTGGTGATTGCTTCCGGAGACGCGGCCGGGCCCGGCGAAGCGGTCCAGATCGAGACGCAATGACCCGCCGCAGGGCGGCAACGAAGTTCGGGCGGAGCGCCTCATGAAGGATATGCTGGTTCAGGTCGAGCCGCTGATCCCCGCGCTCCGTCGTTATGCGCGGGCGCTCGTTCGCGATCGCGCGGCTGCCGACGATCTGGTTCAGGATTGCCTGGAGCGCGCCGTCAGCCGCTGGCATCAGCGGCGCGACGGCAGCGTGCGCGCGTGGCTGTTCACCATCCTCCACAATCTGGCGGTCACGCAGTTCCGTCAAGCAACAGCGCGGGGCAGGCATATGCCGATCGACGATGCAGGCGAGAGTGAGCTCGTCAGCGCTGCCGCGCAGGAGCACAGGGTGATCTATCAGGATGTCCTGAACAGGCTGGCGAAACTTCCGGAAGAGCAGCGGGCTGTATTGCTGCTTGTTGCCGTCGAGGATCTCTCCTACGCCGATGCCGCGGCGGTGCTGAATATCCCGGTCGGGACCGTGATGTCGCGCCTGTCGCGTGCGCGAGAAAGGCTACTTCAGGAGATGGACGGCATTGCACCGGGGAACGTCGTGGCATTGCGGAGCATGAAATGAGCCAGCGGCCGATCACGGAGGATGATCTCCACGCCTATGTGGACCAGGCGCTCGAGCCCGAGCGTCGTGCAGAGATCGCATCCTATCTGGACGATCACCCTGACATCGCGGGGCGCGTCGTCGCTTTCGCCGCCCAGCGCGAGCAGTTGCGCGGCGCGCTGGCGTCGATCGCCGATGAACCATTGCCGTCCGCGCTGAACCTGTCGCGCATCATTGAGCGCCGGAAGCGGCGTCCCTTGCGGGCGTGGGCGGCGATAGCGGCGCTGTTGCTCTTGAGCATTGGCGGTCTCGGCGGCTGGACCATGCGCAGCCTGTTGCAGGATGGTTCGAGCGGACTGTCTGCGTTGGCGCAGGAGGCGGCTTACTCCTACGGAGTCTACGCTCCGGATCGCGTACGGCCGGTCGAGATACGAGCTTCAGACAGTGCCGAGCTGACGCAATGGGTCTCCAATCGGCTGAAACAGCCGGTCAAGGTGCCTAACCTTGCTGTCTCCGGCTATCGGCTGATGGGAGGACGCCTCGTTGCGACCTCGCATGGTCCGGCCGCGATGTTTATGTACGACGACGATCACGGCGACCGCCTTGTCGTGCTGACGCGTCCGATGAGCAATCCCAGGCAGGATACGCCGATGCTGCCGCAATCGACCGGCAATATTATGGGCTTCGCCTGGGCGGACAGGGGTATGGGCTATACGCTCGTCGCCCAGCTTCCAGCGGACACGCTCAAGCCGATCGCGAACGAGATCCGGAAGCAGGCGCGCCCGATCTAGCCCGGATTTCAAGAACGGGCCCGCGCATTGGCGCGAGCCCGGAAGCGCGATGGGTCAGTCCAGCAGCTTGGTGTCGTCGGGCGCCTGCGGCGGTGTCTTGATCGCGATCGCCTTGACCTGTCCGCTGATCGGCTTGGTGCCGCCATGCGGCGTCCCCTTCGGGATGATGACGAGGTCGCCCGGCTTCACCGTGACTTCCTTGTCGCCGAACCAGATCGTGCCGGTGCCCTCTAAAATGTACTGGATCTCGTTGGTGTTGGGATGCATGTGCTTGGGCACATTGCCGACCTGGATCGAGATGGTGGCGCCATCGGCGCTTGCGAACGTCTTGGAACGGTAGCCGACAGCGTTGGCATTCCCGAGTGCGTCGCCCTCCATCTCGGCGGTGTGAATGATCTGCGGGGCGATGTTCTCGGCGGCGAGCGCCGGCCGCATCAGGTGGGTTGCGCCGCACCCGGCGGCAAAGGCGGCGACGAGCGATAGCGTGATGGCCAGGCGATTCATGGGTAGTCCTCCCCGTGCTGATTATTATTCGAGCGATGGTATGCCGCCGGTACTTGCTTGACCAGCGGTCGGAAAGTCGCCGTCTCAAGGGCCGCATGCTGCTTTGCGGTGATCGGCCGATATGGTCGGCGTTCCCAGCGTTGCGCGTTTGCCACAGGGATTTGAAATAGGCGGCCATATTCGCGGGGCTGATCGACTTTAGTCGCCGGATTTGAATAACATGCCGCCAACGCTTGGATCGCTTCGGCGTTATTTTTGATGAGCGTTTGAGGAATATTTTGCGAATTTTCAGGTCTTGTCTGGGAATGCCTTTCGGTGGCTGCCGAATGTCGGGGGCTGTGTTCTTGGCGGCGATGTTGCCGCTGATGCTTTGGCCGATGGACGCTGCGAATGCGCAGTGCGTCGGTTTCCCGGTCCAGACCAATCAGACTTGCACCAATGGCGGGACGCTCGCTGATACCAGTATTCGGGGCATTGGCAATGTCGGCTTGCAGGATCTGGGGACGCTAAGTCTGACCAACACCGCGGCCGGCGTGATCTCCAGCAGCGGCTTCAGCAGTCTGGGCATCTTCGCCAATCAGGATTTGAACCTGACGAATTCAGGAAGTGTCGCTGCCGCGGGTGCTGCCAACAGCGCCGTTGCGGTGGGACGGGATGCCACCATTAGCAATTCCGGGATCATCCAGGCTGACGATGGTATGAGTAACGCTATTGTGGCTACGCGCGACGCCAACGTAATTAACTCCGGCACGATTTCGGCCAACGGTGCCCAAGGCACCGGTATTATCGCCAGTCGAAATGCCTATGTGATCAATTCCGGAAGCATCCTGACCGACGGCCCCGATGGCTTCGGTATTTTCGTCGATCTGCACACTGCCACCGTTATCAATTTCGGGGTCATCTCGGCCAATGGAAGCGGCGGCATCGGCATTGTCTCCGGCGAGACCGTCCTTGCGACCAATTCCGGCACCATCTCGGTGAACGGCGTCAGCGGCATCGGTATCAAGAGTTATCAAGACGCCAGTTTGACCAACTCCGGAATCATCTCGGCCGGGGACGGCGGTCGCGGTGTCCTTTCGATTCGAGATGCCACCGTAGCCAATACCGGCACGATCACTGCTTCCAGCACTGGCGTCGCCATTCACGCGCTGCGGAATGCCGCCGTGACCAATTCGGGGCTCATCAGAGCCAACGATACCGGCGGCACCGCCATTGCCGCCACCCAGATCGCCGACGTCAACAACTCAGGGCTCGTCCTGGGAAATCTGTTCGCCATCTCTGCAACGACCGCAAACGTGGTCAATTCCGGCACCATTTCGGTCGGCGGCTTCACCGCGCGCGCGATCCGCGCTTTTCAGGATGCCAACGTCACCAATTCCGGAGTCATTTCGGGCACGATCGCGGGCACGGTTGGAATTTCTGCGGGCCGAGACGCCAACGTGGTCAATTCCGGCACCATCTCGTCGTTGGGCGTCGGTACCGGCGTCGGTGCCGGTCGAGATGCAAATGTATTCAATTCCGGGTCCATTCTGGCTGACGGTCTGTCCGCTACAGCTATCATCGCCGTGCGAGATGCCAATGTGACGAATTCGGGCGTGATCGCTGCCAATGGACCCTCCGGCGTCGCGATCATCGGTCTTCAGAACGCCCATGTCGTCAATTCCGGAATCGTTTCGGCGAATGGTACGGGCGGCATTGCCATTTTAGTCGATCAGCACAATGCCACCGTGATCAATTCCGGCACCGTCTCGGCCGGCGGCTTCGGCATTCAGGCCTTTGGCTCTAGCAATTTGACCAATTCCGGGATCCTCAGCGGGCGGCTCGCCGCGCTCCAGTTCGTGGGATTGTCCGACACGCTCACCGTGCAGCAGGGATCGCGCATCGTCGGCGCCGTCAATCTTGGCGGCGGCGGCGACACCGTCAACATGCGGGCGGTCAACCAGAACCTCACCTTCGATACGCTGGCCGGCGCAACGGTGAACGGCACGGTGCCTTACGTGGTGTCGGGCAACCGGATCGCCTCGGTCGATCCGTCCTCGTTTGCAACGGCCGGCAGCGTGCTTGCCGATTTCTCGCGCAGCGTCTCTGCGATCGTGCCGGCATTCGACAGCGTGATGGCATCCGGTGGCGGCGTGTCCGCATTCGCTGCGCCCGATAGCGGCATGTCGGGCATCGCCGATGCCTTTGCCGGCATTCCCGGCCTTTCGGCCTATGCCTCGGACGAGGTTGCCTACAAGAGTCCGACCGCGGTTTATGCCGACGGCACCGCCGTGTGGGGCAGAGGGTTTGGCGGACGGCATGTGCAGGCTGCCGATGGCCTGCTGTCGCGCAACGTCACGACCTGGTATGGCGGTGCGATCGGCATCGACAAATCGCTGCGGCCGGATTTGCGGCTCGGCCTGTTCGTCGGCGCGGGCAGCACCCATAACCGCCTCGATCTGAACGGCGACGCCACCGACAGCAATCTCGCATTTGGCGGAGCCTACGCGCGCTACACGTCGGGCGCATCGTTCCTCAATGCGGCGCTGCAGGGCGGGGCCCTGCACAGTTCGACGTCTCGTCTGGTCAACAACAATCTCGTGGCTAATGGGTTGGAGACGGCGACCGCGGGTTACACCGGCTGGTACGTCAGTCCCGAACTGACATGGGGCCATCGCTTCGCGCTCGGAACGCTGCTCGATTCGCACTACGCGCTGACGCCGAACGTGCAGGTCCGTTACCTCTATGCCGGTTTCGACGGCTATACCGAGACCGGTACCACCGCGCCG
Organism: Bradyrhizobium sp. LB8.2; assembly: GCF_040548035.1. Taxonomy (NCBI): domain Bacteria; kingdom Pseudomonadati; phylum Pseudomonadota; class Alphaproteobacteria; order Hyphomicrobiales; family Nitrobacteraceae; genus Bradyrhizobium; species Bradyrhizobium sp. LB8.2. Next base: position 47,577 of record NZ_JBEPQV010000026.1, on the reverse strand, counting down.
CTGACGGCCGGCGGCCGCAATACGCAAAATATCGAGGAGCGGGCCGAGCTGAAGTTCATCCGAACCACGCAGATATCCCCGGCATCGCTGCTAACCATCCACCTGTCCGGCGGGGCGCTCGGTTTGCAGCGGGTCGGTGGCGATACGGTCAACGCCACCTTGCTCACGCAGCCGCTCGCCTTCACCGCACCGGGCGCGGGCAATGTCTGGGGTGGTTTCGGTGGCCTTGGCGTGGAATGGCAGTCGCGCAACGTGTCTCTTTTCGCTGCGGCCGAATATCTCGCGTGGAACAATTCGGGCTCGATCGTCAGCGGCCGGGGCGGCCTCCGCATCGGCTTTTAGTCTATCGTAGGCACGGCATCTTCTCAGGCGGCGCACGCTGCTCTATCGTGCGCCTCGAATTGAGACCGGAGGAAACCATGAAGAAACTGTTTGGCCGGCTCGCCGGCGCGTTGCTCGCGCTGACGCTCACCATCGGTCTTGCCGCGGCGCAAAGCAAGATCACGATCGCCATCGGCGGCGGCTCCTGCCTGTGCTATCTGCCGACGGTGCTGGCCAAGCAGCTCGGCGAATACGACAAGGCGGGGCTCAGTGTCGAACTGGTGGACCTCAAGGGCGGCTCGGACGCGCTCAAGGCCGTGCTCGGCGGCAGCGCCGATGTGGTCTCCGGCTATTTCGACCATTGCGTCAACCTCGCTGCCAAGAAGCAGGAGCTCCAGGCTTTCGTGGTCTATGACCGCTATCCCGGCCTCGTGCTGGTGGTTTCGCCCTCGCACACCAACGAGATCAAGTCGATCAAGGATCTCGCCGGCAAGAAGGTCGGCGTCAGCGCGCCCGGCTCCTCCACGGACTTCTTCCTCAAATACATGCTCAAGAAGAATGGGGTCGATCCCGCCAGCGCAGCCGTCATCGGCGTCGGCCTCGGCGCCACCGCGGTCGCCGCGATGGAGCAGGGCCAGATCGACGCCGCCGTGATGCTCGATCCCTCCGTCACCGTGCTCCAGGGCAGTCACAAGGATCTTCGCATCCTCAGCGACACCCGCACCCAGAAGGACACGCTCGAGACGTTCGGTGGCGAATATCCGGGCGGTGCGCTGTACTCGACCGCGGCCTGGGTTGCCGGCCACGAAAAGGAGACGCAGGCGCTGACCAACGCGATCATGGGCACGCTCGCCTGGATCCACTCGCACTCGCCCGAGGAGATCATGGCGAAGATGCCGGAGGAGACGGTCGGAAAGAACAAGGACCTCTATCTCGCGGCGCTCAAGAACACGATTCCGATGTTCTCCGAGACCGGCAAGATGGATCCGAAGGGCGCTGACGCCGTGCTCGCGGTGTTCAGCGTTGGCTCGCCCGAGGTCGCTAACGCCAAGATCGACGTCAGCAAGACCTTTACCAACAAGTACGTCGAGCAGGCCAAGAAGACCACGGGGAGCGCCAAATAACTGACGCGAAGGCGTGGTCATCAGGCGTCATGACGTCACCAATCATTCATCGCGTCAGCACCCTTGATCTCGCCGTGCGGCCGATCGTCTGGCCGTTCGCCGAGGAGCGGCGCGCCGAGATCGCCGCGCATTTCGCCGAGAAGCAGCGTGAGCGGCCGAAGATTTGGAACGGCCGTGTCCTGCTCGGGCGTGATCCCGTGTTTACGGATGGCCATTTCACCGCGACCTATTTCGAGACCGATTTCGCGAGCTTCCTCGCCTGGCGCGACTGGGGCATTCCCGACAAAGCCGTGTTCAACGGTTTCGGCATGGGTGCGCTGCGCACCTCCGACGGCGCCTTCGTGATGGGCGAGATGGCACAGCACACCGCCAACGGCGGGCGCATCTATTTCCCCTCGGGCACGCCCGACCTTGACGACGTCAGGGGCGACACGCTCGACATTTCCGGCAGCGTTGTCCGCGAACTCGAGGAGGAGACCGGCCTGACCGCGGCCGACTACCGTGCCGAGCCGGACTGGCATTGTGTCGTCTCGGGGCCCACGATTGCAATGATGCAAATTATCAACCTGGACATGCCGGGTGACGTGGCGCGTGCGCGGATCGAAGCCAATCTGGCGCGCGAGGCTGAGCCGGAGCTCTCGGCTATCCATCTCGTGCACGGGATGAGTGATCTCACGCCGTCCATGCCGCGATTTGTCACGGCCTTCGTCGAGCAGCAGTTCGCGTCGCGCTGATGCGCGAGGCTTGACATCGCTGCGCTCAGCCCATGTGATGGGCAAAAAAGTAAAAGCAAAAAGAATGCAATGCACAATCGTCCAGGGAGGTTTTGATGCGCGTGCGCATGGCTGCCCGTTTGGTGCGTGGGCTGTTGGTCGCGATATCCGCGACCGGCTTGGCGGTCTCCGCCCAGGCTCAAGAGAAGAAGATCAAGATCGGCGTCGTTTTCGATTTGACCGGACCTCTCGCCGGCGGCGGCTCTGAGCTCGGCTATATCGGCGCAAAGATCATTCTCGACCACTTCGCCAGGTCCGGCGTCGAGGGTTACAAGATCGAGGCGGTCTATGCCGACGCGCAGAGCAAGCCCGACATCGCCATCAACGAATCCGTCCGCCTGCTCGAGCAGGAGAAGGTCGACATGGTGCTCGGCTTCTTCTCGTCGGCGCAATGCGTGCCGGTGGCCGCGCGCGTCGAGCAACTCAAGAAGTTCATGTGGATGACGACCTGCATCTCGTCGGCCGTGTTCAACGAGAAGGGTTACAAATACGTCTTCCGCCCGCAGGCGAGCGGCGACCAGTTCGGCATGATGACGATGGATTTCATCGCGCAGAACGCCAAGGCGAAGTTCGACAAGGAGCCGAAGGATCTGCGCGTCGCCATCATCCACGAGGACGGCGCCTATGGCGTCGACGTGTCCAAGGGCAACGAGGCCGGCGCGAAGAAGGCCGGCTTCAATGTCGTGATGAAAGAGGGCTATTCGGCCACCGCACCTGACCTCTCCGCGCTGGTGACCAAGTTGAAGCGCGCCAAGCCCGACGTGATCTTCCACACCGGCTACAATCCGGACATTACGCTGCTGTTGCGCCAGGCCCGCGAGCAGGGCCTGAAGTTCGGCGCCCTGATGGGGCATGGCGCGGGCTACGGCGTCTATGAGAAGCTGAAGGAAGGCATGGGCGCCGATGCCACCTACATCTTCAACACCGACCCCATCTCGATCTGGCTTGCCAACCAGAAGACCATGGATCCGAAGCTCCCTGCGGTGATCAAGATGGTCGGCGAGGAGTTCGACAAGATCCGGCCCGGCGTCGCCATCCGCTCGGCTCATGTCGGCATCGGCGCGTCCAACACGTATGTGTTCATGAATGACGTCCTGCCGCGCGCGATCAAGAAGTACGGTGGCGTCGATCCAGATGCGCTGCGCAAAGCGGCGCTCGACACCGACATCCCAGAGGGCGGCACCATGCTCGGCTTCGGCGTCAAATTCTACGGCGAGGGCACGCCGATGGCCGGGCAGAACGAGCGCTCGTTCCCGGTCGTGATCCAGTACATCGACGATAAATCCTCGGTGGTGTGGCCCAAGAGCCAGGCGCAGCGCGAGGCCGTGCTGCCGCTGCCGAAGGGCACCACCTACAGCAACCAGTAGCGCAAATACGCGGAGTAAGGAGGGCGGAGCGGTGCTGGAAGTCAGCGGGCTGGTGAAGCGGTTTGGTGGCTTCACCGCTGTCAACACCGTGTCGTTCAAAGTCGATCAGGGCGAGATCCTCGGCCTGATCGGCCCCAACGGCTCGGGCAAGAGCACGATCTTCAACATGCTCTCCGGCACGCTGGCGCCGACCTCGGGATCGATCCTGTTTGGCGGCTCCGAGATCGCGGGTCTCGCACCACATCGGATCATCAACGGCGGCATAGGGCGCACCTTCCAGATCCCGCGGCCATTCCGCCGCCTCACCATTTTCGAGAACGTCGCGCTCGCGGGATTCTACGGCCAGGGCCGCCACAGCCGTGCCAGGGCCGAGGAGGCGGCCGAGCGATCGCTGGCCATGGTCGGCCTGCCGACCGATCGCCACGCCAGCGTCGATGGCCTCGGCGCAGCCGGCCTGAAAAAGCTCGAGCTGGCGAAAGCACTCGCGACTGCGCCAAAACTGCTGCTCGCCGACGAGAGCCTCGGCGGGCTCGACGAAGCCGAGATGGGCCAGGCCGCCGACATGTTGCGCAACATCCGCGACGAGCTCGGCATCACCATCATCTGGGTCGAGCACATCATGGGCGTCCTGATGCGCGTCGTCGATCGCGTGATGGTGCTCGACCACGGCGAAAAGATCTCGGAAGGTCTGCCGAGCGCGGTTGCCGGCGATCCGCGCGTCATCGAGGTCTATCTCGGCACCGATGCCGAGACCACGCAGGCGGCGGCCGCCGAAGCGCGCCGCCGTGCGGGAGGATAGTCGATGCTGGAGCTCCGCGCCGTCAATGCCGGTTACGGCACCTTCCAGGCGCTGTTCGACGTCAATCTCGACGTGAAGGCCGGCGAGGCGGTCGGCGTCATCGGCCCGAACGGCGCCGGCAAGACCACCTTGATGCGCGTCATTTCCGGCCTGATCCGTCCCGCGCGTGGGTCGATCGCGATGGAGGGCATCGACGTCGTGGCGACGCCGTCGCACAAGATCGTCAGTCTCGGGATCGCGCATGTGCCGGAGAACCGGCGGCTGTTTCCGCAGCTCTCGGTCGACGACAATCTCAAGATGGGCGCCTTCATGAAGGAGGCGCACGGCCATTATGCCGAGCGGCTGGATGTCGTGTTCGACCTGTTTCCGCGCCTGAAGGAGCGCCGCCACCAGATGGCCGGCACCATGTCCGGCGGCGAGCAGCAGATGTGCGCGATCGGCCGCGCGCTAATGTCGAATCCAAAGCTGCTGCTGCTCGACGAGCCGTCGGCGGGGCTCGCGCCAGTCGTGGTGCAGCAGGTGTTCGAGCTGGTGAAGCGGATCCGCGCAAGCGGGCTGACCGTGCTGATCGTCGAGCAGAATGTGCAGCAGGTGCTGCGGGTGGTCGATCGTGCCTATCTGATCGAGGCGGGCACGATCAGGTCCTCAGGCACCTCGGCCGAGATGCTGGCGAGCGACACGGTCAAGGAAGCGTATCTCGGGGTGTGAGGTTCATGCGGGCATGCAAGCATTTTTGGACATTTTCGACATCTACCTGCTGGAGGCCGTGATCAACGGCATCCTGCTCGGCGGCGTGCTGGCGCTGCTCGCGCTCGGACTCAACCTGATCTTCGGCGTCATCGACGTGACCTGGATCTGCTACGCAGAGCTGGTGATGATCGGCATGTACGCCATGTATTTCATGGTGCAGCATTACGGCATCAGCTATTTCGTCGCCGCGCCGCTTACCATCCTGCTGGTCGCGGTGCTCGGCGCGGCGCTGCATTACCTCGTGATCGCGCCGCTGCTCACAGCGCCTCCGATCAACCAATTGCTCGCGACCGGCGGGGTGCTGTTCGTGCTCCAGAGCTTTGCCACCGTCGCCTTCGGCATCGACTTTCGCAACCTCGGCATCCGCCTGCCGGTGCTCGCCTTCGGCGAAATGCATTTTAGCTATGCGCGGCTGCTCTCCTTTCTGGCGGCGCTGGTCGGCATGGTCGTGGTCTATCTGTTCATGACGCGGACCTTCACCGGCACCGCGATCCGGGCGATCTCGCAGGACCGGCAGATCATGGCGCTGATGGGCGTCGACACCAAGCGGATCTATCTCATTACCTCGGCACTCGGCGGCGCTCTGGCCGGGCTCGCCGCCTGCCTGCTGGTTCTGCAATATGACGTGCATCCCTTCGTCGGTCTGTCGTTCGGGCCGATCACTTTCCTGATCTGCGTGCTCGGCGGCCTCGGTAATTTCATCGGCGGCTTCATCGCTGCCTTCGTGTTCGCCGAGATCATCTCGCTTGGCGGCCTGTTCTCCGATCTCGAATGGGGCTATGTGCTCGCCTTCGCCTTCTTCATCGTCATGATGTTCATCCGGCCCGCGGGCCTGCTGGCGAGGCGCCGATGATGGGGCAGGGGCGGCTTGCAGCCTGGGCGATAGGATTAGCGGCGCTGGTCGCGCTGCCCTTCGTCTATCGCGATCCCTATCATCTGCACATCCTGGTGCTGATCCTGATCTGGTCGTTCGCCTATACGTCCTGGTCGATGATGGGGCGGTTCGGCCTCGTCTCGCTCGGCCATGGCGGTTTCATGGGTATCGGCGCCTATGTCACCGCACTGCTCTGGAATCATCTGGGATGGTCACCCTGGATCGGCATCCCCATCGGCATGGTCGCGGCCGGCGGGCTGGCGCTGATCGTCGGCTATCCCTGTTTCCGCTTCCGCATCACCGGGCACTATTTCGTGCTGGTGACGCTCGCGCTCTCCGGGATCGTGCTCCAGGTCATCACGGCGACGCGCGACTATACCGGCGGCTCGCTCGGCTACACGCCGAACCGGGCCCCGGGCAACAAGCTCTGGGCGCTGCAATTCGACGACAAGATCACCTGGTACCTGATCGCGCTCGGGGTCTGGCTGTTCGGCATCGTGGTCTGGCACTGGGTTGACCGCAGCATGGCCCGCTATGCGCTTGAGGCGATCTCGGAAGACGAGGACGCTGCGGCCGCCGCCGGCGTCGACGTCACGGCGGAGAAGCTGAAGATCACGCTGCTCAGCGCGGTGATGACGGCGTTCGCCGGCGCGATCTATTGCCAGTACCAGATGTTCATCACGCCCGACACCGTCAGCGGCATCGCGGTGTCGCTCCAGATGGTGTTCGCCGCCATCGTCGGCGGCCTGTTCGTCTCGCTCGGCCCGACCTTCGGCGCCGTCATCACGATCCTGCTGGCCGAGACCTTGCGCATCGATTTCGGCACCAAGGCGGTCGGCTGGGACAATCTCGTCTACGGCGTGTTGCTCGTGCTTTTCATCATATTCCTTCCCAAGGGTATCCTTGGTAGCTTGCTCGATCGATTGAAGCCGCAACGCAAGGTGTCCCGCGCTCATGAGCAAGAAGCCGTCCAAATCGCTCGCCCAGGAACTTGACCGCTACATCACACCGTTCCGCTACGATGGATCGGGCAAGTTTCATCTCAAGGACCACAAGACCGACGCGAATGGCGACCTCGACAAGGAGAAGGCGCAGGAGCTTCTCGACGCCAACAAGAAGCGGCTGATCGCGTTTCAGGAGAAGCTCTACGCCCAGGACCGCTGGTCGGTGCTGATCGTGTTCCAGGCGATGGACGCCGGCGGCAAGGATTCTGCGATCAAGGCGATCTTCGAGGGCATCAATCCGCAGGGCTGCGAAGTCAGTGCCTTCAAGGCGCCGAGCAGCAAGGAGCTCGACCACGACTTCCTCTGGCGTCACGTGATCGCGCTGCCGGAACGCGGCCATATCGGCATCTTCAACCGCTCTCATTACGAGGAATGTCTGGTGACGCGCGTGCATCCGGAGATCCTTGCCAAAGAGAAGCTGCCGCAAAAGCTCGTCACCAAGAACATCTGGAAAGAGCGGTTTGAGGACATCTCCGCCTTCGAGCGCTATCTCTCGCGTAACGGCACCGTGGTGCTGAAATTCTTCCTCAACCTGTCCAAGGACGAGCAGCGCGAGCGCTTCCTCGACCGGCTGGAGGATCCGTCCAAGCAGTGGAAGTTCTCCATAGACGACATCAAGGAACGTGCGCTGTGGCCGCGCTACCAGGCGGTCTATCAGGACATCGTGCGCCACACGGCAACGCCGCATGCGCCGTGGTATGTCGTGCCGGCCGATCACAAATGGTTCGCCCGCGTCGTGATCGGGTCGGCCATCGTCGCAGCGCTCGAAAAGCTCGATTTGCGCTTTCCGCGCGCCGACAAGGTGTCGCGGGAGGAATTCGGCGAGGTGCGCAACGTGCTGGAGAAAGAGGGCAAGGGAAGCAAGGGGCGAGCGAAGTGACAGTCGATTGGCGCGAAGCCCGCCCACTCGTGGTCACGGACAAAAAACGCGAAAACAACCCCATGCACAGTAGCCGAGGATAGCGAAATCAATGGCTTGACGGACACTATAAACGGCTGCGGATTTTACGAAGCCGTTTGACTCGTCGGGCAAAACAGGAGCAGGATGTCACCATCGCCCCCGTCGTCCCCTCAATACCCGCGGCCCCACCAGTAGCAGAGGCGCTCGACATTGGTGGGAAGGACGGCCTCGTAATTTGCCCACTACCGAAGGGAATTTATTCCGCGGTCCGCTGCGGCTTATCTGTCGCAGTGAGATGGAACGCGTCCTGAAATGTGATACCTCAGGCGGTCGATCCCGCTTGACAGTTTTGTGTCACGGGTGGAGCATCGCAATGGTCGCAAACAAGCGACGCGCAATGTCCACATCAAGAGCAAGGGGAGGTCTATGACACCACCTCCGCAGACCCAGCCGCGTTAATTGCGATGGAGCTCGTTCGGACTATCGCATAGCGGCAGAATCCGCGAACGGCACGCCGGGTCAAGGTTTAGTGGGCTGCATCAGTAAGGCAAAGCCCCTACCTGCCCGGCGCTGTATTGTGCATCACATCGATCATGTCGGATGGCCGTGACGAGGCCGCCGCGACAGGCGCTTTTGACATCCTGCCTCTCTCCTCCTCATCGCCGTCATTCCGGGCCGACTCCCGGAATGACGGGAGAGGTTTTGCGCGTACTGCATCTAATACGCGCCCGGTGTCTCCGAGACCGCGGTTCCCGTTTCCTGCGTTGCGGCAAATGCCAAGAGAATGTCGCCGCATCGGCAAATTTCCGACACAGGACCCGGGCGAATAACGCCTTCCGACATGCCGCATGCGCTTCGGTGATGACGATTCCGATTCCGCCGGCGCTTTTGTTTTTTCCAGGGAATCCTCGTGTCGCAAAAGCTTGTCCCGGCGCTCTTCGCCGTTCTCTTCCTCGCGATCTCCTCTTTCACCAGCGCTCGCGCAGAGCCGCCGGCCGCCAACAGTGCTGCTGCAGTGTCGCCGGACGAGGCCAAACGCGCGCTGGAGACGCTCCAGGACGACAAGAAGCGCGCGCAGATGATCGATACGTTGCGCGCGATTGCGAATGCGCCCGGTCAGCAGCAACCCGCGCCCGAGCAGAAATCACCGATCCCGCTCGCGGCCGACGGCCTCGGTGCGCAGCTCATGCTCACCGTGTCTGAGGAGATCGGCGAAATTTCGCGAGACGTCGCCGATATGGCCAGGACGCTCACGCACTTCCCGGCGTTCTACTACTGGATCGTGCGGACCGCGAACGATCCTGCGGCCTATAATCTCCTGATCGAGATCGGTTGGAAGCTAGCGCTGGTGTTCGGCTGCGCCTATTGCGCCGAATGGGTGATGTTCCGTCTGATCCGGCGCCCCGTCGCGTTCCTGGAAGTGCGCATGCCGCAAACGGCGCGTCTGCCGGTGCAGGTGTTGCCCATTGCCGATCCGCCGTCATCCGTGGCCGATGTCACCCCCGCGCCCGAATTGCACAGGCGCCGCCACAGCCTGGCGCGGGCCTGGCAGGTCATGCTGCGGCTGCCCCTCGTGCTGGGACGCTTCCTGCTCGAGTTGCTTCCGGTGTTGGTCTTTGTCGGCGCCGCCACGGCGCTGCTCGGCACAGAGATCGGCGAGCCCACCACCGTCCGCCTCGTGATCCTCGCGGTCGTCAATGCTTACGCGTTCTCGCGCGCGCTCATCTGTGCGGTCCGTGCGCTGGCGGGACCGTTCGGCTTGTTTCCGGTCAGGGCCGAAACCGCGGCCTATATCGAGATCTGGGCGCGTCGTATCGTCGGTGTCGGCGTCTCCGGCATCGCCTTCGCCAACGTGGCGCTGCTGCTCGGCCTGCATCGCGCCGGCTATGCCGCGCTCCTGCGCATGGTGATGCTGGTCGTGCATCTCTTCGTCGTCGTCATCATCCTGCAAAGCCGCCGCCAGGTCGCCGAAGCCATCCGCGCGCCGGCCGACCGGCAGGGGATCGCGGCGCGACTGCGCAACCGCATTGCGGGCGGCTGGCACTATCTTGCCATCGCACTCGATCTTGCGCTGTGGGCCGTGTGGGCGCTGAACATCCGCAACGGCTATTCGCTGCTGCTGCAATACTTCGTCGGCACCATCGCGGTGGTGCTGATCACGCGTGTTGCCATCATGCTGACGCTGGGCTTGATCGACCGCGGCTTCCGCATCAAGCCGGAGATCCTCCAGCGCTTTCCGGGTCTCGAGATCCGCGCCAACCGCTACCTGCCGCTGCTGCGCAAGATCGTATCCAGCGTGATCGCCTTCATCGGCCTGGTGGCCGTGCTCGAAGTCTGGGGCGTCGATGCCATCGTCTGGTTCTATGGTGGCCAGATCGGCAGCCGGCTGATCTCGGCGGTGATGACGATCGGCGTTGCCGTACTCATCGCGGCGGCGATCTGGGAAGCCAGCAACGCGCTGCTGGACCGCCAGATCAATACGCTGTCGCGCGACGGGCACTATGCCCGCGCCGCGCGGCTGCGGACCTTTCAGCCGATGCTGCGGACGGCCTTGCTCTGCGTGATCGCCTCCGTCGTCGGCCTCACGGCGCTCAGCGAGATCGGCGTCAACGTCGCGCCGCTGCTGGCGGGCGCCGGCATCGTCGGCATCGCCATCGGTTTCGGTTCGCAAAAGCTGGTGCAGGATCTGATCACCGGTCTATTCCTGCTGCTGGAGAACACCGTCCAGGTCGGCGACAGCGTCAGCGTGTCGGGACTATCAGGCGTGGTCGAGAACGTCTCGATCCGGACTATCAGGCTCCGTGCCGGCGACGGTGCCGTGCACATCGTGCCGTTCAGCGCGGTGACGACCATCACCAATGCCAGCCGCGGCGCCGGCAATGCGTCCGTCAGCGTCAACGTCGCCTACAAGGAAGACACCGACCGCGCCGGTCAGATCCTCAAGGATATCGTCGACGAGATGCGCCGCGAGGTGGAATTCCGCGCGTTGATCCGCGGCGATCTCGATCTCTGGGGCATCGACAAGGTCGACGGCGCCATGGTGTCGATCGTCGGCCAGATCCGCTGCACAGAGGCCGGACGCTGGCCGGTGCAGCGCGAATTCAACCGCCGCATGAAACAGCGTTTCCAACAGAACGGCATCGAGGTCGCATCCCCCACCCAGACCATCTTGATGCACGTCGCGCCTCCGGCTGATAGCGCCGCCAATTTGACGCCAAGGCGGGCGGCCGTATAGTCGCTCCGCTAAATTTCCGACTTGCCTCGGCCCGTCCGGCAGCGTTCACTCCGGCCCCAGCCCCTTGACAACATGCGGGCGGCAAAAAGGGTGGGAGAGACTGATGCGGGGGCTGTGGGCCGGATTGCGCGGCCATGCGATGGTTGTGGGCGCGCTGATTGGATGTACGACGGGGATCGTACCTGCGAGCGCGCAGCCGTTTCCATCGCGTCCCATCACCCTCGTGGTGCCGTTCGCTGCGGGCGGTCCGACCGACACGCTGGCGCGCATCCTGTCCGAACGCATCGCCGCCGAACTGCACACGACGGTCGTGGTCGAAAACGTGGCCGGCGCCTCCGGCAGCATCGCCGGCGCCCGCGTCGCGCGCGCAACGCCTGACGGCACCACGATCGCGATCGGTCATTGGGGCACGCATGTGCTCAACGGCGCGATCTTCAAGCTGCCCTACGACGTGATCGCCGATTTCGAACCGGTCGCAACGATTGCGATGGGCACGCAGCTGATCGTCGGCCGGAAGTCGCTCGAGGCCAACAATCTGAAAGAGATGATCGCCTGGCTGAAGGCCAACCCCGGCAAGGCGACTGCCGGCACAGCCGGCGCTGGCACGGGCGCCCATGTCGCCGGTGTCTTCTTCAAGGGAAGGACCGGCACCGATTTTCAGTTCGTGCCTTATCGCGGCGCAGGGCCTGCCATGATCGACCTCGTGGCCGGGCAGATCGACATCATGTTCGATCAGGCCTCTAATTCTCTGCCACAATACAAGAACAATGCGATCAAGGCGTTCGCGGTGACGTCGCCGACACGGCTCGCGTCTGCGCCCGACATTCCGACCGTCGACGAGGCGGGCCTGCCCGGCCTCTACATTTCCTACTGGCACGGCATCTGGGCGCCGAAGAGCACGCCGAAGGAGATCGTCACAAAGCTCAACGCGGCCATCGTGACCGTGCTTGCCGATCCCTCCGTCAAGCAGCGTTTTGGCGAACTGGGGCAGGAGATTCCGCCAGCGGATCAGCAAACGCCCGCGGCGCTCGGAGCCTTCCAGAAGGCCGAGACCGAGAAATGGTGGCCGATCGTGAAGGCCGCCGATATCAAGGCGGAATAATACCACTTCCTCATCCTGAGGAGCCCGCGGAGCGGGCGTCTCGAAGGATGCGCCGCGGGAGAGAGCAGGGCCTGCATGGTTCGAGACGCGCGAAGACGCGCTCCTCACCATGAGGAGCGGGAGTCTTGCGGCGTTAATCTTTTCTCGCGCGCAACTGCCGGTCTTCACGAAAATCTCGCTGCGGTGCGAGATCACAATCCATGCCTGAGTTTCTACGTCCTTGATATCAGGTGAGGGGTGGCCGACAATGATTGCGGCTCAACAAGAAACTCCCTGGGGGAATTCGTGAATAGACCTGCTCGGGTCAGCACCCATTCGACGTCATCCGACACCGCGCACGGCATGACGCTGCTGCGCGATCCCTTGCTCAACAAGGGCACCGCCTTCACGGCGCAGGACCGCGACGCGCTCGGCTTGCGTGGCCTGCTGCCGCCTTGCGTGCTGACGATGGAGACCCAGGTCGAGCGCGTGCTCACCAATCTGCGCACGCTGCCGACCGATCTCGAGAAATACGTCGCGCTGAATGCGCTGCACGACCGCAACGAGGCGCTTTTCTTCCGCGTCGTCGTCGACAATATCGACGAGATCCAGCCTATCATCTACACGCCGACGGTCGGGCTCGCCTGCCAGAAATACGGCCTGATCTTCCAGCGGCCACGGGGCATGTTCATATCCTCGCGCGATCGGGGCCAGATCGGCGAAATCCTGAAGAACTGGCCTTACCCAGCCAAGCTGATCGTCGTCACCGACGGCGAGCGTATCCTGGGCCTCGGCGATCTCGGCGCCAACGGCATGGGCATTCCGGTCGGAAAACTCTCGCTCTATTCGGCCTGCGCCGGCGTGCATCCCGAACTGTGCCTGCCGATCGTGCTCGATGTCGGCACCAACAACGAAGAGCTCCTGAACGATCCCTATTACCTCGGCCTGCGCGAGCGGCGGCTCACCGGCGAGGCTTATGACAGCTTCGTCGACGAATTCATGGTCGCCGCGCGAAAGACCTTCCCCGGCGTGCTGATCCAGTTCGAGGATTTCGCCAATCACTCGGCGTTCAAGCTGCTGCACAAATATCGGGATGACGCCTGCGTCTTCAACGACGACATCCAGGGCACCGCAGCGGTGGCGCTCGCCGGCCTTTTCTCGGCCTTGCGCATCAACGGCGGCAAGCTCAGGGATCAGCGCATTCTGTTCCTTGGCGCAGGCGAGGCCGCGACCGGCATCGCCGACCTCGTGGTCTCCGCCATGATGGCCGAGGGCGCCTCGGAGGCGGAAGCGCTCCGCCACAACTGGCTGGTGGATTCGCGCGGCCTTGTCGTTAGCAGCCGCGAAGGCCTCTCCGGTCACAAGCTCCGTTATGCCCATGCCGATCAGGCGCCGATCGCCGACTTCCTTACCGCGATCAAGACGCTGAAGCCGACGGCGATCATCGGCGTTGCCGCGGTCGGCGGCGCCTTCACACCCGACGTGCTGAAGGCAATGGCCGAGCTCAACGAGCAGCCGATCGTGTTTGCGCTCTCCAACCCGACCTCGAAAGCCGAATGTTCTGCGGAAGATGCCTATCGCTACACCGCGGGCCGCGCGCTGTTTGCCTGCGGCAGCCCGTATGACCCGGTCAAGCTCGACGGCCGCACCTTCGTGCCGCGCCAGGGCAACAACTCCTACATCTTCCCGGGCGTCGGCCTCGGCGTCATCGCCAGCCGTTCACGGCTGGTGACGGACGAGATGTTCATGGCCGCCGCCCATACGCTCGCCAATTGCGTCGGCAAGGACGATCTTGCGCAGGGCAGCCTCTACCCGGCGCTGCCGCGCATCCGCGAGGTCTCGGTTCGCATCGCCGCCGCCGTCGCCGACGTCGCTTTTCAGCGCGGGCTCGCGGACGGACCCGCGCCGAACGACGTGAAAGGCCTGGTCCAGTCGCAGATGTACGAGCCGAAATACTGAGCGTGATGACTTTTGATTGACTCGATCTGGCGGCTGGCCCGGTCACCTCTCCCGCTTGCGGGAGAGGTCGGCGCGCTTGCGCCGGGTGAGGGCTCTATCCTCTTGGGAAGTCCCACTGCGGAGACACCCTCACCCCAACCCTCTCCCGCAAGCGGGAGAGGGAGCGCACCGCCCCCGCGGGTCGCAACGCGCCTCGTTAGGTCAGCACGCGACACCATTTCAGGTGGAAACGCCGTTGCGCGGCGCGGCCGTATATGCGACGCTCTGTAGCGCTACAAGAAAATTCGAAGCAAGGTAAGCCGCCATGGACGATCGTTTGCCCGAACTGGGCGACCTCGAGCACGAGGTCATGCAATTGGTTTGGGCCCATGGTCCTGTTACGGCCGAAATCGTGCGCGAGCGGCTGTCGCGGCGTCTGAAGGAATCCACGGTCCGCACGGTGCTGCGCCGGCTGGAAGAAAAAGGCTATGCTCGGCACACCGTCGACGGACGGACCTATGTCTACCACGCGGCTGAAGAACGCTCGCGGGTTGCAGCCAAGGCGGTGCAGCGCATCGTCGACTGGTTCTGCAACGGCTCGATCGAAGAGGTTCTCGTCGGCATGGTCGACAATGCGATGCTCGACCAGCAGCAATTGCGCACGCTGGCCGATCAGGTGGCCAAGGCGAAGAAGGCGAGGGGAGTGAAGAAAGAATGATCGCAACTCTGGCGGAGGCGGCGCTGCGCTCCCTTATGCTGGGGGGCGTCGTCTGGTTCGGCCTCAATCTTTTTCGGGTGCGCAATCCGCACGTCCACATGACGGCATGGGTCGTCGTGCTGCTTGCGTCGCTTGCGATGCCCTTCGTGATGCATTGGCCGACGCTCACGATTACCCGGCTGCCCTTGCCGGTATCCATGCCGGATGATTTTCTGCCGGCCGACATGTCAACGCTGGAGATGCCGCAGCCGACACTCCCGGTCGCGCCCGGTCCGGCGATTGTTCCACCGGCCAAGAGCGGATTCTCGATCGACTGGTGGCTGGTCGCCACTATTGTCTATGCCGGCGTCGCCGGCCTGTTGCTGCTGCGGCTCGCTATCGGCCTTTGCCTGACCTGGCGTCTGGCGCGCGTCGCGAAGCCGATGAAGGGCCCGCTGATGATCGACGCGGATGTGCGCGTCAGCTGCGACGTTGGTGGTCCCGTTACCTTCGGCTCGACCATTCTGGTGCCGCCGCAATTTTCCGGCTGGGACGCGAAGAAGCGGCTCGCGGTGCTCGCGCATGAGGGCGCGCACGTCGCCAACCGCGATTTCTACGTTCTCTTACTCGCGTCCCTCAACCGCGCGGTGTTCTGGTTCAGCCCGTTCTCGTGGTGGCAGCTCGCACACCTCGCCGAACTCGCCGAGATCATCAGCGACGCCGAGGCGATCGAGGTGATCGACGACCGGCTGTCCTATGCGGAAATCCTGCTTGATTTTGCAAGCACCGTAAGACCGCGACCGGTCGAGCTTGCGATGGCGCGGGCCTCGACCGTGCGCGCCCGCGTCGAGCGCATTATTGCGGCCGCCGCGATGCCCGTCCCAGTCGGCTGGCGCAAGCGGCTTTGGATTGCGGCCGCGATCGTACCGGCCGTGATCGTATCCGCCGGCATGATCGCCTATCGCACGCCGGACCCGGTGCCCCTCGGCGCGGATACCGGCGAGGTGCCGGCCCAGCATTACCGTCCCTTCGTCAATTTCTACGCCATGGGCCCGGCCTCGGTGTTCGCGATCTTCCGCGAAGGTGACGAGCTTTACGGCCAGCTCACCGGGCAGCGCAAATTGCGCCTGACGGTCGGGAGCGACGGTACCGCGTCCTACGCGGCCTCGTCCGGCGAGATCACGTTCCCGCTCGATGCCGAGCGTCGTTCGGCCGAACTGATGCTGCGCATGAACGGCCGCGACATAAGCGCGGTTCGCGTCGCGGAGATGCCGACGGCGGCAGCCGATTCCGTATCGCTCGACCAATATGTCGGCTGGTACAGGCTGGCACCGAACCGCGTGCTCACCGTGCGCCGCGACGGCGACCGTCTCTGGCTGAACGAAACCGGGCAGGGCACGACGCAAGTCCTTGCCGAGGGCACCGATGCGTTCTCCTTCCGCGGCGACCATCTCCTGATCTTCCTGCGCGACGAGCAGTCAAAGGTCTCGCGCGTGCTAGTGCAGAGTGCGGTTTTCGGCGCCCGCCTGGCAGCCCGCGTCGATGCGGGGGTGGCTCAGGCCGTCGAAGCGGACTTCGCTCGCCGCCTCGCCGAAGTGCCTGACCGATTCAGGGAGCAGGTTCCAGCCACCGGCGGCAAGGAAATGATCTTGCGTGGGATCGAAGATCTGCGCGGCGGCACACCGAACTACGATCGCATGAGCGCGCCGCTCGCGGCCAAGGTCCACCGGCAGCTCAGTGAAATGCACGCGACGTTGGTCGCGCTCGGCGGGCTGGAGTCGATTTTCTTCCGCGGCGTCGGGCCCGGCGGCTACGACATCTATGGCGCCAAGTTCGAGAACGGCACAGCGGAATTCCGCCTGCTGCTCGACCCCGACGGCAAGGCCGGCGACGTCATCTTCCGGGCCGACGGCAATGACGAACTCGGCGGCATCGTGCCTTGCTCGGAGGAGGCGAATGTGCGCGGTCGTGCCGGCACCTCGCCGATCAGAATTCTGGTCTACAACGAGATGGGCGACGACATCCAGGTCTTCAATCTCGGTGCCGACGGCAACCGCAAGACGCAGAGTGTCGTCAGGCCCAACATGACATGGGCCTCCACAACCACCGTGAACAATCCCTGGGTGATTGCCGACAAGTCGGGGCGATGCCTTGAGGTCTTGGTGCCGGGCCGGCAAACGCGCTTCCACAATGTCGATGCCTTGAGCCTCGGCGCGCGTCCGGGGCGCGCGGCGCGGCGCGCCGTTCCGATCGCCAATGGTGAGGAGATGCTGCGCCGCTACATCGAGGGCGTCGGCAAGGGACAGCCGGACTACGAGCGCATGACGTCGGAAGTGGCCGATATCACGCGTCAGCAGCTTCCGATCGATCAGGCGATCCTGACGCGGCTCGGTGCGTTGCGTGCGGTCTCCTTCCGCGGCGTCACCGCGCTCGACAGCGACATCTATGTCGCCCAGTTCGCCAACGGTTCGGCGGAATGGCGGATCGGCGTCAGGAACGGCACGATCACGAAGATCGCGCTTGGGCCCAATTTCTAGGACCGCTGCCGGTCTGCCGGACCGGAGGTCTCCGACGTCTTTGAGGGCGACGTCTCAATCTCCGCTTGCGAGTCTACTCAGCGAATGCTACGATTTGTAGCATTACGCTTCGTAGCTTCGCGCCGACACCGTCGGCAGGCTCGAAGAAGTGGGCATTCGCCATGAGCAATTCTGCAAAGACCGAAGCTGCGCTGGCGCTTCGTCGCTTCGGGATGGGGCCGCGGCCGGGATCAATCGCCGCTCTCGGCAGCGACCCGCGCGGCGCGCTGATCGCCGAACTCGATCGCCCGCTCGCGCTTGCCGCAGCCGCCAGCCTGCCCTCCAGTGCGAAAGCCTATCGCACCGTGGCCGACGCCAATGCGCGGCGAACGGCCCGCGCCAAGCAGGCCCAGCAGCAGGCGAAGAAGCAGCAGACGGCGTCCGCGCCTGTCATGTCGGAAAACCAAACGCAGACGCAAGGGCCAGCGCAGAGTCAGGAGAAGGACGGGGCTGAGATGGCAGCCAAGCAGGCTGCTGAAGCCGTTCCCGATCCCGGACGTCCCATGTATTTGCAGGAAGCCAAGCTGCGGACCGAAGCCGCGCTCGGCGCCGACATCGGCTTCGCCGAGCGGCTGGTGTGGTTCTGGTCCAACCATTTCTGCATCTCGGCCTACAAGATCCAGAGCATGTCGGGTGCTTACGAGCGTGAGGCCGTTCGCGCCAATGCGCTCGGTCACTTCGTCGATCTGCTTCAGGCCGTCGAGGGCCATCCGGCGATGCTGTTCTATCTCGACAATCTCGGCTCGATGGGTGCGAACTCGATTGCCGGCATCAACCGCAGCCGCGGCCTGAACGAGAACATTGCGCGCGAAATCATGGAGCTGCATACGCTCGGCGTGCGTACCGGCTACAGCCAGGACGACGTCATCGGCTTTGCCAATGTGCTGACGGGATGGACGCTTGTTCCGCCCGGAGACAATCCCGAGCACGGTGGCGAGTTCATCTTCAATCCGCGGCTGCACGAGCCCGGCGGACAGACCGTGCTCGGCAAGCGCTACGAGCAGGACGATGCCGAGCAGGGCCGCGCCGTGCTGCGCGACCTCGCCGCGCATCCGGCAACCGCGACCCATGTCGCGACAAAACTCGCGCGCCATTTCGTGGCAGACGAACCGCCGCCGGCGCTCGTCGCGCAGATGGCAAAAACCTTTCGCGACACCGAGGGCGATCTCAAGCAGGTCGCGATCGCGCTGGTCTCGTCAGACGAAGCGTGGCGCGGGCCGCCGTCAAAACTCAAGCGTCCCGGCGAATGGGTCGTCGGCATGGTGCGCGCAACCGGCATCAGGGAAGTCGATCCCACACGCTTCACCGGCGGCCAGGACCTGCTCGGCGAGGGGCTGTGGCGCCCGTCGGCGCCCAAGGGATATCCGGATGACGAGGCAAGCTGGATCGACGGCGTTGGCCGAAGGCTCGACATCGCCAATAATTTTGCCGAGCGCGTGGCGGCCACTGCGGATCCGCAAGCCATCATCGAGGATGTCTTCGCGTCCGAGATCGCGCCCGAGGTGAAGCAGGCGGTCGGGCGTGCCGAGAGCCGGCAGCAGGCGCTGGCGCTGCTGTTCATGTCGGCGGATTTTCTGAGGAGGTGAGTATGGGCTTCGTCAATCATTTGCCCACGCGGCGCGAGCTTCTCGTTGGTTCCGGCGCGCTGTTCGCATGGAGCCAGATGCCGCGGATTGCGCGCGCCGAAGGGCGCGATCCGCGCCTGCTGGTCATCGTGCTGCGCGGTGCGCTCGATGGTCTCGGTGCGGTCGCACCGGTCGGCGATCCCGACTGGATCTCCTTGCGCGGCGATCGCGCGCTGGTGCTGGACGGCAAGACGCCGGCGCTGCCGCTCGATGCTTTCTTCGCGCTCAATCCGGCGATGCCGAACCTGCATCGGCTCTACAAGACCGGCAAGGCTGCGATCGTCCACGCCACCGCGACGCCCTATCGCGAGCGCTCGCATTTCGACGGCCAGGACGTGCTGGAAAGCGGGCTCGTCAAGCCCGGCATGACCAACTCGGGATGGCTCAACCGCGCGCTGCTCGCGCTGGAATCGGGCGGGCGTGTCGACCCGCGCGGCAGCCGCGCACTCGGCATTGGCTCGGTGACGCCGCTGGTGGTGCGCGGCTCGGCGCCTGTCATGACATGGGTGCCGCAGAAATTGCTGCCGGCGAGCGAGGACACGCAGAACCGCCTGCTCGATCTCTACCGGCACACCGATCCGAAGCTTGCGACCGTGCTCCAGGCCCGCATGAAGCTCGCCTCGCTCGGCGGCGCACCGGGCACGGGCGATCCGATGTCCGACGATCCGACGCTGGCGCCCGGCATCGCGCGCGTGCGCGCCTATTTTGCCGAAGCCGCCGGCACCGCCGCGCGCTATCTCGCAAAGCCCGATGGTCCGCGTGTCGGCGCCATGGGCTTCGTCGGCTGGGACACGCACATCGCCGAAGGCGCGGCCGCGGGCCAGCTCTACAATCTGCTCGGCGCGCTCGACGGCGCATTCGCTGCGATCGAGAGCAACATGGGCGAGGCCTGGCGAGAGACGGTGGTCGCCGTCGTCACCGAGTTCGGGCGCACCGCGCGCATCAACGGGACGCAGGGTACGGATCACGGCACCGGCACGGTCGCTTTCCTGATCGGCGGCGCGCTCGCCGGCGGCCGCGTGATCGCGGACTGGCCTGGCCTGAAGCCGGCGCAACTCTTCGAGGATCGCGATCTCAAGCCGACCATGGATTTGCGCGCGGTGTTGAAGGGCCTGCTGAGGGATCATCTGCGCGTCGAGGAAAAGGTGCTGGCCGATGCGGTCTTCCCCGGCAGCGCCGATGTCAGACCGATGGGCGGCCTCGTCGGCTGATAGCGCGGCTTTGCAACCGGATCGGGTTCGAGATGTGCACACTGACACAGCGGGAGCTCGACTTTCTCGCCAGCCTCAAGACAGGCTGGCAGTGGCTCTATCGGCGCGAACTCGCGCGGCTCCTGAAGGGTGACACCAAGCCTTCCGAGGTTCAGCCGGGGCCGCGCATCGTCTGGCACGTTGTATCGGACTTATCCCACGAGCCTGTCTCGATTCAGGGCAAGCCAGTGTGGTGGAATCGTCACAGCTAAACACGAAACGGCTGCGGCCTCCGACCCGCTTTTGTTCCGACAAGGTTCTGCCCTCATTGCCGGCCGAAACTCGGGCCGTTCGGAGGGCGCATCATGTCTCGCTTTGCACGTGCCGAAAATACCCGGATTTCGCTGGCAACCTCGTGCCGGTTGCTGCTCGCCATCGCCGGTGCGGCGTCGCTTGCGGCGTGTGCGCAATCGCCGGTCGGCCGCCAGAAGGCCGATCTGGCGGGCACCAGCCGGCAGGCCGCGGTCGAACGCCCGCACAGGGTGGCGGCACTGCATCCACGGCCGATCAGCCGGGTGCGCGTCCCCGACGGAGACGCAAAGCAAACCGCCTCGCATGGCGTTGCCAGCTTCTATTCGGATACGGAGACCGCGAGCGGCGAGAGGTTCGACAAGAACGAATTGACCGCGGCCCATCCCTCCCTGCCGTTCGGCACGAAGCTGCGCGTCACCGATGTCTCCTCTGGTCGCTTCGTGACCGTCAGGATCAACGATCGCGGGCCTTATGTTCGCGGACGCGTGGTCGACATCTCTCCCTCTGCGGCTGAGGCGCTCGGCATGGTCGACAAGGGCGTCACCAATGTCCGGCTCGACGTCGTGCAATAAAGCGCGATTCTCATCGATTTCCTACGCTGTGCTTAACCGGCTGTTAGCCGCCTCTGACGCACGATCGACATCCAAACAATTCCGGACTCCAAATCGGGGCTCTTGGGGGGCGGCGTTTGAACACGATCCAGTATCTCGAAGATCAGGCCACACGCGCCGAGCGGCTCGCCAAGCGGATCACGGATACCGTGACGATCGAAAAGCTCCTGAGCTTCGCGGGCGAACGCCGCCGCGAGATCGAGGTCATCGCCGGCAAGTACCGGCGCGCCTGATTCTCATCATCCATGCGCTAAACGCATACGCCTCGCCTCCTCGTCTGAGCAATCGAAGTAACGCGCGCTCAGCTATAGCTTTCGACGAAGTCGCTGAGATAATCGGGCAGCCTCACGCCATCGATGTCGCAGCGCGCCCGAATCTCACCGGCGACGTCGGTCGAGATGTCTTTCATCCAGTGCTCGAGCGTGTTGAACGAGATGACCTGGATGGGATCGTTGAAGCAGCCGGCGACGAGCTCGCCGATGGTGGCGTCGAGATCGCTTCGCTCGATGCGGATTTCAGTCGCCTTGTCGAGGCGATCGATCACCACGAACAAGGTCTGATCTGCGCCATAGGGCACGACCTGGGCTGGCACGCCGGCTTCAAGCATGTGAAGCACTCACACCTTCGCTTCCGATCACCACTAACGGGAAAAACCGGAAGAAGGTTCCTGCTTTGTGAGAAGCTTGTCGTGTGCGTGCAGCTTCGGCGCCTGCAGGCAATCAGAGATATTCCCTGAGCCGCGATAGCTCGGTGACGTGCTCGGGCGAGAGGATATCCGTGACCAGCGACGGCTGCGCCGCCGTGTGAATTTCATAGAGATGCCTGGTCGTCGCCGGCTTCTCCATGAAAGCCGAGATGCATTCGTCCAGAGTGCCTTGGCTCACCTGATAGGAATCCCGGTCCGGCCGGCGCTGGTTCGCAAGCGAAGGCCATTTATACAGGGCCGCAGCCGCGCCAAAATCAACCTTTGAATCCGCAACCACGTCGCCCATCGCCCCACCTCACGCAACACGCACTCCATTACACGGGTGCCGCCCCACAAAACGCAGCGGCCGGGAAAAAGTTCCCGGCCGCTTTGTCGCTGTCAGCTCGCGGCCGCCGCGATTCTGGGCCCCGGGCTGTCGTGACCGTGCCTGATCTCGTCGCCGCGACCGACCTTTGGCGGAAGCCCGGCGAAGCGCCGCAACGCCTCAGCCATCTGCACCCGGCCGGAGACCCCGGTGATCACCACGTCCACCATGGCGAAGGACGAGTGGAAATGACCGCGCGCCCTAAGTTGCTCGACCGGGACGCCGGCGGCCGCCATTGCCTCGGCGTAGGCGATGCCCTCGTCGCGCAGGGGATCGAATTCGCAGGTGACGACGAAGGCCGGCGGCAGGCCCGCTACCTTGCCGCGGAGCGGCGAGACGCGCGGATCGGTGCGGTCGGCTGGCGAACAGTAGAGATCCCAGAACCAGTACATCAGCGAGCGGGTCAGGAAATAGCCGGTCGCATTGTCGTTATAGGAGGGACGATCGAAGGTGCAGTCGGTGACCGGGCAGATCAGGAGCTGGCCGGCGATCTCCGGGCCGCCGCGATCGCGTGCGAGCTGACAAGTGACGGCGGCGATGTTGCCGCCGGCGCTCCAGCCTGCGACCAGCACCGGGCCCGGCTTGCCGCCGAGCTCGGCGGCGTGCTCGGCGATCCAGCGCGTCGCTGCATAGCCGTCTTCGGCTGCGGCCGGGAAACGATGCTCGGGCGCATGACGATAGCCGACGCTGACGAGCATCATGCCGGTCCGCCGCACCATGTCGCGGCAGAACGGATCGTCCGACTGCTCGTCGCCGAGCACCCAGCCGCCGCCGTGGAAATAGACCACGACCGGATGCGGCCCCGGCGTCGCCGGCCGGTACACGCGGTACGACAGCGGGCCGTCGGTGCCGGGCAGGGTGCCGTCGACGATGTCGCCGATCGGCCGTCCCGCAGGCCGGCCCTTGTTGAACTCGTCGACGAAGGCACGGGCACCGATCGCGCCCATCGACTCGATCTGCGGCAGATTCAGCGACGCCAACAGGTTCAGCACCAGCCGCACATCCGGCTGCAGGCGCACCACTTCGCCGTCATTGCATTGCGCGGCAACGTTGGGGCCGGTCAGCTTGAAGCCGAGCATGCCGCGGCTCGTGACCTCGTCGCAGATGCTGCGATAGGGGCCGACGCCGCCGGTATAGGGCATCAGGCCCTGCACCTTGCCGGGCACGTTGGCGCCCGTGTACCAGGTGTTGGCGAGCCGGTGCAGCGTCACCATCGAGCAGTCGGCCATGTGCCGGCCCCAGCCGGCCTGCGCCGTCTCGGTCGGCTCGATCGTGGTGAAGCCGGCGTCGCGCAATGCCTTGAGCCGGTCGACAACCCAGTCCACATGCTGCTCGATCGACACCGCCATGTTCGACAGCACCGACGGGCTGCCGGGGCCAGTGATCATGAAGAAGTTCGGGAAGCCCTCGACAGTGAGCCCGAGATAGGACTGCGGTCCCTGTGCCCAGACATCGGTGAGCGATTTGCCGCCACGTCCGGTGATCGGATGCACGGCGCGGATCGCGCCGGTCATGGCGTCGAAGCCAGTCGCGAACACGATGACATCGACGTCGACGCTGCGCTTGGCCGTCGTGATGCCGCTTGCGGTGATCGCCTTGATCGGCTCCTGGCGCAGATTGACCAGCGTGACGTTCGGCCGGTTGTAGGTCGCGTAGTAGTTGGTGTCGAGGCAGGGGCGTTTTGCGCCGAAGGGATGATCGTGGGGCATCAGTGCCGCCGCCGTCTCCGGATCCTTCACGGCTGCGCCGATCTTCTCGCGGATCAGCTCGCCGATCAGCGCATTGCCATCGACATCCACGCCCTGGTCGGCCCAGAGCTGGGTCAGGATGTGGACGAGGTCGCCCGCGGCCCAGGCGCGTTCGAAGCGCTCGCGACGCTCGGCATCGCTCAACTGCCAACTTACCACCGTCTGCTGCGGATACGGCACGCCCGTCATCGACAAGCGTGCTTGATCGCGATATGCGGCGCGGTCGCTTTCGAAGAAGGTCTTGCGATCTTCCGGCGCCGGACCGTTACCCGCCGGCAGCGCGAAATTCGGCGTGCGCTGGAATACGGTCAGATGCGCGGCCTGCTCGGCGATCAGCGGGATCGACTGGATGGCCGATGAGCCCGTGCCGATCACGGCGACGCGCTTGCCGGCGAGATTGACGCCGTCATGCGGCCAGCGTCCGGTGAAATAAACCTCGCCGCCAAAATCCTTGACGCCGTCGATCTCGGGCGGCTTTGGCGCGGAAAGGCAGCCGGTGGCCATGATGTAATGGCGGCAGAAGACCGGTGCGCCATTGTCGGTGGTGAGCTGCCAGCGTTCGGTCGCTTCGTCCCATTTGGCTTCGGTCACCTTGGTCTTGAAGCGGATGTCGCGCCTGAGATCGTAGCGGTCGGCGACGAAGCCGAGATAGCGCAGGATCTCGGGCTGGGCAGCGTATTTTTCCGACCAGGTCCAGGCCTTGTCGAGTTCCGGATCGAACGTATAGCTGTAATCGATGGTCTGGATATCGCAGCGCGCGCCGGGATAACGGTTCCAGTACCAGGTGCCGCCGACATCGCCGGCTTCTTCGAGGGCGACCGCCGTGAGGCCGGCCTTGCGCAGCCGATGGAGAAGATAGAGGCCGGCAAACCCGGCCCCCACCACGGCAACATCGACCTGCTGACTGGTTCCGCGACCCGCGTCAGAGGCACGTGCAGCAACCACTGCGTCAGGCATGGTATTTCCTCCCGTATGTTTTGTTTTGTCGGCAGGCTATCGCCGCAGGCTCGGCTTGTCATCAGAGCAAGTGCAATCTTCGGTAGCCGTTTGCGGCGTCATCATGGCCGCGCGAACCTTGCTTCAATGCACGCATCGCGATGCACAATGGCCGTGATTACCCGGGCTAATCATGGATGATCCGTCTGTGTATGCTTGCGGCTACAAGCCACGCATACCCAGGGCGTCATGACAGAGTTGAGTGAGCGAACCAGAGCGAACATGGACGTCGTCCTGGAGGAGACGTGCCGTCAACTGCCGCATGGCGGCGATCACGACAGCCGCAGGTTCATCGCCCAGCGCCTGATCGAGGCGGCGCAGTCAGGCCACTCCACGCTCGGTGAACTCGGCATCATCGCACGGCACGCACTGGCGGAGCTTATCGCCAAGGGCAGCTAGGCGCCGCCGCGGCGCTTGCCTCACTATGGACGACGGACATAACCTGACCGAACCCTTCCGCGCATCGAGATGCTCCGAAGATGCGGTCCGTGTTCGCGCTTTTTGCGGCTTCTGTCATCCTCTGTTGCAACGGCTCGGCCGTGGCCCAGCCGGTCGGCCAATTTCCGTTCGCGCTGACGCGTGAAGGACAGATGCTTGGCGCCGTCGAAGGCGAGGTGGCGTCGTTCAAGGGGCTGGCCTATGCGGCCGCGCCAATCGGGCCGCTGCGTTGGCGTCCGCCGCAGGCAACCGCCGAGAGTTCGGAGATGCGCACGGCCTACAAGTACGGCGCGCCGTGCCTTCAGCCGTCGCTGCCGGGCGCGAGCGAGGATTGCCTCACGCTGAACGTGTTCCGTCCGTTCGGGGTCGATGGCCCGCTGCCGGTGATGCTGTTCATCCATGGCGGCGCTTTCGTTCGCGGCACCGCGAACGATCCGCTGTTCGACGGCGGCAGGCTGGCGCAGGCCGGCCTCATCGTGGTGACCGTGAATTTTCGCCTGGGCGCGCTCGGCTGGCTCACTGAGCCCGCGCTGTCGGAAGGCGGCTCCGGCAATTACGGCCTGATGGACCAGATAGCCGCATTGCATTGGGTGCACGACAACATCGCGGCCTTCGGTGGCGATCCGAACAACGTCACCTTGTTTGGCAGCGGCGCAGGCGCGACCTCGATCGCGCTCTTGATGCTGTGTGCGCAATCGCGCGCTCTCTTTCAGAAAGCCATTCTGCAATCGGTCCCTGGCCGTGCGCGGCTGCGCTCGGCGCAAGAGGCCGAGATTGTGGGCCGGCAATTCGTCGCGGCGCTTGGTCAACAGGCTGATTTGCGCGCAGCCGAACCGCGACGCCTGATTGCCGCCGAAAAACATCTGCTGGAAAAATCGCCGCGCAGTTTTGCGCCGATGATCGACGGACGTCTGGTGAACGAGGAGATCGCCGCAGGCTTCGCGGCCGGACGTGAGGCCCGCATTCCCATGATCATCGGTTCGAACGATGACGAGACGGGTTTCGACAGCGAGCTCGATATCCGGGAGGAGCTGGCATCGTCAGGCATCACCAGCGACGAACTGCGCAAGCTCTATCCCGACCTCGCCAAACCTTCGGACCGCGCGGCAAGGTTCTACACCGACAAGGTTTTCTCGGAGCCGGTGCGGCTGCTGGCGCGGCTGCATGCCGCAAGCGGCGCGCCGACCTTCCGCTATCGCTTCGCCTATGTGCCGGAGGCACGGCGCGCCAACCCCGAAGGCGGTCACGGGCGGGAATTGCAGTTCATCTTCGGCGCAGAAGGCATGCCGGGTGCGGGCATCTTGTCACGAGGTGATCGCGAGGTCGCAAGCCGCATGCGCGCCTACTGGATCAACTTCGCCAAGAGCGGCGATCCCAACGGTCCCGACCTGCCGCAATGGGACGCTGCGGCAGGCAGCGATCGCCTGCTGCTGATCACGAATGGTCGCCTCGCGAGCGGAGACGACCCCTGGTCGGAGCGCCTGGACCGGCTCGGCCGTTAGATGAGTTGGACTTAAGCCGCGAGCTCGACGCGCGGCGCCGGGCTCAGCCGGTCTTCTTCCAGATAATCCATCGCGCCATCTCTCTCGACGGCGTAGAACTGCTGGCCTTCCCTCGACCTGTAGGCGGCGCGAACCACACCGCGGCGGCCCTTGTCACTGTTGACGAC
Source organism: Bradyrhizobium sp. LB8.2 (assembly GCF_040548035.1). Lineage (NCBI taxonomy): Bacteria > Pseudomonadati > Pseudomonadota > Alphaproteobacteria > Hyphomicrobiales > Nitrobacteraceae > Bradyrhizobium > Bradyrhizobium sp. LB8.2. Next base: position 20,478 of record NZ_JBEPQV010000026.1, on the reverse strand, counting down.
GTCCCCCAGCGCAAACTTCTTCATCTCACGTCCTTGGTCTTCTGGCCGACTCCTTCGGCCACGCCCGGATTTTGGGCGGCAAATCGTTAACGCCTTGCTAACCATACGGGTTTGCCTATGCTCGCCGCCGATCGCGCGGCTGTTACACGCGCATGCTGTCAACGAGACGAGCCCGCATCCATGACGCGATTTCCGACCCTCTTCCTGTCGCATGGCGGCGGTCCCTGGCCGTTCATGGAGGACAGGCGGGTGCAATATGCGAAGACTGCCGAGGCGTTCGGCCGGCTACCGCAGCTATTGCCGGCAAGCCCGAAGGCCGTGCTCGTCATCACCGGCCATTGGGAGGCCGAGACCTTCACGGTGACCACCTCGGCGCATCCGCCGATGGTGTACGACTATCACGGCTTTCCCGAGCACACCTATCACCTCAAATATCCGGCACCGGGCAAGCCCGAACTCGCGGCGGAAGTGAAGGCGCTGCTTGCGCGCGCCGGCCTCGATTGCCGGGAGGATCCCAATCAGGGTTTCGATCACGGCACCTTCGTGCCGCTCGGCCTGATGTATCCGAATGCCGACATGCCGATCGTGCTGCTGTCGCTGAGATCGAGCTATGACGCGGCCGAGCACATCAGGGTGGGGCAGGCGATTGCATCACTCCGGGATGAAGGCATTCTGATCGTCGGCAGCGGGCTCACCTATCACAACATGCGCGGGTTTGGCCGGGCGGAGTCCAAGCCGGTCTCGTATGATTTCGAGGCCTATCTGAACGAGGCGATCAGCAATCCGGACGCGGCGCGCCGCAACGCGATGCTGGTTGACTGGGAGAACGCGCCGAGTGCGCGTCTCGCGCATCCGCGTGAAGATCATCTGCTGCCGCTGATGGTGGCCGCCGGCGCCGCCGGCAGCGACGCGGGCAAGCGCGTCTTCGTCGACGAGGTCGCTAACGTTGCGATGGCGTCGTATGTGTTCGGGTGAACTCGTAGGGCGGATTGCGCTTCGCTAATCCACCCTGGCATCGCGCTAGCCTCACCCGTATTTCAGCTTCATGAACAAGATGCCGCCGGCGAGCAGCATGGTGATGGCGTTGGCCGCGACCAGCGGCGCGTCGCCGGAGAGCAGGCCGTAGACGAGCCAGAGCGCGAGGCCCAGCACCATGATGAGAAACATGCCGAGCGAAATGTCGCGCGCCGAGCGGGTCTTCCAGACCTTGATGACCTGCGGCGCGTAGGCGACGGTGGTGCAGGTGGCGGCGGCAAAGCCGATCAGCTTGATCGTAAGGGGTTCCATGCCGGCTCTATAGCATGGATTCGAGGACGATCAGGCCTCAGGCGCGGCGGGACGCCATCAGCCCGCGATAAAGCGCGGCATAGTCGCCGGCACGGTTGCGCCAGGACACGTCGGTCGCGAGGCCGCCCAGTTGCAGACGGCGCCAGGTCAGCTTGTCGTGGAAGGCGATGTTGGCCTTGCGCAGCGTGCCGGCGAGGGCATCCGCGGTCACGGGGCCGAACTTGAAGCCCGTGGCATCGTGGCCCGATTTATCGGCCTCGCCGATGTCGACGATGGTATCCTCGAGGCCGCCGACGCGCGAGACGATCGGCACGGCGCCATAGCGAAGCGCACAGAGCTGGGTCAGGCCGCACGGCTCGAAGCGTGACGGAACGATGAGCGCGTCTGACCCGGCCTGGATCAGATGCGCCATGATCTCGTCGTAGCCGATCACGACCCCGATCCGGCCCGGGTTCGCGCGTGCGGCGGCCTGATAGCGTTCCTGGAGATCGCGGTCGCCGCTTCCGAGCAGCGCGACCTGCATGCCTTCGCTCAGGATGGTCGGAATGGCCTCGAGCAGGAGATCAAGTCCCTTCTGCCAGGACAGGCGGCTGATGACGCCGAGCAATGGCGTCTCGTCCGAGGAATCGAGATTGAACTGCTGCTGAAGCACCGCCTTGTTCGCGGCCCGGAAGGTGAGATCCTCTGCGCCGAAGCGGTAGGCGATGTGCGGATCGGTCTGCGGATTCCACACATCGATGTCGATGCCGTTGAGAATGCCGCTCAGAACGTTGGCACGGGAGCGAAGCAAGCCGCCGAACCCCATGCCGCCCTCGTCGCTCTGGATCTCCCGCGCATAGGTCGGCGAGACCGTGGTGACGCGATCGGCGAATTGCAGGCCTGCCTTCAAAAAACTGATGCCGCCGAAATATTCGAGGTCGTCGATGCCGAGGGCGTGCCAGGGCAGGCCAATCGAACCGATCAGCTCGGGCGCGAACTTGCCCTGATAGGCCATGTTGTGGATGGTCATCACGGTGCCGGGCCGCGGTCGGCTGTCATAATGCAGATAGGCCGGCGCGAGCCCGGCCTGCCAGTCATGGGCGTGCACGACGTCGGGCACGAAGGCGGGAACGAGACCGTGGCCGATATCGGCGGCGATGCGCGACAGCGCCGCGAAGCGCACACCATTGTCCGGCCAGTCGACGCCCTCGGCGGTGACGTAGGGATTGCCCGGCCGCGCGTAGAGATGCGGCACGTCGAGCACGAACAGATCGAGCCCGTCATGCGAGCCCGCGAGCAGGCGCCCGGGGCCGCCGAAATAATCCGGCCAGCGCCGGATCTCGTCGGCTCCCCCGAGCATCCGCATCACGTCGGGATAGCCCGGCATCAGCGTGCGCATCTCGACGCCATGAGCTTTCAGCGCGAGCGGCAGCGCGCCCGCGACATCCGCGAGGCCGCCGGTCTTGACGATGGGATAGACTTCAGAGGCGACCGCGAGGACGCGAACAGGCGTCATGTATTGAGCCTGTCCAGCATCGACTGGGTGATGAGCGAAATGCCCTGTTCGGTGGTGCGGAAGCGCCTGGCGTCCAACTCGGGATCCTCGCCGACGACGAGTCCTTCCGGGATATCGACGCCGCGGTCGATCACGACGTTCTTCAAGCGCGCGCCGCGGCCGACATTGACGTAGGGCATGATCACGGCGTTCTCGACATTGGCGTAGGAGTTGACGCGTACGCCGGTGAACAGCAGCGAGCGTCGCAGCGAGGCGCCGGAAATGATGCAGCCGCCCGAGACCAGCGAACTCACGGCCTGGCCGCGTCGGCTCTCCTCGTCGTGGACGAACTTTGCCGGTGGCGTGATCTCCGAATAGGACCAGATCGGCCAGGCGCTGTCGAACAAATCGAGCTCGGGTACCACGTCGGTGAGGTCGATATTGGCGGCCCAATAGGCGTCGACCGTGCCGACATCGCGCCAATAGGCGCGGGGGTCGCTGCCGGAGCGGACGCAGGAGGTCGAGTACTGGTGCGCCATGGCGCGGCCGTTCTTGACGAGGTAGGGGATGATGTCCTTGCCGAAATCGTGGTTGGAGTTCGGATCTTCGGCGTCGCGCTTGAGCTCCTCGAACAGGAGTTTCGCGTCGAACACGTAGATGCCCATGCTGGCGAGCGAAACGTCCGGCTTTCCCGGCATCGGCGGCGGATCTTTCGGTTTTTCCAGGAACGACTTGATCCAGCCATTCTCGTCGATATGCATGATGCCGAAGCCGGAGGATTCCGCCCGCGGCATTTCGAGGCAGCCGACGGTGACGTCAGCGCCGCTCTCGACATGCTGGCGCAGCATCACCTCGTAATCCATTTTATAGACATGGTCGCCGGCGAGAACCACGATGAAGCGGCAGGCGTGGGATTCGATGATGTCGATGTTCTGGTAGACCGCATCCGCCGTGCCGACATACCACATGTTCTCGGAAACGCGCTGGCTGGCCGGGAGAATGTCGAAGCTCTCGTTGCGCTCGGGACGGAAGAAGTTCCAACCCATCTGAAGGTGCCGGATCAGGCTGTGCGCCTTGTACTGGGTGGCGACTGCGATGCGGCGGATGCCCGAGTTCACCGCGTTCGACAGCGCGAAATCGATGATGCGGGATTTTCCGCCGAAATAGACCGCAGGCTTGGCGCGCCGGTCGGTCAGCTCCAGGAGCCGGCTGCCGCGTCCGCCGGCCAGGACGAACGCCAGGGCCTGACGGGCAAGCGGCTCGGGTCTCGCGGCACTCATGTCATCCTCCCACAACTCTGGCGCTCGCCAGAAGCCTCCCGGCCGCGCACTTCGGAACCGATAGTAACGGCACGAATAGTCAATCGGGAAGGTGGTTGTTGGTTGCGAATGCGCGGGAAGCTTAATGCTTTGCCGGGTCTGCGGCCTCCGGTCTGATGACAATTGAGGCATCCCATCTTGTGCGGTGCACGCAATCGGAGGCGCGACTTTTGAGCCTTTGACTTGGCGCAAGGATGCCCGATCATGCGACCGCGATCCTCTTCCGAGCGAAACGTCAAACAGGGAGTGAGGCGATGAGTATCTGGAAAATGACAATTGCCTGTTCGCTGGCGGGTGCGGTGATGGCCGGCCAGGTCGAGCAGGCGGCAGCAGCTCCGCTGCCGACCAATGTCGCGACCATGAAGGCCGCGGTCGGCGATGATGTTACGCAGGTGTACTGGCGCGGCCGAGGTTTTGGATGGGGTATTGGCGGCCTCGCGGCCGGCGCGATCATCGGCAGCGCCATCGCCAGCAGCGCGCCTTATGGCTATGGATATGGCGGCGGCCCATACTATGGGGGCGGCTATGGATATCCGGGCCCGGGCTACGGTTATGCGCCCGTCTATTATGGCGGCGGCTACGGATCCGGTTATGCTTATGGTCCGGGTTACGGTTATGGCGGCTACTACGCGCGTCCACGCTACTACGGCTATCGCGCCTATCGTCCATATTACGGTCCGCGCTACGGCTACTACCGGCCGTACCGGGCCTATCATCGCGGATATTGGTGATCGATCAAACAGGCGGAGCGCCTCGCCGCAGCGCGACGATGCTGAAGAGGTTTGAAGGCCGCTGCACGCAAGCGGTCCGATCGGCTTGCGCGCGTTGAACCCGGTGATGCGGCACAACGAGCCGGCCATGCCCGCCCGCGACAATCCCGATGCAGATCGCGACGATGATCGCGATCTCGATGCACCATTCGAGCGGTCCCGAGGTCATGGCAGCGCGATGGTGTTGGTGAGATCGGGCCCGGACAGGCCCGGGCCGCCGCACGCAAGATAGATGGCGACGAGAAAGATGCGGCTGAGGACGGTGACGCTCAATAGGACCCTGACGTCGTAATGGCGAATGGCAAAAGCGAGAGGCGAGATCGCCAGGTGTTTTAAAATGCTCATGGCCAACTCCTTGCCGGAATTCAGGCATCGACTGCCTGTCGACTGAAATGACAGTGTGATGAAAAGGCCGTCCGACGCCTTGCCGGCGTCTCTGAAGTGGACAGGCCAATGCTAGTGCCGGCGCAGGGCGCAGGTCTTTAGCGCGCCCTTACATTTGGCTGAGCTTTCCCTTAAGATCGGGGAGCATCCGGGGGTTGGAGCCGTGCGTAGAGACGCGCTTGCCTTTGGTGAATTCCGCCTCGACCGGGCCAACGCGCTATTGTGGCGAGGCGGGGAGCGGATCGCGCTGGCGCCGAAGCCGTTCGAGGTTCTTTGCTATCTTGTCGGTCGGCCCGGTGCGCTCGTCACCAAGGAAGAGTTGCTCGACGCGGTCTGGTCCGATCTGCACGTCAGCGAGTCGAGCCTCGCCGTTGCCGTGAACACGCTGCGCTCCGTGCTCGGCGACGACAGGCAGTCCCCCAACTACATCGAGACGGTGACGCGGCGCGGCTATCGCTTCATTGCGCCGGTCGCGACCGCCGAATTGCCTGCGATCGAGCGGCCAGCCGAAGAGGAGGCGACTTCCGCCACGGAGCACGCCGTCGATCGACGCCGGCACTGGAGGGTAGGCCGCACTGGGGCACTCGAGACGCTGGACAAGGCGTTGCAACTCGCTCGTACCGGACAGCGTCAGATCGTCTTCATCACCGGCGAGGCCGGGATCGGAAAAACCACCCTCTTGCAAATGACGCTCGACAGGATGAACCAGCAGGGGCTGGGCGTGCTGCACTGTAGCTGCAACGAGTTGTTCGGCACTCATGAGGCCTTTCTTCCGCTGATCGGAGCGCTGAACGAGTGCTGCCGTCGAACCGATGGAGCATCGCTGCTGACTTCCATACGCGAGCACGCGCCGACCTGGCTCGCGCAAATGCCCGGATTCCTCGGCGAAGCAGACCGGGCCGCATTCCAGCATGAAGTCTTTGGCGCAACCCGGGAGCGCATGCTGCGCGAATTTGCCGATCTCATGGAACATCTCGCCGTCAGGCGACCATGGGTGATCATCCTGGAAGATCTGCATTGGAGCGACGTTGCCACCGTGGATGTGCTCTCCCGGCTTGCGCGCCGGGATCGGAGGGCGGCTATCCTCGTGCTGGCCACCTATCGGCCGATGGAAGTCGCCGTCGGCGGACATCCTATCCGTGCCGTTCACCAGGACTTGCGGATTCACGGACACGCCACCGAGCTCGCGCTCGATCGACTAACCGGCATCGACGTCGAACGTTATCTTTCCCTGCGCTTCAACTCGGCCGATTTTGCCAGAGAGCTGGTCGAGCGCATCTTCGCGAGAACCGGCGGGCATCCTCTGTTCGTGTCGTCTCTCCTCGATCATCTCGTGGCGCAAGGCGCGCTTGTCGAGCACGAATTGGGCTGGCGGCTGGTCAGCGAAGACGCGGCCTCGCAGGACAGCATGCCGCGCGATCTGGAAGGAATGATCAAGCAGCAAATTGATCACCTCACCGTGGACGAGCGCAGCCTGCTCGAGGTTGCCAGTGCGGCGGGAGCTGAGTTTTCTGCGCTCCATATCGCCGGTGCGCTGGACCGTCCCGTGCTGGATGTCGAGGAGATGTGCGAGGATCTGGCGCGGACCGATCGCATTATCGTCGTTGCCGGCATGACTGAGTGGCCGAGCGGAGGTGTCTCCGGTCGCTATGCGTTCCAGCACGCGCTCTACCAGGAGATCCTGTACCAGCGGCTCGCGCCGGCACGCCGCACGAAAACCCATGCGCTACTTGGGGCGGGGCTCGAGCAGGGCTACGGGCCGCAGGCTCCGGAGATCGCCGCCGTTCTCGCGCGCCACTTCGAACTGGGCCGCGATTTCCCGAAAGCGATGCATTATCTGGGCGCGGCCGCCGAGGGCTCGGCGCGAAGGTTCAGCACACGCGAGGCCGCCAATTACCTGTCCCGTGCTTTGGAACTGGTGCCGCATTTGCCCCCGGAGTTTCGGGTGACAGCACGGCTGAAATTGCTGCTTCAGCGCGCCTGGGCCTGGCGGGCCAGTGGAGATTTCCTGAATTCCCTGCAGGATCTCAGCGCAGTCGTCGCCCACGCGGCGGAGAACGGACACGTGCGCGAAGAGGTGAACGCACTGGTCGACCTCAGCAGATTCTGTCTTTACGTCGATCGACGCCAGAGCCTGCCTGTTGCGGAACAGGCTCTTGTAAAGAGCCGGGCGATCGACGACGCCGCGTTCAGCGCTCTGGTCCAGGGGAACGTTGCCAATTTGAAGCTGATGCTCCGCGGCTGGGATCGCGAGAATGCGGACCTTGCCGAGCATGCGTCAGCACTGATCACCGGAGAACAGGATCTGAGCATGCGGCTGCGACGCTGCTCGATGGAGATGGTGCTGGAGTTCTTGCGTGCGAATTATCCGGCCTGCTGCGATGCGACGACCAGGGGCAAGGAGCTCGCCCGCCTGGTCGGTGACGTCTATCTGTTCGTACTCTATGAAACGGTCGAGGCGTTTGCCCAGATTTATCACGGTGAATGGGGGCAGGCGCAACGAAACGTCGTCTCCGCGTTGGCCATCTCGGAGCGAAATGCAAATCCGCAGGCCGTCGCGCTGTGTCATCTCGCGATCGGATGGCTGTATTCCGAGGCCGAGGAATATGGGAGCGCGTCACGGCGTGCGGAGGATGCGCTCGGCCCGATGATCGAGGCCAATCCGTTCACCTTCTTCGTTGGCAGGAACCTGCTGGCGCGAGCTTATGTCAGGATGGGCGACCTGACTCGGGCGCGGCAGCATCTCGATGCGATGGAGCGGCGAATGGAGGTCGATCGCGTGCCGATGGAGTCGCTGGTCATCCCCCACTATCTGCTGACTTGCTGCGACTATTGGATCGCGATCGGCGATCTGGATCGCGCCCAGAGTTCGGCCAGCCAGTTTCATGAGGTGACGAGCGCGGCACCCGACCGCCCGTTTCTCGCGCTGTGCCACGAGGTCATGGCAAGAATTGCGATCCTGAAGCAGGATGTGCAACTCGCCGGCGAACATTTGTCGACGGCAATTTCGATCGTCCGCCATGCCAGGTTGCCGCATGCCACCTGGCGGGTTTATCGCACGACCGCAGCGCTTTATGCGGGCCTTGGACAAACGCAAAGGGCTGCCAAGTGGCGGGACCGCTCCGGCCAGGTGATCGGATCGCTGGCAGCGACGCTTGATCCCGGCGATCCGCTGCGATCGGCGTCCTTTTTCGACGCAGGCCGGGACACCCGGCTCGATAGTGCGGAACGGTGATCGGGCTCAATCCGGCAGGTCCGCGATCTGTCGCGGTTCTCCGGGTTGTTGCTTGACCGTGTGTTGATTTTGCTGCTGCCGCAGCGTGCGGGAGGCACGGTAGGCATCCCTGCGCAATCGCATGATCGAGCCGAGCGGCTGATGCGCCGCGAGACATCGCCATGGATCGAACGAAAGCACCTCGTCGGAATAGACGCGACGCGCGGGGCTGTCGGCGGTCTGTCGCGGAAGCGTGATCTTGCCGAGTGCTTGCGGCGGGGCGACGTCTTCGGGCCAGTCGATCGAGGCATCTTCGATCGGCGTTTGCTCCAGGTCGGTGCAGAGCTGGGCAAATAGTTCGTACTCGGCCGCATTGTCCTTGAAGAAGGCAACGACAGTGTTCAGCACGGCATTATCGGCATCGTGGCAGGGCTGGCCGGTGAGCCGGCGGACCGAGGCCGAGAGCGGCACCAGGCGAAGCCTTGCGATATAATCGCCAAACCGCAGTGCTCCCTCTGTGTGAAAGGTTTCTCCAAGAATGTTGCTGCCGGCATCACCAAGTGCTTTCAAGACTATCGGGATCGGAATGCCTGTTCTGTCCGATGCGGCGACCAGGATGCGCGCGACAAAGCCTATGGGTCCATACGCCAGATCCGGCAGGATCAGGCTGCGCTCGACCTTGTGCTGCGCGCGCATATAGGCCATCGCATCCGCGAAATAGCTGGGGTGATTGACGAGCAGAAGATCCTGGTTCGTCGAGTCGTCGTCGCCGAGCGCCTTAAGCCCAGTCGCGTCCAAGACCTTGATGGCAAACCCCCGCGGCGAACGTACGCGATCGCTCCTGTTGAACGCGGTGGAGAGGCGGACGATGATCGGGAAGTGGCCAGCCTGTTTGAACAGGCCCTGGCGCAGATGATCCGGCAAATCGTCGTAGACGATCAGCTCGCCGCGGAGATAGCCGGCGCCTTTGGCGTGCTGCTGCCGGGTCCCATGCTTGTCGTTGTGAAAAGTGCGAGCGCTCGTTCGCGAGATCGAGGCAACGATCGCCTCGACGGCCTCCGCTTCCTCCGGCCGGATTTGTTCGACGGACGGATCGTAACGAAGATACTAACCGGCTGACATGGCGCTGATCTCCCAGCCCGAAGGTCGCCTTCCCATTGCAAGCGTCGACGGCCGCAGGGCGAGTTCCACTGTAAGCCCGTCCAGTCGGGATCGGCAATCGGAGAACGAGCTGCGGTTGCCTGGACAAGCCGTGGGATGAGGCATCCTGTTACCGACGAGATCACAGGGTCGATGCTAGGCCAGTGGCGTCTCGTAAGTCCTTATGGGCTCCTTATGTTGTCCTGATCTTTTCCTTAAGGCCCGGCCAGCGAGCGGCGACGTTGGCCGGCGTCTAAAGTGACAGCCACACGATCAGGCCCATGCAAGCGAAATGCGCGAGCACGATCGCGGCGAGATGCAGTGGGCCAGCCTTGAGGCGAAGCCTTCGCATCCCGCCGCCTCCTAGTTCGATCCTGCGGCCGCAGCGGTGAAGCTGCGGTCGACGGCTTTGCTGATGTCGAGCTTCTTCGGCAGGATGCCGTAGCGCGTCGAGCGGTCGGAGGCTTCCTGCACCTCCTTCACGACGTTCTCGTCGATCACGATCGGGCTGGTGCGCTGCGCGGTGTAGGCCGAGAGCAGCACGTCCTCCGGCAGCTTGGTTAGTTCGGCCGTGCTCTTGGCATATTCGCCGAGATGATCCAGCGACCACAGCCGCGCCTTGTTCAGCCGCTGCACGAGGTCCTGCACCGCCGCGCGCTTGCTAGTGATGGCGCTGTCAGAGGCGACGATAAAGGTGATGGTCGGCGTCAGGCCCTCACCATCGGCGATCACGCGAGCGTTGTCCTTGAGCGTCGCGAACGAGACGTAGGGCTCCCACACTGCCCAGGCATCGATCGAGCCCGCGACCAACGCGATCTTGGCGTCGACCGGGCCGAGCGGCGCGAAAGTCGCGTCCTCCAGCTTGATCTGCGCCTTCTCCAGCGTGGCGTCGATCAGGAACTGGCCCCAGCCGCCGCGCGTGCCGGCAAGGCGTTTTCCCTTGAGGTCGGCGGCCGATTTGATCGGCGAATCCTGGCGTACGAGAATGGCTTGTGTCTTCGCATCCGACCTTGTGCCGCCGATCGCCTTGATCGGCGCGCCGGCCGCGTAGACGGAAAGGAACGAGAGGTCGCCGGTGTAGCCGACGTCGAGTGCGCCGGCGTTGAGCGCCTCCAGGATCGGCGCAGCCGCGGGGAATTCCGACCATTCGATCTTGTAAGGCAGATCCTTCGCGTAGCCAGAGATCTCGAGCAGCGAGCGATTGCCGCCCTTCTGGTCGCCGACGCGCAGCACGATTGCGTCGGCTGCGAATGACGTCGCGGCCGTCGACAGGGTGATGGCGGCAGCAAGCAGCGATGCGGCGAGCCGGCGGGTGACGGAATGGTGGAGGGAGTTGATGCTCATGTTGCCTGTCTTGTTGCTTTGCTCACGACGCGTGAGCGAACGATCCAGCGAGACGATCAAGTCTATGGTCGCGCGATGCGCAGTCAATGAAATGGCTAACCGTATTGCGCGCGCGATGGGCAAGGACGTTTTAGCGAGGAGCTGCTTTCGAGAACGTGCGGTGTGCGCCACTGATGCTGCGCAAGAATGAAGCAAGAGAGGGAGTAGGCCAGCACGCTGCCAACCGATGCATCGGAAGAAATCCTTTCATCGTCCCGGCCGCGCCGATGGAGAGAATGACTTCGCTTCGCGCAACATTCGAAAATCCATTTCATTGACGATGCGGCGAGCACGCCGCATGATTTGCGCATCGCATCAACGAGGCGCAGCAGGCGCCGGCGAAAAGATTTTCTCTCAACGCAGCTCCGCACGGAACAGGCGCAACGCAAATTGTTGTGCAGACGGCGGAGCCGTGCCAGCGCAGGAGTGGGGACGGATGAACGACGACATCAAGCACGGCGGATCGAGGCTCGACCGGCGTCACCTGCTCCAGGCGGGGCTCGCGGCGGCATTCGCGGCGCCGCTCGGCGCCCTCGGTGCGGCACAGGCTTTTGTGCCGCGCGGGATTGCGTCCGGCGTCGACTTCTCGGAGTTTCCGCTGTGCCGGACGGCGTCAGATGCGCCCGCGCTCACCGGTGCGCCGCGTAAGCTGAAGCTGTCGTGGAATGCCGGCGCGGTCTGCCTTGCACCGCTGCCGGTCGCCATCGAGCACGGTTTCTTCCAGAAGCAGAATCTCGACGTCGAGCTCGTCAACTATTCCGGATCGACCGACCAGCTGCTAGAGGCGATCGCAACGGGAAAGAGCGATGCCGGTCTCGGCATGGCGCTGCGCTGGCTGAAGCCGCTCGAGCAGGGCTTTGACGTCAAGATCGCCGCCGGCACCCATGGCGGCTGCATGCGCGTGCTGACGCGCGCCGACTCCAACGTGAGCAAGCTGGCCGACCTCAAGGGCAAGATCGTCGCGGTCGGCGATCTCGGCGGTCCCGACAAGAATTTCTTTTCGATCCAGCTGGCAAAGCTCGGCATCGATCCCAACAAGGACGTCGACTGGCGCGCCTATCCCGGCAACCTCCTCAACGTAGCCGTCGAGAAAGGCGAGGTACAGGCGTTCCTGTCGTCCGACCCACTCGGCTATCTCTGGCTCAAGGACAGCCAGTACAAGGAAGTCGCCTCCAATCTCGACGGCGAATACCGCGACAAGAGCTGCTGCATCGTCGGCTTGCGCGGCAGTCTGGTGCGCGAGGAGCCGCAGGTCGCGCGCGCCATCACGCAGGCGCTGCTCGACGCCGCCATGTTCACCTCGCAGAACCCGACAGTGGCGGCAAAATCGTTCCAGCCCTACGCGCCCAAGACGGCATCGCTCGCCGATATCGAAGGCATGGTGCGCTACCACACTCACCACCATCACCCCGTCGGCGAAGTCCTGAAGCGCGAGCTCAAGGCCTATGCCGACGATCTCAAGAGCGTGCAGGTCTTCAAACAGAGTACCGATACGGCCAAATTCGCGGAGCGCATTTATGTCGACGTATTCGCTGTCTGACGGCCTTGCGTCCGGCGCGCCGCCTCTCTCTCGCGCGCCGCTGCTTGCGAGCTGGGTCCGTGAATCCAGCGTTGGCATTCTCGCCAGCGTGGCGTGGATCGCCTTCGGCCTGTCCTGCCTGTGGTGGGAGGACGTCGGCGATTGGTCGCGAACCCATTCGCTCGGCATTGCCGCCTTTGTCATCGCGGCCGTCGCGCTGTTCGGGACCGTCGCCGCCGACTATCTCGGCTCGGCCGGCCGAGCCTTGCGCCAGCGTGCGCCGTGGCTCGTCGTGCTCGGCGTTTTGATGACCCTGTGGGAAGTCGCGACCGCGAAATTCGCCTGGCTGCCATTGCCGTTCTTCCCGCCGCCACAGTCGATCATCGAGGTCTATACCGACGATCTGCCAAAACTGCTCGACAGCGTGTTCGCCTCGGTCAAGCTCCAGCTCGGCGGCTATCTGATCGGCGCGACAGTCGGCTTCCTGACCGGCGTCTCGATCGGTTGGTCGCGCGCCGTCGGCTATTGGGTGCATCCGGTGCTGCGCTTCATCGGCCCGCTGCCGGCGACCGCCTGGCTGCCGATCGCCTTCTTCACCTTCCCGTCGAGCTGGAGCGCCTCGACCTTTCTGATTGCGCTGGCAACCGGCTTCCCGGTCACCGTGCTGACCTGGTCGGGCGTCGCGAGTGTGAGCAACGCCTATTACGACGTCGCGCGGACACTCGGCGCAAAGCCGTCCTTCCTGGTGCTGAAGGTCGCGATCCCCGCGGCATTGCCGCATGTCTTCGTCGGCCTGTTCATGGGGCTCGGCTCGTCCTTTGCCGTATTGGTCGTCGCCGAGATGATCGGCGTCAAGGCCGGGCTCGGCTGGTACCTGCAATGGGCGCAGGGCTGGGCGGCCTACGCCAACATGTATGCGGCGCTGATCGTGATGTCGCTGCTCTGCTCCGGCGCGATCACGCTGTTGTTCGCGATCCGCGATCGCCTGCTGGTCTGGCAGAGGGGAACCGTAAAATGGTAGCCGCAACTGCACTGGCCGAAATCGACGCTCACCCGGCCGCAGGTGCCGCGCTCGACATCGAGCAGGTCAGCCACGCCTTCGACATCGACGGTGCCGAGTTGCCGGTGCTCAGCGACGTCAGCCTCTCCGTGGAGCCGGGCGAGTTCGTCGCGCTGCTCGGCCCCTCCGGCTGCGGCAAGTCGACCTTGCTGCGCCTCGTCGCAGGCCTCGACAAGCCCAGGTCCGGAACGCTGCGCGAGGACAAGGCTCGCATCACGCGACCGCACCCGTCGCGCGTTGTCGTGTTCCAGGATCCGACATTGTTTCCCTGGCGTACGGTGTGGGACAACGTCGCACTGGGGCTGGAGGCGCAGGGCATCTTGAAGAGCCAGCGTCATCGCGTCGATGCCGCGCTCGATCTCGTGGGGCTATCGTCCTTCCGCAATGCCTATCCGCACCAGCTCTCAGGCGGCATGGCGCAGCGCGTCGCGCTGGCCCGCGCGCTGGTCAACGATCCCAAAATCCTCATCCTCGACGAACCGCTCGGAAAGCTCGATTCGCTGACCCGCATCACCATGCAGGCCGAGTTGGTCTCGTTGTGGCAGCGCAAGGGTTTTACCACGCTGCTGGTGACGCATGACGCCGAGGAGGCGCTGGTGCTCGCCAACCGCCTCATCGTGTTCAGCGACCGCCCGGCGCGGGTCAAGGCCGACATCCGTGTCGACCGGCCCTATCCGCGCCATCGCGGCGATCCGTATCTGGCCGATCTGCGCCGCCAGATTCTTGGCCTGCTGGGACTGGACGCCACATGGTGAGTTCGATAGCCAAGGGGCCCGTGGGCCATAGCGAGCCCGACTACATCGCACGTGCCGAGGCGCTGGCCGGGGCCTTCGCCGCGCGCGCGGCCGAACACGACCGCACCGGCAGCTTCCCGTTCGAGAATTTTCGCGAGCTGTCCGACGCAGGCCTGCTGTCGCTGACGGTGCCGGCCGCCCATGGCGGGGCCGGAGCGGGCGCACAATATGCCGCACGCGTCCTCGGCATCATCGGCAAGGCTGATCCGTCGACCGCGCTGGTGTTGTCGATGCACTACATCAATCATCTGGTGATGGCACGGAGCCCGACCTGGCCGGCGCGACTGTCGCGCAAGCTTGCGCGCGAGAGCGTCGAAGGCCTTGCGCTCGTCAACGCGCTTCGCGTCGAGCCCGAACTGGGCTCGCCTGCGCGCGGCGGACTGCCCGCGACCATTGCACGTCGCACCGAAACCGGCTGGCGGCTTTCCGGCCACAAGATCTATTCGACGGGCTCGCCGATCCTGAAATGGTATCTGGTGTGGGCGCGGACGGACGAAGCCGAGCCGCGCGTCGGACAGTTTTTGGTGTCGGCGGGCCTGCCGGGCACCCGCATCGTCGAAACCTGGGATCATCACGGCCTGCGCGCCAGCGGCAGCCACGACGTCATCTTCGACGACGTCGTGATCCCCCTCGATGCGGAAGCCGATGTGCGCAAGCCGGCGGACTGGCGCGCACCTGATGTCGCGCAGGCGACCGTGCATACAATCTTCGTCGCTGCGATCTATGACGGCGTGGCTCGGGCTGCACGCGACTGGCTGGTCGCGTTCCTGAAGCAGCGGGTGCCGGCCAACCTCGGTGCGCCGCTTGCGACCTTGCCGCGCGCGCAGGAGATCCTCGGCGCGATCGAGGCACGGCTCGCGGTCAATGCGCGGCTGATCGCATCCTTCGCCGGTGATTTCGATGACGGCATCGCGCTCTCGGCGGCCGAGTCCAATGTCATCAAGCTGACGGTGACCAACAACGCCGTCGCTGCGGTCGAGGACGCCTTGTCGCTGACCGGAAATCATGGCCTCTCCCGCGCCAATCCGGTGGAGCGGCACTATCGCGACGTCCTGTGCGGCCGCGTGCACACGCCGCAGGACGATTCCACGCGCACCGGCCTCGGCCGTGCCGCATTGGGATTCTAGCTTTCAGAAAACAAACAGGGAGACGATCATGTCGATCGAGTTCATCGGTTTCATCAGCAACAACAATTCGTCCGAGACCGTCGTTCGCGAGGGACCGATCCTCAACCCGACCCACATCGAGACGGTGGCGAAGGCGCATGAGAATGCCGGCTTCGACCGCGCGCTGCTGGCGTTTCATTCAACGACGCCCGATGCGCTTCAGGTCGCCCAGCACGTCCTCGGTGCGACCGGCCGCCTCAACGTGCTGATCGCGCAGCGCCCGGGCTTCACCGCCCCGACCTTGTTGGCGCGGCAATTTGCGGCGCTCGACCAGTTCTCCCGCGGACGCGTCGCGCTCCACGTCATCACCGGCGGGAACGCCACCGAGCTGCGGCAGGACGGCAATACGCTGGACGACAAGGACGAGCGCTACGCGCGCACCTCGGAATTTCTTGATGTCCTCAAGCTGGAATGGACCAGCGACAAGCCCTTCACCTACAAGGGCAAGCACTATCAGGTCGAGAACGCTTTTTCGCAGGTGAAGCCGTATCGCCCAGAGGGCATCCGGATCTATTTCGGCGGCGCCTCGGATGCGGCGATCGACGTCGCCGGCAAGCACGCCGACACCTTTGCGCTGTGGGGTGAATCCTATGCGCAGGTGCGCGACGTCACCTCACGCGTCCATAACGCGGCCGTCAGGCAGGGCCGTCCGACGCCACGCTTCAGCCTCTCGGTGCGGCCGATCATTGCCCCGACCGAGAAGCAGGCCTGGGAAAAGGCGGAAGAGATTCTTGCGCGCGCCACCGCGCTCCAGGACAAGACCGGCTATCGCAAGCCCGCCGACGGCCACGCCACGGCCGGCGCACGGCGCCTGCTCTCGCTCGCCGACCAGGGCAGCCGCATCGACAAACGGCTCTGGACGGAGATCGCAAAGCTCACCGGCGCCAACAGCAACACCACGGCGCTGGTCGGTACGCCGGAGCAGGTCGCGGAAGTCTTCGGCGACTATTACGACCTCGGCATCAGCCATTTCCTGATCCGCGGCTTCGATCCCCTGATCGACGCCATCGAATATGGCCGCGAGCTGATCCCGCTGACGCGCGAGCTGGTCGCCAAGCGTCAGGCCGTTCGCGGCGAGGCGGCGGAATGATCCGCCTCATGCTGGCCGGCGCGCTGCTGTTCGGCTCGCTCGAGCTGGCGGCGGCGCAGACCACCTTGCGCGTCGGCGACCAGAAGGGCAATTCGCAGGCGGTCATGGAAGCGGCCGGCGTGCTGAAGGACGTTCCATACAAGATCGAGTGGAAGGAGTTTCCGGCGGCCGCGCCACTGCTGGAAGCGCTGAGCGCTGGCGCGATCGAGACCGGGCTCGTGGGCGACGCACCCTTCACCTTCGCCGCCGCCTCTGGCGCGCCGGTGAAAGCGATTGCCGCGATCCGGCAGACGCGCGAGGGCCTCGCCATTCTCGTGCCCGAGAACTCGCCGATCAAGAGTTTCGCCGATCTGCGCGGCAAGAAGATCGCAACCGGCCGTGGCTCGATCGGCCATCAACTGATCCTGGCCGCGATCGAGAAGAACGGCTGGAGTGCGGCCGACGTGCAGATTGCCTTCCTGGCGCCATCGGACGCCAAGATCGCCTACACGCAAGGCTCCGTCGACGCGTGGTCGACCTGGGAGCCTTATGTCAGCCAGGAGGAGGTGCTGTTCAAATCGCGCCGCGTCATCACCTCGGAGGGCCTGACACCGGGGCTGAGCTTTCAAGTGGCGCGGCCCGATGCCATCCGCGCCAAGCGCGCGGAGCTGACCGACTTCATCCGGCGCCTCACCGCGGCGCGGGCGTGGTCGCTGAACAATGTCGAGAGCTATGCCGCGACGTGGGGCAGGCTGATGAACATCCCGACCGCCGTGCCGCAGAATTGGCTGTCACGCGCAAAGATCAGGATCGCGCCGATCGACGACGGCGTGGTCGCGGACGAGCAGAGCACGATCGATCTCTATTTTCGCTGGGGCCTGATCAAGCAGAAGCTGGATGCGACCGAGATCGTGGATCGCTCGTTCTCGGATGCGATCGCGAAGGCAGGGTTGTAGGAACAGCTCTCGTGTCCCGGACGCGGCGCAGCGTGCAACGCTGCTCCGCAGAGCCGGGACCCATGTTGCACAGAAATGCTCGGCGATATGGGCCCCGGCTCAGCAGCGCACCGCTGAAGAAGCGCTGCGCTGCGTCCGGGGCACGAAACCTCACATGCCTCTCAAGTGTCCGTGAAGCGGAGAGAGCACCTCCTAATCCGATTGCCTTCTTCGAAACGTTCCTTCTGCATTCCTTGCTCCCGACAACACCTCCATTGCTATTTGCACCGTCTCCCTTGCGCCACGCGCGGTCCCCTCAAAAATCTTCCAGACGACCACATCGGGAGACCGGCCATGGGCCTGCAAGAAACAAAGATCGAATCGCTTCCCTTCGTCACCGCCGAACTCAACTATCTCGCGCCGGTTTCGGGCAAACCGCGCACCTACGCCTTCGATCCGCCGCCGGGCGAGCCCAAGAGCACGTCGTTGCCGGAGCCGCATCAGGTGCCGATCTTCGATGCGCGCCTGATCGCGCAAAATATCTCGCTCGATCGCGAAGGCTTTGCGCTGGTGCGGCATCCGAGCCTGGTGAAGGATTTCAACAACGATGAAGAGGTGAGGGCGGTCTACTATCCCGTCGTCGAGGCCTTTCTGCGCGCAACGCTGAAAGCCGGCCGCGTCTTCATCTTCGACCATACCGTGCGCAGGCGGGTCGAGGGCGCCGCGGACATTCGCGACGGCGGTCCGCGTCAGCCGGCAACGCGCGTCCATGTCGACCAGACCGCGATCTCCGGCGCCAATCGCGTGCGCGAACATCTGCCCGACGAAGCCGAAGAGCTGCTGAAGGGACGCGTGCAAGTGATCAACCTCTGGCGGCCGATTCGCGGTCCCTTGCGCGATTCACCCTTGGCGATGGCCGACGGCACGACGGTTGCGCCCGACGATCTCGTCGCCTCCGATCTGATCTATCCCAACCGTCGCGGCGAGACTTATTCGGTGAAATACAATCCGAACCATCGCTGGTTCTATTTCCCCAAGATGACGGCCGAGGAAGCGCTGCTGCTCAAGTGCTACGATTCCGCAACCGATGGCCGCACGCGCTTCGGGCCTCACACGGCCTTCGTCGATCCGACCACGCCGGCGGATGCGGCGCCGCGCGAGAGCATCGAGGTCCGGACGCTCGTGTTCCACAAACGGTAACAATGTGTGATGGCGCTGCCGGGCGTCGCCCGGCAACGGCTCAGGAACCCACGGGAACCAACAAACGTTTGCTGCGCGGGCCAGGGCCAACCGGGAGCGGTGCCGTGCGAGCGCAGACCACGCTATTTTCTTGCCTTGCCACTTTTTCGCTTTCTGCTGTTTCCTTTGCCCACGCCGAGAGCGGGCTTGCCTCCTATTACGGATACGGAAAAGCCGGGAAAGGCGAGCTGACCTGCGCGCACCGGACGCGGCCCTTCGGAAGCGTGCTGAGGGTGTCTTACGGGAGCCGCTCGATTCAGTGCCGCGTCAACGATCGCGGCCCGTTCATCCGCGGCCGTATCGTTGACCTCTCCGTTCCCGCCGCTCGTGCGCTCGGCATGATGAGCGCCGGCGTGGTGCGGGTCTCGGTGGAATAGACCTGCCGGCGCGCTATAGTGCGGCCCAAAGCATGGGTAAGGGGGCGCTATGGCAAAGATCAGGGTGGGACTCGTCGGCTGCGGCTTCGTGTCGGAGCTGCATATGTATGCGTTCCGGCGCGTCTACGGCGTGGATGTCGAGGTCGCGGCGGTCGCTGCGCGCGGCGACCGCGTCGTCGAATTCGCCGGCCGCCACCAGATCCCGCGGGTCTATCGCAGCTTCACTGAGCTGATCGCAGACCGCGAACTCGACGTCATCGACATCTGCACGCCGCCCAATCTGCATGCCGAAATGATCGTGGCCGCCATGCAAGCCGGCAAGCACGTGATCTGTGAAAAACCCTTCGCCGGCTATTTTGGCCGCGCGGGCGACGAGCAGCCGATCGGCAAGCATGTGCCGAAGGCGCTGATGTACGAGCGCGTGCTGGAGGAGATGGACGCGACACGGGCTGCGATCGAACGTACCGGAAAGCTCTTCATGTATGCCGAGGACTGGATCTACGCACCCGCGGTGACCAAGACCGCGGAGATCATCAGGGCGACGAAAGACAAAATCCTGTTCATGAAGGGCGAGGAGAGTCATTCCGGCTCGCATGCGGCCCATGCCGCGCAATGGGCGATGACCGGCGGCGGCTCGTTGATCCGGATGGGCTGCCATCCGCTCTCCGCCGTGCTGTATCTCAAGCAGGTTGAAGCCAAGGCGCGTGGCGAGACTATCCGCGTCGCCAGCGTCACCGGCGATGTCGGCAATGTCACGGCCAACCTCAAGCCGGAGGAGCGCACTTACATCAAGGCCAATCCCGTCGACGTCGAGGATTGGGGCACACTCACCGCCACCTTCTCGGACGGCACCAAGGCCACCGTGTTCTCCGGCGACATGATCATGGGCGGCGTGCGCAATCTGATCGAGACCTATACGTCAGGCGGCTCGCTGTTCGCCAACATCACGCCGAACACGCATCTGATGAGCTACCAGACCTCCGAAGAGAAGCTCGCCTCGGTCTACATCACCGAAAAAGTCGACCGCAAGACCGGCTGGCAATATGTCTGCCTCGAGGAGGAATGGACGCGCGGCTATCTCCAGGAAATCCAGGACTTCATGGAATGCGCCGCGAGCGGAAGGCCGCCGCTGTCCGACCTGGCGCTGGCGTATGAGACGATCAAGGTGAACTACGCCGGCTATTGGGCGGCGGAGGAGGGGCGAAGGGTGGTGTTGTAGGGCGAGCGGCGAGCCACCCTCTCCCACAAGGGGACTATCGAATTCACACATATTGCGGAGGAATTTGATTGCTGATTCCGTGAGTTGAGTGATGATTCGCGGGAGCGAGCGATGTCTGGGATGGATTAC